>NZ_BAAGBJ010000006.1:0-179098 GCF_054785075.1 Lacticaseibacillus suihuaensis | reverse complement strand
TGCAATTGAAGCCTTTGATTCAGTCCCAGTAAGAAATTCCTCTACCGCTTTAACCTTTATTTCCATCTGAATCTTGGTCATAGAAAAACCCCCAAAGTCGTTTCCAACTTTGAGGGTAAACGTCATTGCCGGCAATTCGGCAACTGATTTTTTGTCATGCAGGTTACTTGATGGCCTTGGCCACTGCGGCGTTGACCGCAGCGCCTTCCGCGGCGATCAAGGCGACGCGACCGGCGATGGCCTTGGTGTCCATCGCGATTTCGCGACCCAGACCCGGCACGTCCTTCTTGGGTTCGAAGAAGGCCTTGAACTCGGCCAGACGTTCCGGCGTGTAGAAGCGCCCGGCGGAAACGGTGATGTAGGTGGTGAACTCCATGTCGCCACCGACCGTTTTTTCAAGCCAGGACCATTCCGTCCGCAGCCAGTCCCAGGCCGCCTGCTGGCCGACCGGGTTGGCGAGCACGCCGGCGTACCAGCCGCGCAGGTCCTGCGGCTTGATGGTGTCGGCATCCTCGAAAGCGTCGATCAAACGGCCAATCAAAACGGAATCCTGCGTGTCCGTCAGGGCGTACGCGATGGCTTCCTTGTAGTTCGGGTCAGCGGAGGTGCGGTAGTCGCTGAGCAGCTTGTCGAACAGCTCGACGCTGGCGTGCCAGCGAACCTCGCTGGCCAGGATGTAAGGCCGCGTGTTGGCCGGCAGGTCCTTGGGTTCGGTCACCTTGGCGAAGGCGGCGTGGGCCCCGGCAACCGTGGCCGGGTCGCCGGCGTACAGCGCGGCGCTGAGTACCTGCGGCCGCGCGAGCTGGTCGTTGTTGGCCTCGCCGGCAACCGGCGCCCAACCCAGCCGCGCAACGTGGTCAGCGGACAGCTTGGCGAACAGCGCCTTGAGCGCCTTTTCCTCGGTCGAATCCGGGGTGGTGAACTTCTTAAGCATGTTGGCGAGGCCAAACACGGCGCTGAGCACAACGGCGGAGGTGCTGTCGGCAAACTGGGGCAACAACGGCACAACCTTGGCGTAAGAAATCTGACCGCCTTCCGCCAGCAGCCGCTGGTCTTGCAGCAGCTGCAGCTGTGCAATCGGGTCGAGGTCGCCCGCCGTTGCCAGCAGGTCGGCCAAAAGCGTCGCGTCGTACTTGACGATGAAGTGCGACTCGTTGCCGACGTTCAGGCGGAATGGCTTGCCGGCGGCGTCGCGCAGGGTCTGGTAATCACCGAGGTCAAGCGTCTGGGTGGTCATCAGCTGCGGCGTCGCGTAGTTGCCGTTCAACGGAATCTGCCACTGGCGGCCAGAGTCTTTGCCTTCGCCGATGAAGAACTGCTTTTGGCTCAGCGTGAGCTTGCCGTCAACCACGGAGGCTGAGACCACCGGGTAACCGGACTGCTCGAGCCAGCCGTGCATGATGGTGCCCAGGTCGATGCCGGCCGCGTCGCCCAAGGCGGCCCAAAGGTCGGCGCCGGCGGCATTGCCGTACTGGTTGGCGTCAAAGTACGCCTTCAAGCCCTTGCGCAGCGCGTCATCGCCGATCAGGCCACGCACCATCACCAGCATGCGGGCGCCCTTGGCGTAGACGATCGCGCCATCGAAGAGCGCGTCGATTTCGGCCGGGTCCTCCACCTGCATGTGAACGGACTGAACGCCAGGCGTCGCGTCACGGCGCAGGGCGGACGGCGCGTCGCCGGTTTGGAAGGTTTCCCAGATGTGCCAGTCGGGCTCCAAGGCATCGATGGCGACGAATTCCATCATGTTGGCGAAGCTTTCGTTCAGCCACAGGTCGTCCCACCACTTCATGGTGACCAAATCGCCGAACCACTGGTGGGCCAGCTCGTGGGCGATGACGGTGGCGATCAGCTGTTTTTGGCGCAGCGTGGAGTTGCTTGGGTCAAGCGTCAGGTAAGCCTCACGGTAGGTGACAAGCCCCCAGTTCTCCATCGCACCGGCGGAAAAGTCCGGCAGCCCCAGCTGGTAGGAGTGCGGCAGCGGGTACGGGGTCTGGTAGAAGTCCTCGTAAAACTCGATCGAGCGCTTGGCGATGTCCAAGGCAAAGTCAAGCTCCTCCGGCTTGTGGGCCTTGGTGGTGAAGACGCCGATTTCAACGCCTGACTTGGTCTTGGTCAGCTTCTTTTGCATGTCACCGAAGGCAAAGGCCACCAGGTACGTGGACATCTTGCGGGTGGTGTCGAAGTAGTGGACCCCGCCTTCTTCCTTGACCTCTGGCATGTTGGCGATCACGGTTTCGCCCGGCTGCTCGTCGAACTTGATGGCCAGATCGAAGGTCGCCTTGGCCTCCGGCTCGTCGACGCCTGGGAAGGCCTGACGCGCCGCGGTGGTCTCAAATTGGGTGCCGATCAGCTGCTTCTTGACGCCGGCGACCTCGTAGTAAGACGGGTAGATGCCCATCATGGTGTCGGTCAACGGGGCCGTGTAGTCGACGGTCACCGTCACGTCACCGGCGGCCGGCAGCGTGATGGCGATGGTCTGGGCCGCGTTATCCACGGTGAACGGCACGGCCGCCCCATCCGCCGTCACGGCGCTGACGGTCAGGTCCTTTTGGTTCAGGCGAATCGCCGCGTCCGTCGCGTGGCCTTGAACCGTCGTCTTGCCGGCAATCAGCTTGGTCTGGCGGTCGACGTCCAAGTAGAGGTCGTAATGGGTCGGCTGGAAAGTCTCATACAAATGCTTCGTCGCTGTCATAATATCCTCCATAAAATGTAATGTGCATTCATTATAACGCAATCAGGTAGCCCCTGCCGCTTTTTCAGCCATCGCCTCCGTCTTGCCAGTCTCGCCGGACTAAAAAAGCGACCCGCGATGGGGTCGCTTGGCGGCGCTAGGCCAGCGTCGCCGCAAGCGCCTGGGCTCGCGGTCCCACCGCCGTGTAGGAGAGCTGGCGCAGGTCGTCGTGGTCCGGGTCCTTGTGAAAATGAATCATCAAGTAGGCCTCGGGCATCGCGTCGCCCAGAAACTCGGGCCACTCGACGACGCTGACGCCGTCGCCTTCGAAGTACTCCTCAAGGCCCAAGTCGCCGGCCCCGCCGTCTTCCAGGCGGTAGATGTCCATATGGTACAGCGGCAGGCGGCCATCTTGGTACTCGCGAATGATGGTGAACGTCGGGCTCTTGATGTAATCGGCGATGCCCAAGCCCGAGGCGAGACCCTTGGTAAAGCTGGTCTTGCCGGCGCCTAAGTCGCCGTCCAAAAGCAGCACATCCCCGGCCTGAAGCTGGGCGGCCAGGGCCGTCGCCAGGGCCTGCAGTTGTTGTTCATTCAGTGATTCCATGGTGACCTCCAGTCAGTACCCGGTTCCCCGGGGCAAAAACACGCCTGCTAGGCAGGCGTGAGCAAAGCGTGAGCGGCCTAGGCCGTGATGTTTTGGGCCGCGGTGATGATGGCCAGCTTGTAGACGTCCTCTTCGTTGCAGCCGCGCGACAGGTCGGCGACCGGCGCGTTCAGGCCCTGCAGGATCGGGCCGATGGCCTCAAAGCCGCCGAAGCGCTGCGCAATCTTGTAGCCGATGTTGCCGGCCTGCAGATCTGGGAAAATGAAAACATTGGCGTTGCCGGCGACCGTCGAGTCCGGCGCCTTGAGCTTGGCGACGCTTGGCACAAAGGCGGCGTCGAACTGCAGCTCGCCGTCAAGCGCCAGGTCCGGTGCCAGCTCGTGGGCAATCTTGGTGGCCTCGACCACCTTGTCGACCTGCGGCGCCTTGGCGGAACCCTTGGTGGAGAAGCTCAGCATCGCAACCTTGGGGTCGATGTCGAACAGCTTGGCCGTGCGAGCGGATTCCACCGCAATCTCGGCCAGCTCCTGGGCGTTGGGGTCGATGTTGATCGCGTTGTCGGCGAACAGGTAACGCTCGTCGCGACCGCGCTGCATGATGAACGCGCCGCTGATGCGGGAGGCATCCGGCCGGGTCTTCACGATCTGCAGGGCCGGGCGAACGGTATCGGCGGTGCTGTGAACGGCACCGGACACCATGCCGTTGGCCTTGCCCATGTACACCAGCATGGTGCCGAAGTAGTTGGGATCTTGCACCATGGTGTCGGCCTGCTCCGGCGTCGCCTTGCCCTTGCGGCGTGCGACGAAGGCCGCGGCCATCTCGGCGTGAATCGGGTCGGTCGCCGGGTCGCGCAGCTCGACGCGGGAGAGGTCGAAGCCCTTGGCCGCAGCGACTTCACGAATCGCGTCCAAGTTGCCCAAGATGATTGGCTTAATCAGGCCATCGGCGGCCAGCCGCACGGCGGCGCCGATGATCCGCGGATCTGTGCCTTCGGGGAAAACGATAGTCAGGTCTTTGCCGGAAATTTTTTGTTTCAAACTGTCAAATAAATCCAAGAGCGGTCCCTCCAAATGTCTTTTGCCAATGTTAGCGCATCCACGCTTCGCTGACTATCATACCAGTCCCGCGGCGTGACGGCAATGACTACGCTTACTTTATGAGACAGTTTTGACCCAAATTGAAACACTTCAGGCTTCGGGAACCGCCGGCAGGCGCCAGTCGATCGGCGCCTGTCCCAGCCGGGCCAGCGCCGCGTTGGTCTTGGAGAACGGCTTGCTGCCGAAGAACCCGCGGTAGGCCGACAACGGGCTGGGGTGGACGGACGAGATGATCGCGTTCTTGCCGGTGTCGATCAAGGCCGCCTTGGCCTTGGCCGCGCTGCCCCACAGAATGAACACGACGCCGCCGCGGTCGGATAAGGCCGCAATCGCCGCGTCGGTCAGCTCCTCCCAGCCCTGATGCTGATGGGAGTACGCCTGCCCGGCCCGGACGGTCAGCACCGCGTTGAGCAAAAGCACCCCTTGCTGGGCCCAGGCCTTCAGGTAGCCGTGGGTCACCGGGGCGATGCCTAAGTCGTCTTGCAGCTCCTTGTAAATGTTGACCAGAGACGGCGGCAGCGCCACCCCCGGGGCGACGGCGAAGCTCGCCCCCACCGCCTGGTTGGGCCCGTGGTACGGGTCCTGGCCGAGAATCACGACCTTGGTGGCCGCAAAGCTGGTCCATTCGAAGGCCTGGAAAATGTGGTGCATCTCCGGGTAGATGGTCGCAGTCGCGTACTCCTGCTTGAGAAACTGGTGCAGCCGGCGGTAGGTCGGACCGGCGAACACCGGCGCCAGCACCGTCTGCCAGTCGTTGTGAATCAAGGTTTTCATGGCGAATCCTCCCTGACTAGTGTACAAAAGCAAACGCCGCTTGGCTACCTTCCGCACGGGATTCGTGCTACTCTTTAGGTAGACACTCACCCAAAGGAGGATCCCCACGTGATTAAGATCATTGCCTCAGACATGGACGGCACCCTGCTCAACGACCAGATGCAAGTCAGCCCGGCCAACGCCGCCGCCATTCGCCGCGCCCAAGCCGGCGGCATCGAGTTCATGGTGGCGACCGGCCGCGCCCTAGCCGAGGCCCAACCCCTGATGGCGGCCCACGACCTGCACCCGGCCTTCATCACCCTGAACGGGGCCCGGGTGTTCGATGCCGAAGGGTCACTCGAGGTCGACGTGCCGCTGACGCCGGCCAGCGTGTCGCGCATCACCACGCTTTTGGACGCCGACCACCTCTACTACGAGCTGGTTACGGCCACCGGCGTCGTGTCCAACAGCAAGGTCTCGCGCATCCAAAACATCGCCGACCTGCTGGTGAACCTGAACCCGGACACCACCTACAAAATCGCCGTCGCGCTGGCCGCCGCGCGGCTTGAGCTGATGAACATCACCTACGTGCCGGATTACGCGCCGCTGTTGGCCGACCCGAACGTCGAAATCATGAAGATCATCGCCTTTTCAAGCGCCGGGCAGCAGGTGCTGGCCGGACCCAAGGCGGCGCTTGAGGCCCAAGGCGACCTGATCGTCACCGCCAGCGCCGAAACCAACATCGAAATCAACGACCGCCGGGCCCAAAAAGGCCTGGCGCTGGCCGCCTACGCCGCGCAGCAAGGCGTGACGATGGCCGAGTGCATGGCCATCGGCGACAACCTCAACGACGCGTCGATGATCCAACGCGCAGGCTTTGGGGTGGCGATGGGCAACGCCGTGCCGGCCATCAAGCAGCTGGCCTGGGCCACCACCGGCACCAACACCGAAGACGGCGTCGCCCAGGCGATCGACCGCGCCCTTGCGATCAACCGCCAGGAGGCAGACGATGGATTACTACATTGATGCCCAAGCGCTGCACGACGGCGGCATGACGGTGGTCAAAGACGCCGCCTTTCGCCCCGCCTTCATCCTGAACGGCCGCCACGGGCTGGCTAACGACGGCTTCAACCTGCACACCATCGACGGCACCCACGTCGGCAGCATCCGCCAACGCACCGTGGGCATGTTCCCACGCTACGACCTGTACCTCAGCCAATCGCGGGTCGGCTCGGTGAAAAAAATGTTCGGCGTCTGGCACGAGTTCGTCTTCGTCTCCGATCTCAACTGGATGATCATCGGCAACATGCTGGCTAACAACTACCGCATCTACCACGGCATGAAGGCGGTCACCACCATCGCCGCGGTCGGCGCGGCGACCGGCACCACCTTCAAAATCGCGATCAAGGACCAAAAAGACGCGCCGGCCGGCATCCTGCTGGCCGCGATTTTGGACCGCTGGCGCCAGATCTACCAGGCCAACCCGCTGGTTCGCCACGACCCCGCCAGCATCAGCTACGGCGTGTGACGCCGTAGCCCAAAAACGAAGCCACCTCACGTGAGGCGGCTTCGTTTTTTAATTGCTACTCATCTGCGTCAGGCTCGTCGAGGCTGTAGTACAGCCCGGGCTCGGGCTCAAGCACTTCGGCCCAGGGATCGGCTTCAAGCGCCGCGGCCGCCGCGGCCGCATCCGGCGCCGCCCAAGGCACCACGAAGCGCGGCGCCAGCCGGCGACAAACCGCCAGGCGTTCCGGCGTGGCGCCATCGGGCATGGCCAGCATCAGCATCGCCAACCACCGGTCGTGCAGCGCCTGCAAGGCGGCCGCATCAAGCGCGGCTTCGGTCACGAAGCCAAACGCGCGAAAGCCGTCGGCCACCACCCAGGCCGCCGGGCCGACCGCCGTGACGGTCAGCCCGGAGACGGTGCCGGTGGTGCCGGCGGCCAGCGCGTGTAAGTGGCCCAGCGGTTGGCCGGCAGGGCCGCTCCCCGCCGGCGCGGAATCCGTAGTCGTGACATACACCGGTACGGCGGCCGCTACCGCCTGCAAGGCCGCATCGTCCTGCGGGGCCGCGGCCGGTTGCAGGACCACCACCGCGGTCGCACCGGCGATGACCGCAGGCAGCTGCGGCGCCACCGCACCCAAGTCGCCGGGGCGGTCCAGCACCACCACCCGGGTGGCGCCTTGGCTGAGCTCAACGCCGTTGCCGCCGAACTCGGGGCCGGCTAAGAATCTGATTTGGGTCATGGGGCCTCCAAGCCGCCGGCTCAAATGGCCAGCGTCATGTGATTGTAGCGGTGTGAACCGATCATCAGCTCGCCTTGCTTCGTGTAGCCGCACTTGCGGTACAGGTGCTCGGCCTTGGGGTTGGTCTGATCGACGTTCAACGACAGCGTGGTCACGCCTCGCGCGGCCAGCAGCTTGGCCACCTCGGTCAAGAGCTTGGTGCCGATGCCGTGGCCCTGTGCCGCCGGCGCCACGGCGAGGGTGTCGACGTACCACTCGCCGGGGTAGCTTTCAAAATCGGGGAAGAGCTCTTGGTCTGGCGTCAGGCCGACCTTGGGCAACAGCGGCTTGAACGCGTCGTCGATGTGGGCCTCGCGGTCGTGGCCGTAGCCGACCAAGATGCCGTCGACACCGTGGTCGCCGACGTGGACGAAGGTCTGCGGGTAGCCGTAGCGGTAGTCCTTGAGCAGAAAGGCCTGCTCGAACACCGCAAACAGCGCAGGTTCTGACATGGCCTGAAGCTCAGGCACCTCCATCTCCTCGAACACGAGGTTGATCAAGGGAACCACTTGCTTGGCGTCTTTTGGAACAGCTGGTCGAATCATTTTTACTCACGGCTTCACATTTTGGCGCGGCTTGCCGTGAATTCCCTCCTCAAGGCCGCGCCCAATGTATCCAGCGTAACGCATACGCACCCGCAACACTAGGTGTCACCGGCGATTTTGTCCAAAATGTGACAATTAACCAGTCGCAAGCGATTACATGAGCCCTCTCGCTTACCAACGGGACCCGAATTGCGTTAAGGTAGTAGGGTAAGAAAATACGCATCATCATGCGCCGGAGGTCAGTATGTTAGAGAAGAAATTTTACGATCAGTTATTCGCCCACTCGTTCAACATTCCCGTTCTTGTCACCTACTGGGACGGCGACGTCAAGCAGTACGGCACCGGAACGAATCCGCTGAGCGTCACCTTCAAGAAGCCGGTACCCCTGCTTCAGGTGATGAAAAACGCGAGCCTGGCTTTGGGCGAGGCCTACATGCGCGGCGATATCACCGTGGTCGGCGGCCAGTACCCACTGCAGCGGCTGTTGACCGCGGCCTACGAAAGCGCCGGCAGCTTCATGAAAAACCCCGCCCTCAAGCGCTTCATCCCCAAGCAGTCGCACTCGGAGCAGAAAAGCAAAAAAGACATTCAGGCCCATTACGACCTGGGCAACGACTTCTACCGCCTGTGGCTGGACGACACGATGACCTACTCTTGTGCCTACTTCGATGACTGGCACGAAGACCTCACCCAGGCGCAAAAAAACAAGGTCGAGCACATTTTGCGCAAGCTCGACCCGCAGCCCGGCCGCACCTTCCTGGACATCGGCTGCGGCTGGGGGACCTTGATGCTTCGCGCCGCCACCGAATACCACCTGGACGTCACCGGCATCACGCTGAGCGAAGAGCAGTTCAAGTACGTCAACCAGCGCATCAAGGCGCTGGGGCTTGAGGATCACGCCCGGGTGCTGCTGTGCGACTACCGCGAGCTGGACCACGCGCCGTTCGATTACGTCACCTCCGTCGGCATGTTCGAGCACGTTGGCAAGGAGAACCTCGGCCTCTACTTCCAAGACGTCGCCAAGCTGATGAAGGCCAACGGCACCGCGCTGATCCACGGCATCACGCGCCAGCAAGGCGGTGCGACCAACGCCTGGCTGACCAAGTACATTTTCCCCGGCGGTTACGTCCCCGGCCTGAGCGAAAACGTCGACCACATCACGGCGGCCGGCCTTGAAATCGCCGACCTCGAGCCGCTGCGCCGCCACTACCAGCGAACGCTTGAACTGTGGGACCAAAACTTCAACGCCAAGCGCAACCTGATTCAATCGCAGTTCGATTACAGCTTCGTTCGCATGTGGGACCTCTACCTGCAGGCGGCCGCCGCGTCCTTTGAATCCGGCAACATCGACGTCATCCAGTACCTGTTGACCAAAGGCGCCTCGGGCCACGGCCTGCCGCTGACCCGCGAGTACATGTACTGATTCTCAGCCATCACAAAACGCGCCGCACAATCGCCATCCAGCTGGATGCGCAATTGTGCGGCGCGTTTTTCAGTAGCGTTCCTTCATCGCCCGGGCGATGTCGCGCTTTTGGTCCTTTTGCTTCAAGGCCTCACGCTTGTCGTAGAGCTTCTTGCCCTGGGCCACGCCGATCAGGACCTTGGCGTAGCCGTGCTTGAGGTACATGCGCAGCGGGACGATGGTCAGCCCCTGCTGATCCGTGGCCTCGAGCAGCTTCTTGATTTCTTTCTTGTGGAGCAAGAGCTTGCGGTTGCGCAGCGGATCGGCGTTGAACTGGTTGCCCTGCGCGAACGGGCTGATGTTAACGTTCTCCAGCCACGCCTCGTTGTTGCGAACCCGGGCGAAGCCGTCCTTGAGGTTGACCTTGCCGGCTCGCACGGACTTAATCTCCGTGCCGGTCAGCGCGATGCCGGCCTCGTAAGTGTCGAGGATGTTGTAGTCGTGGCGCGCCTTTTTGTTTTGCGCCAGCAAATTATCAGGCTTTGGCTGCATTTTCTTGGCCAAGGTGACGTCACTCCTTTCAAGAGAGGGTGGAGCGAGGCGGTTTTAGCCGGTCGGGTAGCGTAAGGCTGGGCATTGGGCCCGAACTTGGCCCAGTGCCCGGCCATAGCAGGCCGAACCGGCGTTGCCTCGCGGAACCCGTTTTAGAGGGGGGAAAAGCGCGGGTTTAGCGGGACGGGTAGCCGAGCGCTAGCGTTGGGGCGGGTTGTGCCCCGGCGCTGGTGCCTCGCTAGCCGCTCCCGCGTTGCGCTTTGGAACCCGTTTAGAGGGTGGAGCCGAGCGCCTAGCTGACCGGCCAGCGTAGGACTGCCCTGCCCCCTAGTGCTTGCCGCGGTTGCCGCCGCGGCCTTGGGTGTTGCGGATCTGGGCGCCGATGGTGTTGCCGAAGCCGTGGCTTTGGCCGCCGTTGCCGCGCCCGTTGCCTTGGCCGCTGCGGCCGTGGTTTTGGCCACCCTGGCCCGGCCGGTTGCGGTTTTGACCGTTACCGCCCCCTTGGCCGTTGCGCGGCCCATTGCCGCGGCGATCCGAGCGGCCTTGGCCGCCGTTGCCGCGACCGCGGCTGTTTTGGGCGGCCAGGGCCTGGACGTCGGCGTCGGCCACCGGCGCGTCCTTGTCGGGAATCAGCGAGAAGTCGACCTGGCGCTGCTCGACGTCGACGTTGTCGAGCTTCACGCGCAGCGGCTGGCCGATGCGGAAGATGTGGTGCATCCGAGAGCCGACCAGGGCCATCTGGCTTTCGACGAAGTTGTAGTAGTCGTCGCCCATGCGGGTGATGTGAACCAGGCCCTCGACGGTGTTGGGCAGGGCCACGAACATGCCGAAGCTGGTGACACCGCTGACCACGGCGTCGAAGGTCTCGCCGACCTTGTCGGCCATGAACTCGGCCTTTTTGAGGTCGTCGACGGCACGTTCGGCGTCGATACTGTGGCGCTCACGCACGGAGGTCTGCACGGCAATACCAGGCAGCTTCTCGGTCCACTTGTCCTGCACGGCCTCGCCGGCCCCGCGCAGCGCGTAATCGCGAATCAAGCGGTGGACGATCAGGTCCGGGTAGCGGCGAATCGGGCTGGTGAAGTGCGTGTAGTACTGCGCCGCGATGCCGAAGTGGCCGAGCGGATCCTCGGAGTAACGCGCCTGCTTCAGGCTGCGCAGCATTTTGACGTTGACCATCATCTCTTCCGGGGTGCCGGCGACTTCGGTGTTGACGTCTTGCAGCATCTTCGGGGTGACCGGGACACCCTTTTTGATTGGAACGTGGATGCCGAAGGTCGACAGGAAGTCGATGAAGTCCTTGATGCGGTCGTCGTCCGGGGTTTCGTGGACGCGGTACAGGAACGGCAGGTGCAGCTTGCTGTAATGCTCGGCCACGGTTTCGTTGGCCTGCAGCATGAAGCTTTCGATCATCCGCTCGGAGATGCCGCGGTCCCGCAGCACGATGTCTGTCGGGTGGCCCTGGTCATCGACGATGATCTTGGCCTCGTTTTCTTCAAAATCGATCGCGCCGCGGCCGTGACGCATCTTGTAAAGCACGTCATGCATCTCGTGCATCAGCTTCAGCATCGGCACCAGGTCGCCATACTCGGCAATCGCCGCCTCGTCGCCCTTGAACACGTCGTTGACCTTGTTGTAGGTCAAACGACCGTGCGAGCGGATCACGCTTTGGTAAATCTCGTGGCTCACCACGTGGCCCTCGTGGTCGATCTCCATGTCGCAAGACATCGCGAGGCGGTCGACATCCGGGTTCAGCGAGCAGATGCCGTTGGAAAGGCGGAACGGTAGCATCGGAATCACACGGTCGACCAGGTACGTCGAGGTGCCGCGGTCGTAAGTCTCCTTGTCAAGCGGCGAGCCCTCGGTGACGTAGTACGACACGTCGGCGATGTGAACGCCCAGGTGGTAGTTGCCGTTGGGCAGCTGCCAAGCGACCACGGCGTCGTCGAAGTCCTTGGAGTCGTCGCCGTCGATGGTCACCACCGGCTGATCGGTGATGTCGCGGCGGCCGACGCGGTCGGCGTCGGTCACGTGGTCCGGAATTGCGTTGGCCTGGGCCATCGCGTCTTCCGGGTAGTCGACGTGAATGTCATTGGCCATCACCAAAGACATGATGTCGACGCCCGGGTCGTTCTTGTTGCCCAGGTTGGCGACGATGATACCGAGCATGCTGGCCGGGCGGCTTTCATCCGGGTAGGCCGTGATCTCGACTTGCAGCATGTCGCCGAGCTGCGGGACGCTGCCGGTGTTTTGGACCAGCACCGGGTAGCGGTGCAGCTTCTTCTCATGGCTGGTCACCGTGCCGATGAAGCCGGTACGCGCCGCCTCACCGTCGGACAGCGGGGTGTACTCGCCGACCAACCGCGTGATTTTGCGCTCGACCACGGCCACCACCTCGCCTTCGGGGCCGCGGGTGTCGCCTGCGGCCGGCTGGCGCGTGATGCGCACCTCGACCGTGTCGCCGTCCAGGGCGAACTTGGTGCTTGGCGGGGCGATGAAGACGTCGTTGTCTTGGTCTTCAATGGCTACGAAGCCGAAGCCCTTCTCGTTGCCGTGGAAAATCCCCAGCAGGCTTTGGGCCTTGCCGCCGAGGTGGTACAGGTCCTGTTCCTGGTGAATCAGGTTATCGTTTTGCAGTCCTTCCAGTGCCTGCACCAGCACCTTGAAGTCCCCGGCGTCCTCGAGTTTCAACGCGCGGTTCAAGGACTGCACGGAAAAGCCGACTTCCGGGTTGCGCCGAAACAGCGCCAGTAATTCGTTTCTAATGTGGCCGACAGTGGTCATGGACAATTCCCTCGTTTTCTAGAATGGGTGACTTACTCAAAAAAAGACCTCCGGATTTCAGGAGGCCTTCGTTAGTGGGATGACAGGTACACCAGGGCAAGCGACAAGCCGAAGAACAACGCGCCCAAGACGACGGTCACTTTCTCCATGAAGGCTTCGAACCCTCGCGACTTTTGCTTACCGAACAGGTCCGTTGCCCCACCGGATAACGCACTCAAGGCGTCTTGCTGCTTGCTTGGCTGCATCAAGGTCGCGATCACGATTAGGACCGAGTCGATGATGAGCAGCACCGTGAATAGATTGCTCAAGTGAATGCCTCCTCAAATGAAAAACTCACTAGTAGTAGCCTATCACAAAGCCTTGCAATTGGCTAGACCAAGCGGCAAATTGCTCAGCCATCCGTGCCTTGCGCCGCCTTAGCGGCAATCTGCGCGGCCACCTTCGCCCGACGGCTGCTGTCTGTCAGCACCACCAGGGTGTCACCGGCGCGAATCACGGTGTCCCCGTGCGGCAGCACCGTATCCGAGCCGCGGCGAATGCTCATCAAAAGCGTGTGCTTGGGCCAGCTGACGCTGCGAACGGCGACGCCTTCCAACGCGCTGCCCTCAAAAATCGGCACCTCCACGCGGTCCATGTGGTGAATCCCGGCCAGCGCCTCCGGCTTGGTCAACCGCGCCAGCAGCGACTCGTAGATTGGGGCCCCGCCCAGCACGTCGACGACGACGTAGGCGACCAAGGACAGCACCGCCATGGCCATCAGGTTGGTCAGGTTCCCCACCATTTCGGTGATCAGCAGAATCGCGGTGAACGGCGCCTTGCCGATGCCGGCGAAGTACCCGGCCATGGAGAAAATAATCAGGTTCATGATGTAGACGTGCGGCAGCCAGCCGATCTGGGCCATGAACACCGCATACACCGCCCCGATCACCGCGCCAAGCGACAGGATCGGCAGGAAAATCCCACCGGGCAGCCCCGAGCCGTACGAAATCATCGAAAACGCGAAGCGCAACGCCAGCATCCCGCACAAGGCGGCCAAGGTCGGCAGCTGGTCGCCCATCGCGATGATCAGCCCGTTGCCGCCGCCTAGCAGCTGCGGCACGGTTAGGCCGATAGGAATCACCAACAGGAACGGCACGATGCCCTGAAAGGCCCGGGGAATGCGGGTCTTGGCGTACCACTGCGGCATGGCCAACAGCACCCGCTGGTAGAGGTAACCGAGCAGCCCCAAGACGATGCCCAACAGCAGCAGGTGCCAGTACAGCGTGACCGGCAGCGGCTTGGTGTAGGCCAGGTGCAACACCGGCACCTCGCCGAAGACGTTCAGCGAGATGAAATTGGCCCCGATGGCGCTGGCGAGGCTTGTGATCCACACCAGCGGACTGAAGTTGTGATAGACCTCCTCCAGCACGAACATCGTGCCGGCGATCGGCGCGTTGAACGCGGCGGCCAGGCCACCGGCGGCCCCGGCGGCGATCATGATGCGCCGATCCGACCCGCGCCGCTTGAAGCCGGCGGCGACGCCTTGCCCGACCGCGGCGCCGAGCTGAATCGACGGGCCTTCCCGCCCTAGGAACAGCCCGGCCCCCAGGCCCAGGACCCCGGCGACGAACTTCTTCCAAAGCACCGACCACCAGGAGAACTCAAGCTCGCCTTGCAGCTGGCCTTCGACCTGCGGAATCCCAGAGCCCGAGATGTTGGGCTCGCTGTGTAGCAGCCAGGCCACCAGCGCCGCCAACACGACCGCCGCGACCACCAACAGCGCCACCGTACCGGGCGTCGCGTGGCGGTAGACGCCTTGCACGAAGGCCAGGCTGCGCTCGATGCTCAGGCGAAACAGCGAGACCACGGCGCCGGTGGCCACCCCTACCAAAAGCCCCTGCAGCACAAAGCGCAGGCGCGTCGGATCCAAATACCGTTTTGCGGGGTTCAAGCCGCCACCTCCCATGATTGATACCTTCAGTATACACGGATTCCCCGCTCGCCAAAACCCGCCGGGCTCACCGCACCCAGGCGATCAACTGCGTGACGGCCTGCCACAGCAGCGTGGTGCCGTAGACCATCACGATCAACCCTGAAATCAGGTTCACCCACATCAAGAAGCGCTGCGGCAGACGATTTTTGAGCAACCCGATCACCAAGGTGACGCCGAAGAACCACAGCGTGGTGGACGAGAGAATCCCCAGCAGGAACGGCAGCACCTCACCGCTGGCCAGGGTGCTGCGCATCGCGCCGAACGAGACGCTGGTGTCGATGATCGCCTGGGGATTAGCGAAGGCCACCACCCAGGCGCCGGTGAAGGCCTCACCCAGCGGCATGACGTGATCGGAGCCGGCCAAGGTCGCCGCCTTGGCGCCGCGGAAAATGCCCCAGCCCATCCACACGACGATGCCGCCGCCGACCAACAGAATCAACAGCTTCAGCCACGCGAAGCGCGTGATCAAGGCCCCCATGCCCAAAAAGGCGATGAGCGTCAGCGTGGTGTCGGCCATCCAGACGAACAGCGTGATGAGCAGCGCCCGGCGCAACCGGTTGGTCATCGCGTTGTTGAAGACAAATAAATTCTGCATGCCAATTGAGCTGACCAAGGCGATGCTGATCAGCATCCCGCGCAAGTATACCGCCATTCGTGTGCTCCCTCCGCGAGTCGCCCCGCGATTACGTGATAGGGTCCAGCGTAGCGCAAAAAAAGCCCGGCTGTCAATAACCGCCGGGTCAAAAACACACAAAGGGTACCGCGGGTTGCCCCACAGTACCCCGGTTGCGATTGAATTGAGGAATCGCCCCAGCGGCAGGGCAGACTGCCCCCACCAGCCGGGTAGAACCGATTCAGTTGATGGTACGCACTGTGGTGGACCCGGCAGTCGCAGCTCCCTGAAATCAAACCAGTTAAGCTGTTTTCTTTTACGCGAATTTCTTCGTCGCTAGACACTCACGCCGCGGACGTGGTCGACATAGGTCGACGTTCATCAGATGAGGATGATAGTCACTGCGAGCTGCCTTTTGCTGCGCGTCGGCCGTGCGACCGAGAGGCGCTGTCGAATTCTACGGGGATAGAATAACACCGGCTGACCGTAATTACCATTACGAGGTTGTAAATATTAGGTAAATTTCGTGTAAATAAATAACGCAAGGCGAATGCTGAGTCCCGGCCAGCAGTCCTCGCACCACGCGGCGAACGCGCAACACCCGCAGCAACGCGCCAAACGGCAACCGCCCAGGCGTCAGGCGCCGCGGCTGCCAACCGCAGACACCAAAACGGCGCCGCCAAGAGGTCCTGGCGGCGCCGCGCAGAGCTAGTCGAGACTAGTCGATGGCCTTAACGTTGTAGAAGGACTTGCGGCCCTTGTACAAAGCGGAAGCACCGAGTTCGTCTTCGATCCGCATGAGCTGGTTGTACTTCGCAATACGGTCGGTACGGCTCATGGAACCGGTCTTGATTTCGCCGGCGTTGGTTGCGACAACCAGGTCAGCGATCGTGGTGTCTTCGGTTTCACCGGAACGGTGGGAAACAACGGCGGTGTAGCCGGCTTCCTTGGCCATTTCGATGGCTTCGAAGGTTTCGGTCAAGGTCCCGATCTGGTTGAGCTTGATCAGGATGGAGTTCGCAACGCCCATGTCGATCCCCTTCTTCAGGTAATCGGTGTTGGTTACGAACAGGTCGTCACCGACCAGCTGAACCTTGTCGCCCAGCTTGGCCGTGATCTTCTGCCAGCCTTCCCAGTCGTTTTCGTCGATTGGGTCTTCGATCGAAACGATTGGGTACTTGTCAACGAAGCCGGCGATCAGATCGATGAATTCGTCGGTGGTGTAGCTGGTGTCAGGGTCGGACCACTTGAGCGTGTACTTCTTGGTTTCCGGATCGTAGAATTCGGAGGAAGCAACGTCGAAGGCAATCGCAACGTCTTCGCCAGGCTTGTAGCCAGCCTTTTGGATGGCTTCAACCAGGAACTCGAAGGCTTCTTCGTTGTCCTTGAGGTTAGGCGCAAAACCGCCTTCGTCGCCGACAGAGGTGATGTCGCCCTTTTCCTTCAGCAGCGCCTGCAGGGCGTGGAAGGTTTCGGAACCCATGCGGATCGCTTCGCGGATGGTCTTGCCGCCGACAGGCATGATCATGAATTCCTGGAAGTCGATCGTGTTGGTGGAGTGCGCACCACCGTTGATGACGTTCATCATCGGGGTTGGCAGCACATGCGCGTTAGGGCCGCCAAGGTACTGGTACAGCGGCAGGCCAACTTCGGAGGCAGCGGCACGGGCTGCGGCCAGGGAAACGCCGAGGATGGCGTTGGCGCCAAGCTTGCCCTTGTTCGGGGTGCCATCGAGGTCGATCATGGTCTGGTCGATCAGGCGCTGTTCGGTCACGTCAAGGCCGATCACTGCTTTGGCAATGGCGTCGTTCACGTTGGCAACGGCCTTCAAAACGCCCTTGCCGCCGAAGCGGGACTTGTCACCGTCACGCAGCTCAACGGCTTCGTGTTCACCGGTGGAAGCGCCTGATGGCACCAACGCACGGCCAAAGCCGCCGTCTTCGGTGTAAAGTTCAACTTCAACAGTAGGGTTGCCACGGGAGTCAAGGACTTCGCGTGCCAGAACGTCTGTAATAATAGACATGTGGGTTTTCTCCTTTATGATGTGAGTTTGACTAATGAACGCACGGGACCGGGCCCTGGTCCGAGTGCTTAGTCCTGGTAGTTAGCCAGGGCAACGAAGGAATCTGGGTCCATGGAGGCGCCGCCGACGAGCCCGCCGTCGATGTCTTCCTTGGCCATCAGTTCCTTAACGTTCGCAGGCTTGACGGAGCCACCGTAAAGAATGCGGATAGCGTCGCCGGTTTCTGCGTCGTAAAGCTTCTTGATCGTTGCGCGGATGTGGGCAACCACTTCCTGCGCCTGATCAGCGGTCGCGGTCTTGCCGGTGCCGATTGCCCAGATAGGCTCGTAAGCGACAACGCTCTTCTTCACGTCGTCGGCAGACAGCCCAACCAAGGCGCCAGCAACCTGGTAAGCGACCCAGTCGTTGGTCTGGCCAGCTTCACGCTGCGCAAGGCTTTCGCCACAGCAGATGATTGGCAGCAAACCGTTGGCCAGGATGGCCTTGGCCTTCTTGTTGATGTCTTCGTCGGTTTCGTGGAAGTAGCCGCGACGCTCGGAGTGGCCGATGACTACGTAGTCAACGCCCATTTCGCTCAGGGCCTTCGGGCTGGTCTCGCCGGTGAACGCGCCTTCGTTTTCGAAGTAGCTGTTTTCAGCCGCGGTCTTCAGCGGGGTGCCTGCAGCGCCTGCAACCAGGGTGGTCAGGTCAATCGCCGGTGCGGCGATGACGGTTTCAACCTTGGCTGCTTCTGGCAGCTTGCCCTTAACGCCGTCCAAGAACGCCTGCGTTTCCTTAGGGTTCTTGTTCATTTTCCAGTTACCGGCCATGATAGGTGTACGCATGAATAAATCTCCTTTGTGTCGCCGTGCCTGGCGTATCCGGATACGTCAGACGCGAGTTACTTACTTGTTGGTGATAGCCGCGATACCAGGCAATTCCTTGCCTTCAAGGTATTCAAGCGAAGCGCCACCGCCAGTGGAGATGTGGGTGATCTTAGGGGCGATGCCGAGCTGCTTGGCAGCCGCGGTGGAGTCGCCACCACCGATGATCGTCGTGGCGTCGGTCAGGTCGCCGAGGGCCTTGCCGATTTCGAGCGTCCCCTTGGCGTAGTTCGGCATTTCGAACACACCCATTGGGCCGTTCCAAACAACGGTCTTCGCGTCAGCCAAAACGGCCTTGAAGTCCGCAATCGCCTTAGGGCCGATGTCAAGCGCCATGTAGCCGTCAGGAATGTTGCCTTCAACGACCTTATGTGGGGCGTCGTTAGCGAATTCGGTTGCGACCACGTTGTCGACTGGCAAAACCAGCTTGTCGCCGGCCTCGGCCATGATCTGCTTGGCCAGGTCGATCTTGTCGGTTTCAACCAGGGACTTACCAACGGTCAAGCCCTTGGCTGCGTAGAAGGTGTAGGTCATGCCGCCGCCGACGATGATCTTGTCCGCCTTGTTGATCAAGTTGGAGATCACGCCGATCTTGTCAGAAACCTTGGCGCCGCCCAGGATGGCAACGAATGGGTGCTTCGGGTTTTCAACCGCGTCGCCCAAGAACTTGATTTCCTTTTCCATCAGGAAGCCGGCAGCCGCCTGAGGCATGTTGGAGGAAATACCGACGTTGGAAGCGTGGGAACGGTGAGCCGTACCAAAGGCGTCGTTGACGAACAGGTCGCCCAAGGATGCCCAGTACTTGCCAAGCTCAGGATCGTTCTTGCTTTCCTTCTTGCCGTCGAGGTCTTCGAAGCGCGTGTTCTCCATCACAAGAACGTCGCCGTCCTTGAGGTTGGCGATCGCGTCTTCGAGTTCCTTGCCGCGGGTGGCCGGCACGAAGGTAACCGGCTTCTTCAGCAGTTCGGACAGGCGCTCTGCAACGGGACGCAGGGACAGCTTAGCCTTGTCTTCTTCGGTCTTGATGCGGCCCAAGTGAGACAGCAGGATGGCCTTGCCACCGTGATCGATTACGTACTGGATGGTCGGCAAAGCGGCAACGATGCGGTTGTCATCGCCGATGACCCCGTCCTTGATCGGCACGTTGAAGTCAACGCGGATCAGGATCTTTTTATCTTTGACGTCTAAGTCGGAGACGATCAATTTAGCCATTAGATAAAACCCTCCTATTAGTGGTTGATTCTATTGCGGCAACCGGCCGCGATGCTTGGATCAAGGCCTGGGCCCTCATCCAAACACCGCGGCGAGTCGCTGCGGTGAGAGGCGGTCACCCGCCCCTAGAAAAAGAGCGGAGGGAGTAACTCCCTCCGCCCTTTTTGCGGTTGAAAGTAGTTACTCTAGACTACAGAGTAGCGAACTTCAGCAGGGTACGGATCATCTGGCAGGTAAAGCCGTATTCGTTGTCGTACCAAGCAACCGTCTTAACAAGTTGGTAGTCACCGGCGGTCGTCACTTCGGTCTGGGTAGGATCAAAGATGGAGCCGAAGGTGGTGCCGATGATGTCGGAAGATACAACCTGGTCAGCGTTGTAGCCGAAGGATGGGTTGTTTTCCGTGTGCTTCTTGATCGCTTCGTTGATCTGGTCAGCCGTAACGTTCTTGGTCTTCAGGATGGAAACCAGTTCGGTCAGGGAGCCGTCAACGACGGAGACACGCTGAGCGTGACCCTGCAGCTTGCCGTTCAGTTCTGGGATAACAATGCCGATCGCCTTAGCAGCACCGGTGCTGTGAGGAATCGTGTTAACCGCAGCGGAACGAGCCGCACGCAGGTTGCCACCGCGAACAGGGCCGTCAAGCAGCATCTGAGTGGAGGTGTAAGCGTGAACCGTGGTCATGGTACCAACTTCGATGCCGAATTCCTTGTTCAGGAAGTAAGCCATTGGTGCCAGGCAGTTGGTCGTGCAGGAACCGGCGGAAACGATCTTGTCGTCGGAGGTCAGCGTGTCATCGTTAACGTTGTAAACGATGGTGCGGATCTTGCCGGCAGGAGCGGAGATCAGAACACGTTCTGCACCGGCATCCAAGTGAGCCTGGGCCTTTTCAGCGGAGGTGTAGAAGCCCGTGCATTCGAGGACGTACTGAACGCCATCGTTCTTAACCCACGGAATGTTCTGAGCTTGTGGTTCAGCATAAACGCGGTATTCCTTGCCGTTGACAACGATGCCGTTGTCGGTTGCACTAACTTCACCAGGGAAGGTGCCGTGAGTGGAATCGTACTTCAGCAGGTGTGCCAACATTGCTGGGCTGGTCAGGTCGTTGATCGCAACAACTTCGATGTCGTTGCTCTTTGCGCCAAGTTCGAAGATCCGGCGGAAAGCCAGACGACCAATGCGGCCGAAACCATTGATACCAATTTTAACAGTCATGCTAAAATTTCCTCCTTTAGGAAATAAGAGTTTTATTCTAACGGGTCTCCCCAGTTAAAATCGCGTTGGAGGCGCCGACGTCCGTAATCAGCCACGTGTGGGCCGGCGCATTCTTCATGTATGCGGCGATCGCCTTGGCCTTGCTTCGGCCGCCGGCGATGGCGAACACATACGGGATGTGATCAAGATCCGGGATCTGCAATCCGATCCGCGGTATCTTGTAGATGACTTGCCCCTCGGCATCGAAGAACGTGCCGAAAGTTTCTGAAACCGCGCGGTGATCAATCAACTCGCGGATGGTCGAAACCGGCATGGAACGCCGCTTCGCCATGATCAAGGCATCACCTATACTATGAATCACTACCTGAGCGTTGTCAATCATTTGCAACACTTCTTGCACCGCCGGTTCACGTAGCAGTGGCTGGTAGGTTTTGGCGCTGACATTTTCTGGAATGTACAGCACCCGGTAGTTGGCATCGGTGGCTTCCGCCATGGCGGCGGCCACCGAGTTGGCTTGAATCGAGACGGCCTCACCGACGCCGCCACGCGCCGGCACAAAGGTCAGTTCCCGGCCGGCCGACAGCTTGTAGTTCAGCTGCGTGGCCACCCGGGCCATCGTGGTGCCGCCCATGACGGCGATGGTCAGCCGCCCGGCCGGCAGCACGACCTGCAGGGTCTGATTCAGGAGCTTGCCCATCTCATCCATCACCCGGCTGCTTTGGTCGGCATCACCGTTGACAATCAGGCAATGCGCGATGCCGAGCTTGTCGGCCAGGCGCTTCTCGTCGTCCTTGACCCCCAGCAGCTGGTTCATCAGCTGCTCGAGGCCCTGGAACGTCTCGATGCCCTTGCTGGTCAGCACCATGCCGGACTTGGAGCTTTCGATCAGCCCCTGCTTGCGGAGAAATTCGGTTTCCGTTCGCAAGACGCGTTCGGAAATCTTCATCTGCTCCGCCAAGTTGCGGCGGCCGACCGGCGCCATCCAGCTGATGAATTGAAGGATCTGATACCGTTTGGTGATGACGCCCATCATGTCCGGGGCGATTGATTCGATCCAGGCAAATTCAGAGTGCATAATCGCTATCCTTCTCGGTGGGTCATTTTGTGTCCAACCGTGTCGCTTACCGACCCGGCTGGGCCAAAAAAATTTGGGTGCCCCAGTCATCCCGAGCTTCCCTAACCAACATCGCAATTATAACAATGAATTTTTGGCCGTGCAAGCCTTTCCCCGGACTTGCCGCCGACTTCACAAAAAGTGAGAAAGTCGGTCGCCAAATTTTCACGTTCTTTCGGAGTGTAACCGGTTTAGCGGCGTTGGCCGCGTCGTTGAACGTGAAAACGTTCGGTTTGGCGCTCACCGATTTTTCATTTGGTCCGACCAACCGCGACTTCCCTTGCGCCACCGTATCGTGTACAATAATCTTGACACATCTGGAGGCGAAGTTTATGGTAAAACCGATTTTATTAGATGAGCAGCTCTGCTTCTCCATCTACCGGGCGCAAAAGCAGTACAATCACTTCTACGCGCAGGCCCTGGCCCGTTTTGGCCTGACCTACCCGCAGTACATCACCCTGCTGTCTTTGTACGAGCACGGGACCATGTCCGTCAAGGAGGTGGGCAAGACCCTCGAGCTTGACTCTGGCACCCTGACGCCTTTGATGAAGCGCCTCGAAAAAGGCGGCTGGATCACCCGCACCCGCTCCACCACCGACGAGCGGCGCGTCGACGTCAGCCTGACCCAAAAGGCCAAGGACTCGCGCGACGAGATCTTCGCCCACGTCGGCGACTGCACCCGGCTGATGCAGCTGGATCAGCCGACTTACGACGCGATCAAGGCGCAGGTCGACCGCGTCGACTCGCACCTGGCCGCCATTCAGGACCAGGCCCTGAGCTAACCCAACACCGCACACAAAAAGCCGTTTCTCAATTGCGAGAAACGGCTTTTTGGCGTCACCGGCCACTTACTTCTGGTCGGCCTTGGTGGTCAAAATCGCATCGATCAGGCCGTAATCCTTGGCCTGTTGCGCGGTCAGGTAGTGGTCGCGTTCGGTGTCGGCCTTAATCTCATCGACGGACTTGCCGGTCGCGTCGGACAGGATCTGGTTCAGGCTGACGCGGGCCTTCAGGATCTGCTCGGCGGCGATTTCGATTTCGGTCTGCTGGCCCTGGGCCCCGCCCAGTGGCTGGTGAATCAGAACCTCGGAGTGTGGCAGCGCAAAGCGCTTGCCCTTCTTCCCGCCGGCCAGAAGCACACTGGCCATGGAGGCGGCCATCCCGATGGCGATGGTCTGCACATCCGCGTGGATGAGGTTCATCGTGTCGAGAATCGCCAGCCCGGAGGTGATCACACCACCGGGCGAGTTGATGTAGAGGTAGATGTCTTTATCCGGATCTTGGGCGTCCAGGAAAAGCAGTTGGGCAATGATCGAGTTGGCCACCTGATCATTGATTTCCCCGGACAGCATGATGATCCGGTCTTTGAGTAGGCGTGAGTAAATGTCGTAGGCGCGTTCGCCGCGGCTGGTCTGTTCAACGACTGTAGGAACTAGCATGGGTATTCCTCCTAGGTTACGTGCGTAAATTAGCACTCATTTGAATACAGTGCTAAGCATACGTCAAAAGTCAAAAAAGGTCAAATACTTCGGCTCACTTTTTTTCGTGTCCTCAGCATAGCACAACGGCGCGGTCTCGCGCATCGGTCGGCACCCGAAATTCGCCGAGGCAGATTACTTTATTCGCCGCGGGGCAACGTGCCACAATGAAGGCGGCAACGTCCAGCCCTGATCGACGTTAAAAGCTGCCTGTAAGGAGATTGTCGCATGTCCTACTTATCCACACTGCTCGCCTGGCTCGGCGTCGGCTTCATCACCGTCGGCCTGATTCTGCTGATTTTGCACATCCTCAAGCACCGCTCGCTCAAGACGCCGGGCATCGATGTGCTCGTCGGCGTCGTCCTGTTCGCCATCGGCCTGGCCGTCGCCCCGGCGCCGCCGACCAAACAGGAACAGGCGGCCGCCTCCCGGTCTTCCCGGGCCGCCGCGCAGTCTTCGCAAGCCGCGAGCAGCCGCGAAGCCAGCGTCGCAAGCCACGCCGCCGCCGAATCCCGGGCCAAGGTCCAAAGGGCCAAGACCGTGCTGGCCAAACTCAACGCCGCCATCGCCAAGACCCTGAAGCAGGACCAAGGCTTTGCCGCTGGCACCCTCGATCACAACGGCCATTCGACCAAAACCGGCACCGCCAACCCCGCCTTCGCCTGGGCCCTGATGGTGATTAGCGTCAAAATCGATCAAGACCACCACGTCAAGGCGCAGGTCAACGCCCAGGTCGCACCGCTGACCGATCGCGCCAAAAAACAGCTCGGCACCCACTGCGCCAACCTCGCGCTGGCCACCCTGGCCGAACTGGGGCAAGCCAAAGACGCCGAGCTCAACGAAGGCCTGTTCACCGAGGTCTACTTCGGCCACCAGATTGTCGCTCAGTCGCACCTCACCGACAACAAGGCCTTTCGCGCCTACTCCTGGTAACCGCTGAACGCAAAAGCAGGCGTCGCCATCACTGGCAACGCCTGCTTTGTGTGGTACCTGATGCGCAGCCCGGGAGTCGAACCCGGATTTCGAGAACCGGAATCTCACGTGCGATCCATTACACTAACCGCGCAAGTACCTAATTATATTAAGGGAAGCGGCGGCAAAAAGCAAGCAAAATCACGAATTACTCTCGCCCGGTCGCGATTCGAGGCCGCTTGCGCCCGTGGCCGCCGGCACCGGCGCTGCCATCAGCCAATCGCGCTGCGGGTCGTCCCCGACCTGGAAGACGTGCTCCCCCACCTTAACAAAGCCGCGCTTGGCGTAGAAGGCCTTGGCCGGCTCGTTGTGCTCCCACACGCCCAAGGCGATGACGGCCTTGCGCTGCGCCTGGGCCAGCTTCAGCGCGTGGGCATACAGCAGGCTCCCCAGGCCGTGGCGCTTGTAGGCCGGTAAAATGTAGATGCGCTCAAGCTCCAAGGCGTTTGGCGCCGTGACGTCTGCGGTCACCGCCGCGCCGACGTTGAGCTTGAGGTAGCCGGCAGGCACCCCGTCGACGGTGGCGAACCAGAAGCTGGTGCCAGGGGTCTGCAGCTCGGCCAAAAGCTGGGCCGGTGCGTAGGCGCTGGCCAGGAATTCCTGCATGTCGGCTGGCGCGGTGTTGGCCCCGAAGGTGTCGGCGAAGGTGGTTCTCGCCATCGACACCAGCGTGGGAATGTCGGTTGCGGTAATGCGTCGAATTGCGTTCATTGTGCCTCCTGTGGCGACCGGCAGCGGTCGCCTGTTTGCGATAGTGTAATCTGGTTTCGAGGTGAGCCGCGGTGGTGGCCGCGCCGTCGCCGGCTGGCGCCAGTGCGACAACCGCCTAGTCGCTGGCCGCCTGCGGTTGGGCGACGGCTACCCCTAGCCCTGCCGCTTGGTCACGGCCAGCCACTGCCCGGCGGCGGGAACCCGATTCGGCCGCGTAGCCCGATTCGACCGCAGGGACCCGATTCGGCCACGGCGTCAGTACTGCCGCTTGCCGCCGCCTTTGACCAGCTGCCAGTCACGGTCGACATTATCGCACATCTGGTTCAACAGCCGCGTCAGCGTGGCCACCTCCGCCGGCGTCATGCCGGCCAGTGCCTGGTTGAGCGAGTACTGGTTCTCGCGGTGAATCGGCTGGTAGGCGCGAAGGCCGGCCGGGGTGGCGAACAGCTGGTTGGCCTTGGCATTGGCCGGGTCCGGCCGCTTGAACACCAGCCCCTGGGTGCAGAGCTTGGCGACGCTTCGCGCGACGGTCGCGCGGTCGACCTTGAGCTGGTTGACCAGCTGCTCCTGAATGATCCCGGGCTGCTCGACGATTCGCACCAGGTAGAGGTACTGGCCGCGCGTCAGCTGTTGATCGCGAAACTCGATGTTGGCGATGCTGTCCAAAGCCCGGGCCACCACCCCGATGGCGCGTAACGCATCCTGCATGGGCTCACCTTCCTTCGACGTTTCAGTATACCAGAACGTATTGCAATTGCAACACGATACTGATAAAAAAACGACCGCAGGGGTCGTTTTCGCGTGTCACACCGCCGGGGCCTGGGCCCCTTCGGCAATCTGGTTGAGCTTGCGCAGCCGGTGGTTGATGCCGGACTTGGAAATCGCGCCGCTGGGCACCATCTCCCCCAGCTCCTTGAGCGACACCTCGGGATGCGCCAGCCTGAGCACCGCGATTTCGCGCAGCTTCTCCGGCAGGGTCTCCAAGACCCCGTGATCCGCGAGGTACTGGATGTTTTCGATCGCGCGTTGGGCCGCGTCGATGGTCTTGTTCAGGTTCGCATTCTCGCAGTTGACCAACCGGTTGACCGAGTTGCGCATGTCGCGAACGATTCGCACGTCTTCGAACTTCAGCATCGCGTTGGTCGCGCCGATCAGCTGCAGGAAGTCGGCGATTTTCTCCGCCTCCTTGAGGTAGACGATGTAGCCGCTGCGCCGCTCGACGGTTCGCGCGTTGAGGTCAAAGTCGTTCATCATCTTGAGGATGCCGTCGTTGTGGTCCTGGTACAGGGAGTAGATCTCCAGGTGGTAGCGCGAGGTCTCCGGGTTGTTGACGGAACCGCCGGCCAAAAAGGCGCCGCGCAGGTACGAGCGTTCGCGCTGGTCCTCATTGAGCACCTTGGGCGACACCGCGGTCTGAATCGCCATGGTGTCGCCGGCCAGGATGTCGAGGTCTTCGAGCAGCGCGTTGACGCCGGTGGCCAGCCGCACCACGTACTGGTTGTTCTTCTTGAGCTTCATCTTGCGCCGCACGATCAGGTTGGCCTCGTGGTGGTAGAGCTGGCGAATCAGGCTGTAGATGCGCCGGGCGATCGCCGGGTTTTCGGTCTGCACGTTCAAGACGAACTGGTGGTTTTGAATGCCGAGGCTGCCGTTCATGCGAATCAGGGCGGATAGCTCCGCTCTGGCATGCTCGGGGTGAACCTCGAGGCCAGTCAGCTCCTTTTTGACGAGACTGGCAAAACTGGCCATGTCACCGCCTCCGTTTCTTCATCGTCCCCACCTGAAAAGCGAGGTTCATGATTTCTTGGGCGACCTTGTCGCCGTCGTGGAACACGCCTTCGTCGCGCAGGCGCAGGAAGTCGGCCGAGATCACCCGGCAGCCCATGTGGCGCAGCGCCTGGTAGTCGGACCGCACGGGGCCCAGGATCTCGTCGTACTTCTGGTGGTTCAGATAATGCGCCGGCACCGGGGCGATGTTGACCAGCACGGTGTCGACGAAGTTGGCGCCGAGGTGGTCGTTGAGCACCTTGACGTGGTCGGCGTCGCTGAAGTGCTCGGTTTCGCCTTTTTGCGTCATGATGTTGACAATGTAGATCACCTCGGCTCGGGTCTTCAGCACCGCCTCACCGAGGTTTTTGATCATCAGGTTGGGCAGGATACTGGTGAACAGGCTGCCGGGGCCGAGCACCACGACGTCGGCGGCCATGATCGCGTCGATCACCTCGGGTACGGCGGCCGGCGCCTCACCGGTGGCGGTGTCGGTCACAAAGACGCGGGTGATGTTCTTGTCGGCGGCGGTGATCTCCGCCTCGCCGGCGAGGCTGGTGCCGTCGTCAAAATCGGCGTGAAGCGTCAGCGGCCGGTCGGCGGCGGGGTAAATGTGGCCGTCGACCTTCATCATCTGGGAGAGCTGTTGCACCGCATCGAAAATCCCGCTGCGCATCTCGGACAAAGCCGCGATGATCAGATTGCCGATCGCGTGGCCGGCGAAAAAGGCGTCGCCGGAGCAAAAGCGGTACTGGAAGATGTCCAGGTACAGCTGCGGCAGGTCGGACAAGGCGACCAACACGTTGCGAATGTCGCCAGGCGGGACGACGTTGATGTAGTTGCGAATCACGCCGCTTGAGCCGCCGTCGTCGGCCACCGTCACAATGGCGGTCACGTCGGCGTTTTGCTCGTGCAGGCTCTTGACGATCACCGGCAGGCCGGTGCCGCCACCGATCACGACCACCTTGGGGCGGCGGCCGCGAATCACGCGGATGGTGCGATCATTGTCTGCGGTCATGAGCGGTTCACCGTCGCTTTGCGCTTATTGACATCGCGGTGGGTGATGTCGACCGGGTAATCGGCGGCGAAGGCCTTGCCGATGCGCTCGGCAAAGGCGACGCTGCGGTGCTGGCCGCCGGTGCAGCCGATCGCGATGGTGACGCTCGACTTGCCCTCCTGCTGGTACTGCGGCATCACGTCGGCCAAGAGCGTGTAGAACTCCTGGTAGAACTTCTCGGCGGCCGGCTGCTGCATCACGTAGTCGTAAACCGGCTGGTCCTTGCCGGTTTGGTTGCGGAACTCCGGCACGTAATACGGGTTGGGCAAAAACCGCACGTCCATCACGATGTCGGCGTCGATCGGCAGCCCGTACTTGAAGCCAAAGCTCATCACTTCCAGGTGGAAGGTCGGGTGATCCGTGGTTTTGAAGGTCAAAAACAGCTTCTCGCGCAGCTGGCGGGGGCTGAGGTTGGTGGTGTCGATTACCACCTGGGCGCGGTTTCTCAGCTCGGTGAGCAGGTTGCGCTCCTTGCGAATGCCGTCCATCAGCCGGCCTTCCATGGCCAGCGGGTGGCTGCGGCGGGTCTCCTTGTAGCGCGACACCAGCTCGGCGTCGGTCGCGTCGAGAAACAGGATCTTGGTCGCGACATTGGCGGCCTTGTCCAGGCCGGTCAGCATGTCGAGAATCTGGTCGTAAAAGGCGTGGGACCGCAGATCCACCACCAAGGCGACCTTGTCGATCTTGCCGCTTTCCTTCACCAGCTCCCAGAACTTGGGCAAAAGCGCCGGTGGCATGTTGTCGACGCAAAAGTAGCCGAGGTCTTCAAAAGACTGCATCGCCACGGTTTTGCCGGCGCCGGACATGCCGGTGATCACCACGAGGTTCAGGCTATCGCTCATCGCTATTCCTTCTTTCGTCAGGCCAAGCCTGCGTTTAATAATTCAATTATAACATGCCGGGCGTGTCATTCCCAGCCGCAGCCCTCGTCCCGCGCAAATTCTAGGGTCGCTCGGCTTGCCGCACCGCCCCCGTCGCGCTGCCCGGTGTGTCACGCGGGGTCACCACCCCTGCGCGACGCGTCCCCACGTTCGCCGGCCGCGGCACAAAAAAACGAGCCCTCATCAGGCTCGCGTGTTTGACCCGGACCGCTACAGCTGGCGCCGGGCAAAGGCCGTGATAATCGCGTTGAGGCCGAACAGCACAAAGGCGATCGCCAGAAGCGACACCATGCCGACCGCCGACACCACCGGCTGCATCAACAGCAGCACCCCGACGGCCACCGTGAACAGGTCCAAGAGCAGGTCCAGAATCAGCCAGCCCATCCCAGCCTGGCGCAGGTGACCGATGTTGAACAGGTTGGCAATCGCATCGACCAAGAACCACGCCGCAAACAGGTAGGACAAGGTCAAGGCCGCCGTCACCAGGTTGAACAAGAACACCACGCCCAGGCCGATGTCCAAGACGCCGGCCAGAAGCGACAGCCACGATTTCTTGCCGGTGTACTCGCGCAGCTTGTTGAACCCGGCGAGCGTCGCGATGCCGCGGATGATCGCGATGATTGCGAAGATGAAGGTCAGCGTCAACAGCGTCGCACCGGGATTGCGGAACATCACCACCGCCGCGATAATCAGGGCGATGCCGGTAATGAATTCGCCCCAGTCAAAACCAAAATGTGCTTGTCGATTGAACATTCTCTCACCACTTTCTTGCCCTTATTGTACTGGCCCCAGCGACCCGACACAAGCAAAACCCGTCGCGGTTGGGCGACGGGTTGGTCGGTGCTTGGCGTTATTAATTCGTTCGCCGCGGTGGCGCGGTGTTCAGGCCGCGCCATTGCGCGAGCCGGCGGCCGACGAAACCGGTGGGGCAGCCCGGCGGCGGTCACCGGGGCAATTGCCACGGCGGTGTCTTGGGCCGCCGCCGGTGCTAACCCCGCGACCGCGAATCGGCCAGCGTGACGCGCGGCGGCCGGTTGGCCCCGGCGCCGCCGTTATTTTTCGGCCGCGGCGGCCGCGGTGCGAGCCGCGTCGCGTTCGAGGATTGGGCGCAAGTAGATTCCGGTGTAGCTCTTGGTGTTTTGCGCGATGGTCTCCGGGGTGCCGGTGGCGATTACCGTGCCGCCGCCGTCGCCGCCTTCCGGTCCCAGGTCGATCAGCCAGTCGGCGGTCTTGATCACGTCCAGGTTGTGCTCGATTACAAGCACCGTGTTGCCCTCGTCGACCAGGCGCTGCAAGACGCCCAGCAGCCGGCGGATGTCGTCGGTGTGCAGGCCGGTGGTCGGCTCGTCGAGGATGTAGAAGTTCTTGCCGGTCGAGAGCTTTTGCAGCTCGGAGGCGAGCTTCATGCGCTGGGCCTCGCCGCCGGACAGCGTGGTGGCGCTTTGGCCCATGGTGACGTAGCCCAGGCCGACGTCGACGATGGTTTGCAGCTTCCGGGCGATTTTGGGAATCGGGGCGAAGAACTTGACCGCCTCGTCAACCGTCATGTCGAGGATTTCCGCGATGTTTTTGCCCTTGTAGGTGACCTCGAGGGTCTCGGAGTTGTAGCGCTTGCCGTGGCAGACCTCGCACGGCACGTAGACGTCGGGCAGGAAGTTCATCTCGATTTTGATGATGCCGTCGCCCTTGCAGTTCTCGCAGCGGCCGCCCTTGACGTTGAAGGAAAAGCGCCCCTGCGAGTAGCCGCGCAGCTTGGCCTCTTGAGTCTGGGCCATCAAGGCGCGGATGTCGTTGAACACGCCGGTATAAGTCGCCGGGTTGCTCCGCGGGGTGCGGCCGATCGGGCTTTGGTCGATGTCGACTAGCTTTTCAATCTGGTCGTAGCCCTCGATGCGGTCGTAGGCGCCGGGTTTTTCGGAGTTGCGATAGAGCTTTTGGGCCAGCACCCGCTTGAGGATGCCGTTGACCAGCGTCGACTTGCCCGAGCCGGAGACGCCGGTAACGGCGATGAACTTGCCCAGGGGGAATTCGACGTCGATGTGCTTGAGGTTGTTGGCCGCGGCACCAAAGAGGCGGATCGATTCGCCGTTGCCGGCGCGGCGCTTGGTCGGCACCGGGATGAACTTCTTGCCGGCCAGGTACTGCCCGGTCAAAGACTTGGTCGAGCGCATCACCTGCTTGGGGGTGCCGGCGGCCATGATGCGACCGCCGTTGTCGCCGGCGCCGGGACCGACGTCGACCAGGTAGTCGGCGGCGAGCATCGTGTCCTCGTCGTGCTCGACCACGATCAGCGTGTTGCCCAAGTCGCGCATTTTCTTCAGCGAGCGAATCAGCCGGTCGTTGTCGCGCTGGTGCAGGCCGATCGACGGCTCGTCGAGGATGTACATCACCCCGGACAAGTTGGAGCCGATCTGGGTGGCCAGGCGGATGCGCTGGGCCTCCCCGCCGGACAGGGTGCCGGCGGCGCGGCTCAGGGTCAGGTAATCCAGGCCGACGTTTTTGAGGAAGGTCAGCCGGTCGGCGACCTCCTTGACGATTGGCTGGGCGATTACCTTCTCGTTGTCAGACAGCGTGATGCCTTGGTAAAACGGCAGCGCATCCTTGATCGACATGTCGGAGGCCTCGGCGATGTCGTGGCCCTCGACCTTGACGGCCAGGGCCTGGCGGTTCAGCCGCTTGCCGTGGCAAACCGGGCAGACCAAGGCGGTCATGTACTGGCGCATCTGATCGGAGCCGAACGCGTAGTTGTTGGAGTGGTAGCGCCGCTCGACGTTGTTGAGCACCCCTTCGAACGGCACGTCTTGGTCCTTGACGCCGCCGAAGTCGCTGTGGCTGTGGAAGTGGAAGACCTTGCCGTGGCTGCCGTTCAAAATAAGGTCTTGCTGACGTTCGGTCAGCTTGCCAAAGGGCTTGTCCATCGGCACCTTGAAGGCCTTAGCCGCCTGTTCCAGCATCGACGGGTAGTAAACAGAGGTGGCCGACGACCAAGGCGCAATCGCCCCTTCCGCCAGCGTCTTGTCGCGATCCGGCACCACTAAGTCGACGTCGACCGTCAGCTTTTGGCCCAGGCCGTCGCACTCCGGGCAGGCCCCGAACGGCGCGTTGAAGGAGAACAGGCGCGGCTCCAAGACGCCGATGGTGAAGCCGCACAGCGGGCAGGCGAAGTGCTCGGAAAACACTAGCGGGTCTCCGCCAATCACGTCGACGGTGGCGTAACCTTCGGCCAGGCGCAACGCCGCTTCGAACGAGTCAAAGAGGCGCGAGCGAACCTCGGGCTTGGTCACGATGCGGTCGATCACGATGTCGATGTCGTGGAACTTGTTTTTGTCCAGCTCCAAAGCAGCGGTCGCGTCCATCACCTCACCGTCGACGCGCATCCGCACGTAGCCTTCCCGGACGATCTTTTCCAGGACCTTCTTGTGGCTACCCTTCTTGTGGCGAACGATCGGGCTGAGAATCTGGATGCGGGTCTTGTCCGGGAGTTTTTGAACCCGGTCGACCATCTGCTCGACGCTTTGGGACACGATCGGGGTGCCGTCGTTGGGGCAGATCGGGTGGCCGATTCGCGCCCACAGCAGGCGCAGGTAGTCGTTGATCTCGGTCACCGTGCCGACGGTACTGCGCGGGTTCTTGCTGGTGGTTTTTTGGTCGATCGAAATGGCGGGGCTCAGCCCGTCGATCGAGTCGACATCCGGCTTGTCCATCTGGCCCAGAAACTGCCGGGCGTACGCCGACAGGCTCTCGACGTAGCGGCGCTGCCCTTCCGCGTAAAGCGTGTCGAAGGCCAGGCTGGACTTGCCGGAGCCCGACAGCCCGGTCATCACGACCAGCTTGTTGCGGGGAATCGTCACGTCGACGTTCTTCAGGTTATGCGCCCGAGCGCCGTGAATCACAATTTTATCGTTTGCCATTTGTTCACTCTGCTTCCAATTCTAGGATCGTGTCGCGCAGCGTTGCTGCCTGCTCGAAGTCGAGCTTCTTGGCCGCCGCCTGCATCTGGCTGCGCAGGTTGGCGACCAGCTGCTTTTTCTCCGCCTTGGTCATGTCGTGCAGGTCGACCTCGGCGAAGCTCTTGTCCTTGTCCGTCTCGTCCTTGCCGCTGGTGTCTAGGCTATGAATCGAGTCGCGGATCGGCTTGATGATGGTCTTGGGCGTGATGTGGTGCGCTTCGTTGAAGGCCTCTTGAATCTCGCGGCGCCGCCGGGTCTCCTTGATCGCGGCGTCCATCGAGTCGGTGACCTTGTCGGCGTACATGATGACCTTGCCGTGGGCGTTACGGCTGGCGCGGCCGATGGTCTGAATCAAAGACCGCTCCGCGCGAAGGAAGCCTTCCTTGTCGGCGTCTAGAATCGCGATCAACGACACCTCGGGGACATCGATCCCTTCACGCAGCAGGTTGATGCCGATCAGCACGTCGAACTTGCCCAGCCGCAGGTCGCGGATGATCTCCGTTCGCTCCAGGGTCTTGATGTCCGAATGCAGGTACTTGACCTTGATGCCCAGCTCTTTAAGGTAATCCGTCAGGTCCTCGGCCATTTTCTTGGTCAAGGTCGTGATGAACACCCGCTCGTGCTTCTCGACGCGAACGTTGATCTCGGACACCAGGTCGTCGATCTGGCCCATGATCGGCCGCACCTCGATGGTCGGATCCAGCAGGCCGGTCGGGCGAATAATCTGCTCGGCAATCTGGGACTTGGGGACCCGGTCCATCTCGTAAGGGCCCGGCGTCGCCGAAACGTAGAGAATCTGATTGACGTGCGACTCGAACTCCGGCAGCTTCAGCGGCCGGTTGTCCAAGGCGCTGGGCAGGCGGAAGCCGTAGTCGATCAAGGTCTGCTTCCGGGCCCGGTCGCCGTTGTACATCCCCCGCACCTGCGGCATCGTGACGTGGCTTTCGTCGACCATTATCATGAAGTCCTTGGGGAAAAAGTCCAGCAGGGTGTACGGCGGCTCGCCGGCCTTGCGCCCTTCCATGTGGCGCGAGTAGTTCTCGATGCCGTTGGTGTAGCCCATCTCCCGCAGCATCTCGATGTCGTAGGTCGTGCGTTGGTCCAGCCGCTGGGCCTCCAGCAGCTTGCCGGCGTCGGTCAGCTCCTTGAGCCGTTCTTCCAGCTCCTTGGAGATGCTTTCGATCCCGTGCTCCAGCTGGTCGTCGGAGGTCATGAAGTGCGTCGCCGGGAAAATCGCGACGTGTTCGCGCTCGCCGACCACCTCGCCGGTCAGCGCGTCGACCTCGGTGATGCGATCGATTTCGTCGCCGAAGAACTCGACGCGAATCGCGTGGTCGTCGCGGCTGGCCGGGAAGATCTCGACCACATCGCCGCGAACGCGGAAGCGACCGCGCTGAAAGTCGATGTCGTTGCGGTCGAACTGGATGTCGACCAGCTGGCGCAAAAGCGTGTTGCGGTCGATTTCCATGCCGGTGCGTAGCGACAGCACGTGGTCGCGGTACTCGTCCGGGCTGCCCAGGCCAAAGATCGAGGACACCGAGGCGACCACAATCACGTCGTTGCGCTCGAGCAAGGCGGAAGTCGCGCTGTGGCGCAGCTTATCGATCTCGTCGTTGATCGCCGAGTCCTTTTCGATGTAGGTGTCCGAGCTTGGCACGTAGGCCTCGGGCTGGTAGTAATCGTAGTAGGACACGAAGTACTCGACCGCATTGTGCGGGAAGAACTCCTTGAACTCGCCGTACAGCTGGCCGGCCAGGGTCTTGTTGTGCGACAAGATCAGAGTCGGCCGGTTGCGCTTGGCGATTACCTGCGCCATCGTGAAGGTCTTCCCGGTCCCGGTCGCCCCCAGCAGGATCTGCTCCTTCTCCCCGGCCTCAAAGCCGGCGGTCAGCTTGGTGATCGCCTGCGGCTGGTCCCCGGCCGGCCCGTAAGGCGCGACCAGGTCGAATTTGCGGTTTGCCATGCGTTCGATCATTGCGATTCCTCCCGTACCCAAGATTGTGGCGTCATGTTTGACGCGATAAAAAAGTCGGAACCGAAATTCCAACTTCTGACTGGTACTTATTATAGCATAGCGAACATACTTTCGCGACCCGTTTCGGCAGTCGCGGTTGCGGCCCGGTCGCCGACCAGTTAGGGCCCAGTGACCGGCCTGGTTGCCAGCGGCGAGCGCGTGCCGCCACCGCATGGCCGCCTCGCCGTCCCTTCGCGCCGGTTACCAGGTCGCGGGTCGCCGCGGCGGTCGCCCCGGCGCCGCTAGGCTACTGCTTGTCCATGATCGCGCGGGTCAGCTTGGTCAGCATGTCGCGGTCGGCGAACTCCTCGTTGAGCATGTCCGGCAGGATGTCCTTGAGGAAGTACTGCACGGAAGGCCGCGTTGCAAAGGACATGATCACCGCCAGGCTTTCGGTGTAGATGCTGACGAAGACTCGCTCCGGGTTGCCCTTCTCGATTTCGCCGAAGGATTCGTACAACAGGTCGACCTTGTCGGCGATGCTCAGAATCTCGCCTTCCAGCGTGTTGTCCTTGCCTTCCGACAGGCGCCGCCGGTAGGCCTCTTGGAACTCGGCGGGGATCTCGTTTTGGATGAAGTTCTCCGTCAGGGATTCCTCGACGTCGGCCAGCATCGCCCGCAGCGCCGGGGTGGCGTACTTGACCGGGGTCTTGATGTCGCCGATGAAGCGCTCGGTGTAGTCGTGGTTCAGCGCCTTTTCGTACAGGCGCTGCCAGTTGACCGTGTTGCCGGCGTTCTCCTCGATGTCGCCCAGCAGCTGGGCAATCTCGGCGACCTTGAAGCTGTGAGCCGCCACGCTGTGCTCCGCGTACTTGAAAAATCCCGGCGCCCGGCGCAGCGTCTCTAAGTTGTTGAGTCCCTGAATGAACTGGTGCATCCCCATGTCTTGTAGCCTCCTAGGTAAATTTTTACTATGCTATCACCAACCGGCCGGCGATGCAAGTGAGAATTGCTGACAAAATGCCTTGCATCCCCGGGCGCCCTTAGTTAAGCTCGACGTAATCACGCAAAAAGGAAGTCACGCCATGCCGACCTTTACCCTTGCCACCACCGCCGACCTGCCGGCGATCGTCGCCATCTACAACGCCGCGATTCCCGGCCGCCTCGCCACCGCAGACCTCGAGCCGGTGACCGTCGGAGCCAAAGCCGCCTGGTTCGCCCAGTTCAACGCCGAACGCCGCCCCATCTGGCTGATTCACGACGGCGCCGCCTTAGCCGGCTGGGTCAGCCTGGAGAACTTCTACGGGCGGCCGGCCTACGCCCACACCGCCGAAATCAGCATCTACCTAGACCCAGCCTGCCAGCACCGCCACCTCGGCCAGGCGGCGCTGGATTTTGTCTTCACCCAGCTCACGCGACTGGACCTTGACACCATCGTTGCCTTCGTGTTCCACCACAACCAAGCGAGCCAGCGCCTGTTTGCCAGGAACGGCTTTGCCACTTGGGGCCACCTGCCTGAGGTCGCCTTGATAGACGGGGTGCGACGCGACCTGGATATCTTGGGTCGCCGCTTCGATGCCTAAAAAAAATCACCCCGCGGGGTGATTTTTTAGTGGCGCGACTTATTCCTGACGAAAGGCGGTCAGCGCGGCCTCGAAGTCGGCGAGCTTCTGCTCGGCCGCCGCCTTGTGCTCGGCGCTGGTGCCGACGTAAAACTTCACCTTAGGCTCGGTGCCGGACGGCCGAATGGCGATCCAGGTGCCGTCTTGCAGCACGTACTTCAAGACGTCGGACACCGGCATGGCGATCGCCTGCTTAGTGCCGTCGGCCTTGGTCGTGGTTTGAGCCTTGTAGTCTTGAACCTCGGCCACGGCGACGCCGGCGAAGTCTTTTGGCTGGTGCTCGCGGAACTTGGTCATCAACGCGGCCATCTGCGCCGCGCCATCGACGCCTTCAAAGTCGACCCCCACCGTCTTTTCGGCGAAGTAGCCGTACTTTTGGTAAAGCGCCTGGATGCCGTCCCACAGGGTCATGTTGCGGCTCTTGTAGTAGGCCGCAACCTCGGCGAGCAGCACGGTGGACTGAATCGCGTCCTTGTCCCGCACGAACGGCTTGATCAGGTAGCCGTAGCTTTCCTCGAAGCCGAACAGGAACTCGTGGCTGCCGGTTTCCTCGTACTGCTTGATCTGATCGCCGATGAACTTGAAGCCGGTTTCGACGTTGATCATCGCGACGCCGTAGTCCCTGGCAATCGCCGTGGCCAGCTCGGTGGACACGATGGACTTGACCACCGCCCCGTTGACCGGCAGGGTGCCGGCCGCCCGCCGCGCCTCCAAAATGTAGTGGAGCAGGAGGCTGGCAATCTGGTTGCCGGTCAACAGCTGGTAGTGATCGCCGGTCCACACCGCGGTGCCGAGGCGATCGGCGTCGGGGTCCGTGGCGATCAAAACGTCGGCCTGGCTCTTTTTGCCCAGCGCGATGGCCATGTCAAAGGCCTGCGCGAATTCCGGGTTCGGGAACGGCACGGTGGCGAACTCGGGGTCGGCCACCGCCTGCTTGGCCACCAGCTGGAAGTTGGCGAAGCCGGCGTTGCGCAGCACCATCTGGGCCGGGATGCGGCCGGTGCCGTGAAGCGGGGTGTAAACCAGGCTCATGTCCTTGCCGGTGGTCGCAATCAGGTCGTGGTTGATGGTGACCGTGGCGACCTGCGCGTAGTAGGCCTCATCGACGTCCTCGCCGATCGGGGTCAAAAGCTTCTGGCGCCGCAGCTCGTGGACGTCAAGCGCCTTGATGGCGAACAGATCCGTCACCGACCGAACGTACTCGGTGATGCGGTCGGATTCCTCCGGTGGCATCTGGCCGCCGTCCGGCCCGTAGATCTTGTAGCCGTTGTAGGCCTTCGGGTTGTGGCTGGCCGTGATCATGATGCCGGCGTAAGTCTTGAGGTACCGCACCGCAAAGGACAGCTCCGGCGTCGGGCGCAGGCTGTCGAACACGAAGCTTGGAATGCCATGCGCCCCCAAGACCCCGGCCGCCTCCTGGGCGAACGCGGTGCTTTCGTAGCGCGAGTCAAAACTGATCGCCACGCCGGCCTGCTTTTGCGCCGCCGGCAGGGTGTCCATGAACCGGGCCAGCCCCTCGGTCGCCTGCCGCACCGTGTACAGGTTGATGCGGCCGATGCCGGCCCCGATGATACCGCGCATGCCCGCGGTCCCAAAGGCCATCGGGGCGGAGAAGGCGGCCTCTTGAGTCTCGGGGTCGTCGGCCATCGCCAGCACCTCTTGCCTCATTCGTGGGTCGATGCCCGTCGCGTCTGCCCAGACAGCGTAGTTCTCTTTGTAACCCATAAGCTCAACTCCTATTCATTGTCGTGCCGGTGCCACCACCGGTCATCTCGCTTAGATTATCTCACTTGAGAAAGACCAGTCAACAAATAAGCGCGATTCTCACCAAGCTTTCGCCGGCCGCTTGCGGCTTACCGGTGGTTCCCGGTGCTGGGTAGACCAATGCTGGCTGGCCACCTCGCGCCACCCGCCTTCAGCCGCCCCGCCACACGCAAAGGACACCGCGGGTTGCCCCACAGTGTCCCCGGTTGATATTGAATTGATGAACCGACCCACCGGCAGGGCAGACTGCCCCCGCCGACGGGTAGAACCGATTCAGTTGGTGTTACGCACTGTGGTGGAGCCGGCAGTTGCGGATCATTGGAGTCAAACCAGAGCCGTTTTCACTTGCGAGAATTTCTCCATCGCTAGACGCTCGCGCCCGGGACGCGGTTGACATAGGCCAACGTTCATCGGATGAGAATGATAGTCACCGTAGACTGCCTTAAGCTACGCGTCGGCCGTGCGACCGAGAGGCGCTGTTGAATTCTACGGCAATAGAATAACACCAGGCGACCGGGATTACCATTACGCCAGTGTAAATGTTAGGTAAATTTTGTGTAAATAAATAACGACAGGCGAATGCAGCGACCCAAAACGCGGCCGCCTGGAAACGCCAGACGGCCGCGTCAGCTGGTACGTGTTTAGTTGGCCGCCGGCACGGCGCCGTTCTCAAGCGTCGCGTCCTGCAGGCCCTGCAGGTAATTGAAGGCGCTTTGGCCGGCTTGGCCGCCTTCCCCGACGGCCGTGGTGATCTGGCGCAAGGTCTTGGCACGAACGTCGCCGATAGCAAAGACGCCCGGCACCTTGGTAGCCATCAGGTCGTCGGTGGGAATCCAGCCGTTCTCGTCCAGCACCCCGAGGTTCTGGAAGCTGTCGGTCAGCGGCTTGATGCCGACGTAGATGAAGACCCCGGCGGCCGGCACGGTGGTTTCCTCGCCGGTCACCTTGTCGCGGTAGACCACGCCGGTCACCTTGTTGTCATCGCCGACAATTTCCTTGACCTGGGCGTTCCAGATGAAGGACATCTTCTCGTTGGCAAAGGCCCGCTGCTGGATGATCTTCTGCGCCCGCAGCTGGTCGCGCCGGTGGATCACCGTGACCTTGGACGCCAGGCCCGTCAGGTAGAGGCCCTCTTCGACGGCGGAGTCACCGCCGCCGATCACAACGACTTCGCGGTTCTTGAAGAACGCGCCGTCGCAGACCGCGCAGTAGGACACGCCGCGGCCACCGTACTGCTCCTCGCCGGGAATGCCCAGCTTGCGGTGCTCGGCACCGGTGGCGATGATCACGGCCTTGGCCTCGTAGGTGGTTTCGTCGGTCGTCACGACCTTGACTTCACCCTTGTCGGTCACATCCGTCACGTTGCCGTACGCGTATTCTGCGCCAAACTGGGTCGCCCCGTCGTACATCTTCTGGCCGAGTTCCGGGCCGAGGATCGAGCTGAAGCCCGGGTAGTTCTCCACGGCAGCGGTGTTGTTCATCTGGCCACCGTAGATGCCGCGGTCCAGCATCAACACGGACAGGTTCGCCCGCGATGCGTAGAGGGCGGCGGTCATGCCGCCGGGCCCGGCCCCGATCACGATCACATCATAAAGCTTAGACATGGGCAAAAACTCCTTTTGGTTGGTTTGCTTACGAAAGGTAAGTATACGCGCTTTTAGTCCTGCTGTAAAGTCGTGTCGAAATCAAATTCCGGCTTGCCATCTCGCGCCATCAGGTCGGTGATCACGCTGGCAATCGGCGCGTCTTGGTACAGCACCCGGTAAATGGCGGCCGAAATCGGCATTTCGACGTCCAGCTGCGCCGCCAGCTCATGCACGACTTTGGCGGTGGAGACGCCTTCGACCACCATGCCCATGTTCTCCAGCACATCCGCCAGCTTCTGGCCCTGCCCCAGCGCGTTGCCGGCTCGCCAGTTGCGGCTGTGAACGCTGGTGCAGGTGACGATCAGGTCGCCGACGCCGGACAGGCCGATGAAGGTCAAGGGATTGGCCCCCATTTTGACGCCCAGACGGGTGATCTCGGCCAAACCGCGGGTCATCAAGGCCGCCTTGGTGTTGTCGCCGTAGCCCAGGCCGTGCAAGGCCCCGGCCCCGATGGCGATCACGTTCTTCAACGCGGCGCCGCACTCGACGCCGATCACGTCCTGGTTGGTGTAAAGGCGGAAGTAGTCGTTCATGAACGTGTCTTGAATCGACTGGGCCGCCGCCAAGTCTTTGGAGGCCGCGGTCAACGTCGTGATGTCCTTGGTCGCGACGTCTTCGGCGTGGCTCGGCCCAGAAATCACCACCAGCCCCTGGTACAGGTCGGCCGGCAGCACGGATTCAATCACCTGCGACACGCGCAGCTTGGAGCCGACCTCAAGCCCCTTGGCCGCATGGGCGATGATCGGCCGCTTGGCGGCGCCTGCCAAAAGCGGCATCACCTGCGTGGCCACGCTGCGAATCGCGTTGGTCGGCACGACGAACAAGATCACATCGGCGTCTTGCACCGCCGCGGCCAGGTCGGTTGTGGCCTGCAAGGCCTCGTGCAGGTGGAACTCCGGCAGGTAGTGGGTGTTAGTGTGTTGCTGGTTGATTTCCGGAATCTGCTTGGGATTGTTGGTCCACAGCGCGACGTCGTGCCCATTTTCCACCAACAGGTTCGCTAAGACGGTACCCCAGGAACCGGCGCCTAGTACGGCCACTTTTTTAGTCAAAAGATCACTCCTATTTTGTTTAAAGTTAAAGGTTGTTCAACTTGTTGCCATCCAGGTACCACGGCAGGTCCAACCGGCGCCGGTACCACCACATGAAGGCCGCGGCGGCGAACAAGACGATCGACAGCAGCTGCGAGACCCGCAGCCCCGGCAGCATGTACAGGCTGTCGGTTCGCATTCCCTCGACGAAGAAGCGGCCGAAGCTGTACCACATCACGTAGGACAAGAAGACCTCGCCTTGCTTGAACCAGCCCTTGTGGTGCCGGACGCTCATGATCAAGACGAAACCGGCGACGTTCCACGCGGATTCGTACAGGAAGGTCGGCTGGCGGTACGCGCCGTCGATCAGCATCTGAGACACGATGAACGGCGGCAGGTGCAGCCCTTGCAGGAAGGTCAGCGACGTCTTGGCGCCGAACGCCTCTTGGTTCATGAAGTTGCCCCAGCGCCCGATTGCCTGGGCGATCATCACGGTCGGGGCGGCGATGTCCAGGATCAGCCAGGCCGGCAACCACTTGGCGTGACAGTAGACGAGAAACACGATGACGCTTGCGATCAGCGCCCCGTAAATCGCGATGCCGCCGTGCCAGATTGCGATAATCTCGCCGGGGTGAGCCGCGTAGTACGGCCACTCGAAGGCCACGTAGTACAGCCGAGCCCCGATCAAGGCGAAGGGCAACGCCCACAGCACCAGGTTCAGGATGTGATCCTCGTTGACGTTGCGGCGCTTGGCCTCTTGCATCGCCAGGTAGGCCGCAAGCAGCACCCCGGCGGCGATGATCACGCCGTACCAGTGAACCTCAAGGCCCCCCAGGCGCAGCGCGATTGGATTCAGTGCATTGAACATCACTTGTCCTCCGAGTTCGTCTTGATCAGGTTGTTCAGGTTGCGCTCGAAGGTCTTGGTCGCGTCAAAGCCCATGGACTTAGCGCGGAAGTTCATCGCCGCGACCTCGATAATCGAGGCCAGGTTGCGGCCGACCTTGACCGGAATGGTGATCTTCGGCACGGCGACGTCGAAGATCTGCTGGCTCTGCTCGCCGGAGCCCAGGCGGTCGAACTGCTTGTCCGGCGTCCAGTTCTCCAGGTGAACGATCAGGTCGACCGAGGCGTTGGTCCGCACCGCACCGGCCCCGAACAGGCTCATCACGTCGATGATGCCCAGGCCGCGAATCTCCAGCAGGTGGGCCAAAATGGCCGGCGCCTCGCCGATGATGGTCTGCTCGTCTTTTTGGTAGACATCGACGCGGTCGTCGGCGATCAGCCGGTGGCCGCGCTGAATCAGCTCCAGCGCGGTTTCGGACTTGCCGACCCCGGAGTCACCGGTGATCATCACGCCCAGCCCATACAGGTCGACCAAGACGCCGTGCATGCTGCGCCGCTCGGCCAGCTCGCTTTCCAAGTAATCCGTCAGCAGGCTGGACAGGCGCGTGGTGGACAGCTTGGAGCCAAGCACCGGAATGTGGGCGGCCGCGGCGGCCATCAGCATTTCGTCCAGCGGCTCGATGCCGCGCGACACCAAGAACGCCGGCGTGTCCTCGGCGGCCATGCGCTTGAGAATCACCAGCCGCTCTTCGGAAGTCATGTTCCGCGCAAAGGCGCTTTCCGTGCGACCGAACAACTGCACGCGTTCGTGCGGGTAGTAATTGAAGTACCCGGTCAGCTCCAAGCCCGGCCGCGAAATATCTGACACGACCACCTTGCGCTCATCTAGGTACGCCTCACCGCTGTACACGGTCAGGTTCGTGTCGGTCACGAGCTGGCGCACTGAAACACTTTCTACCATCGGGTCCACCTGTCTTTCGCCATAGTTTGTCTCTAATTTTATCATCGTTTGGCCTAACTTAACAGGGCCGGGGCCAAAAGCGCGGTGCGGCGGCCCTGGTGGCGCCGCTCACTGGCTGCCACCGAGGTTGATCAGCACCAGGTCGCGGTGGTCGGGCTTCAGGATTGCGTCCAGCCGATTCTGCCACATCGCCGCATCCTTCGGCAGCTCGATGGCGGCCATCATGGCGATCGCCGCTTGGCAGGTCGCGGTGCCACTGGCCACATCGCCCTGGCGAATCGCCAGCCAGCCGGCGAGGAAGCGCCGCACCAGTGCCGTGGCGCCGAAATTCGGCTCCTTTTGAAGCAGCGCCAGCACCGCGGCCGCGGCGGCAAACTCCCGCCGCGCCACAAACACCGTGAAATCCCCCACGAGCAGGTCAAAGGGCAGCGTTCGGTACCGCGCGTTGGCCTTGAGGCGGCGGCTGAGCTTGACGCCGATGGTGAGCAGGCGCAGGTTAGCCGCGGTCGGCATCATCACCATGAACAGCTGGAAGAGCTGCACCTCGTACACACCCCAGCTGTCAACCTGCTGCAGGTAGCGAATCACTGGCCCTGCCGCAGCCACGTCGGCGGTGATGTGTTCGGCCGCACTGGCCGCGAGCATCCCCTGGTAGAACAGGTAGGCGAAGTGGTGGTTGCGCGTCGGGGCGGCGCGAAAGGTCGCCTCGGCCGCGTCTTTGGCCCGGCGAATCTCGGCCAGGTTAGCGCCGCCGTATGTCCCCCGGGCCAAGAACGGCCGCAAGAAGGGCAGCTCCCGCTTAGCCAGCCACAGCTGCGCCGCATCCCCCGCCAACTCGGGCGGTTGGCCATCACGGTTGGCGGCGAACCAAAACTCGGCCGCAGCCACGTTGATGGCGGTCAAGAGCTTCATAAAATTGGTCTGCGACACGTCCGTTCGCCCCCGCTCGAAGCGCGAGACGAACGAGGCGGTCAGGCCGGTTTCCAATTCAATGTCTTGCAACGTGATGCCGCGGCTTTGGCGCATCTGGCGGTACAGCGATCCGGTTGGCATGTCCTCGCCCCACTTTATTTGTCATATATGACATTTTGAACCGACCGGCGGCGGCCGTCAACTATCATGAGGCCATACATCAATTACCGGACTACGGAGGAATCGTCATGAACATCTACCTGCACAACCGCCCATTTCGCGCCTTGGCCAACGCCAGCTTCCTGTCCAGCATCGGCTCGGTGCTGTTCAACTTTGTCTTTCTGGTTTACGCCCAGACCCTGCCGTTCAAAACCCTGGCGCTGTCGTTGGTCACCGCGATCAACTTGTTGCCGCAGCTTCTGGCCGTACCCAGCGGCTACCTGGCCGATCGCCTCGCCCCGCGGCGCCGCTTCACCGCGATGGTCGGCTTGCGGCTGGTCCAGGCCGTAGCCTACGTCGCGCTGGCCTTCATCATTCAGGCGCCGGGTACCTTGGGCCTGTTCGCCGTGCTGTTGGCCATCAACTTGGGGTCGGATCTGCTGGCCGACTTCACCGGCAACCTGGTCATGCACTACCAAAAGCACGTGTTGGCTAACCAAGATGAGTACCAGCAAGGCTTCGGGCTGCTCAGCGGTGTCGGCAACCTGATCAGCCTGGTTTTCCAGGCGCTGGGGGCCAGCCTGATTGTGCTGCTGCACCACAATTACGTCGTCTTCGGCCTGATCAACGCCGCAAGCTTCGCCTTGGCCGCCCTGGCGCTTTTGCACGACCGCGCCGTCTTTCGCGCCGCCGACCGAACCGCCCAGGATGCGCAGACCGCCGCCCCGCAGGCCATTGAATCCATGCGTCAAGGCATCGGTCACGCGCTGCGGTTCATCACCCAAGACCGCTTCTTGTTCAGCATCATCGGCCTGGCCCTGGGGGTCAACGCCTTGGGTACCGGGCTGGACGGCCTGCTCACCGTGCTTTTGGCCAACGTACCCCGGCTGTGGTTCGGCGCCAGCTTCGGCACCACCGTCGCCGTGGTCGGCGTGGCTGCAAGCCTCAGCACCACCGTCGCCGCCTTGTTCATGCACGATGGCCTGCAGCGCTGGTCGCTGCCGGCCCTGGCCGCGGTCACCATGGCGGCCTTGGCCGCCGAGTCGGCCAACCTGGTGTGGTGGCAAAACCGCGGCGCGATGGTCGCCTTAATCGTCGTGGCCTGCTACCCGGTCGGCAAAATCAACCCGCGCCTGTCTGCCGTCGTCTTGAGCCGCGTCGACGCCGCTCACCTAGCCACCGTCTCCGCCGCCATGCAGACGCTGGTGATGATCGGCGCCCCAGCCGGCACCGCCGTGTTCTTGGGCATCGCCAACCTCGCCCAACCGACCAGCGCCTGGCTGGTGTACGGCATCTGCGCCACCTTGATGGCCGCCGTCGCCGTGGCGCTGGCGCTGCACCAGCCGGCCGCCGACTGAGCGGCTGCCACCAACCAGCGGCGACCGCTTGCAAACGTCAGTGGCTGACCGCACTGGACAGGCCACGGCGCGACCAACCGCCGACACCAAATACCCCGCCTTTCCACGCGTATACGTGGTGAGGCGGGGTGTTTTGGCCGTACTCAGTTGCCGTTGGCGGTGCTGTCGTCACCGGTAGTGGTCGTCGCCTTGGTGGTCGCCACCACATCTGGGTAGCGTTCCTCCAGCAAGGAGACGGTGTAGCCGACGTCGCCACCGACGGCCAGCGTGTCCTTGTAGGCCTGCAGGATGCCGCTGTCCGGCACGGCGTTGACCGCCGCGGCCGACAGCTGGGTGCCAAAGTAGGTCAACACGGCGCTGCGAACGTCGGCGGCACTCAGGTCGTTGCCGGAAGGCGCCGTCGCGGTGGTCGTGTCCTTGCTCGAGCTCGTGTCGCTGGTCGCACCGGTGTCGCCGTCGCCACCTTGGGCCTTGGCCGCCTGCGTCCAGCTGACCTGCGGCTGATCGGTCGCGGTCGGGTCGCTGGCCTTGGCGCTGGTGCTACCCTCGTCAGCGCTGCTGGTGCTGGTCGCGGTACTGCTGGTGCTGTCGCTGGACGCAGCCGCCGTGGTGCTGGCCGACGCGGCGTCAAGTTTTTGAACCAGCGCGTCGTAATCGGCCTTGAGCCGTTTGAGGTAGTCCTGGCTCCAATCAAGCGGGGCCAGCGGCGCGAGCGTCTCCTTGGCCTGGGTGGTTTCGCCAGCATCCGCCTGGGCCTGGGCCTCCTTGAGCAGGCTGGCCGCGCGGCGGTACTTTTTAGCGACCTTGGCCAGCCGCTTGGCGTAGGCCTTGAGCTTGGTGGTCAAGGCCTTGGCGCCGTGCTTGCGCTTGAGCGCCTGTTTGACCGTCTTGTGAGCGGCAACGGGCCGGCCGGCCTGCTCCTGCGTCTGCGCCTTCAGATACGCCTTGGTCTGCGCCAGATCGGTCGCCGCGGCCTTGGTCTTCTTGGCCGCCACCGCCGCTTGGAAGTGGTCCAAGGCGCCGGCGAAGTCGTTGTGCTTGACCGCCTGCACCCCGGCTGCAAGCGCCGTTTGGTAGGTGCTTGGCTTGGTTTCGGCCGCCTTCTTGCCGCCGAAGCAGCCGGCCAAGGCGACGACCGACACCGCCAAGGCAACCGCGAGTTTGACCCATTTGCTTTTCACGCTATCACTCCTGTTCTGTCCTTATAGTTTACTACATCCCGCCGCGGATTGCGGCCGCGCAACGGAATCTTAAGGACAAAAAAACAGCCGCGGTGGCGGCTGTCTGAGGCAATTACTTGCCCAGCTTGGTCTTGTCGGTCACTTCAAGCTTGTCGTTGAAGGTGTAAACAACGGGTTCGCCGGTGGCCATTTCGAGGTTGATGATGTCTTCATCGGAAATGTTTTCGATGTACTTGGTCAAGGCACGCAGGGAATTACCATGGGCGGCGATGATCACGTTCTTGCCGGCCAGCAGGTCTGGGGCGATGTGGTCTTCCCAGAACGGAATGACACGCTCAAGGGTGACCTTGAGGTTCTCACCACCCGGCACGATGCGAGGGTCCAGGTTGGCGTAGCGGCGATCCTGCGCAGCGGAGCCTTCGTCGTCAGCGCTCAAAAGCGGTGGCAGCACGTCGTAGGAACGACGCCAGATGTGAACCTGCTCGTCGCCCCACTTCTTGGCGGCCTCGGCCTTGTTTTGGCCCTGCAAAGCGCCGTAGTGGCGTTCGTTCAGGCGCCAGGTCTTGGTTTCTGGAATCCAGAGCTGGCCGGATTCTTCCAGTGCAAAGTGCAACGTCTTGATCGCGCGGGTCAAAACAGAGGTGTACGCCTGATCGAATTCAAGGCCGGCTTCTTTGATCTTGCGACCCGCCGTCTTTGCTTCCTCAACACCTTTTTCGCTTAAGTTAACGTCGACCCAACCGGTGAACTGGTTGGACAGGTTCCATTCACTTTGACCGTGACGGATAAGCACTAATTTTGCCATCTAGAGATTACCTCGCTTTTAATTTTTGTCAGCTGGCTGACTGCTTTACATCCACTTATCATACACTATTTCTGAAAAGCGTGCTACTCAAAGTGCAGGCGCCGGCTGGTGCGGCCGCCCGGCATCTGCTACACTACGGTAAAAAAGCTCACGAAGGGACCCTCATGAAAAAATTCTGGCTTGCCATCGCCGCGCTGTGGGTGCTCAGCATCGTTTACTTCCTCGTCTACGTCAACGCCCCCGCCCTGCAGACGGCGGTCGACCAAAGCAGCGGCCTGTCGCTGCTCCACGGCATCATGGACATTTTGCTTTTGGGCGGCGGCTTCGCCCTGATCGCCCGGGGCCTGTACCGGCTGTTCCACCGCTGAGGGGCCACCGGTTAAGCCGCGCCCTGACAGCGCCGTGGCCGCCGCCGGGCGAGGCGAGGTCAGCAGCCGCGACTCGGCCGCTTGCGCCGAGTCGTCTGAGGCGCTTTTTGGCGTCATTGGGGGTATCATGACGGTATCCTGACGAAAGAAGGCGCCACCATGACCCTTGAAATCGCAAGCAGCCTGCAGAATCTGCAGTGGACCGTCGACCACCACCTGCGCCACATTCAGGCCAACCACCCCTTCGCCCGCCCAATCGCGGTGCAATACGAGCTGGCCTACACCGACTACCGCGTCGTCCAGATCGCCCTGCAGCTGGGTGGGCAGCCGGCGTTGAACGCGGCCTTGACAGCCGCTTACCAAGCCGTTCAGGCCTACGAGTGGCCGTTCATCGCCGGCGGTCCGGCCGAATTCGCCGCCCAACACGGCGAAGACGCGACCGGCTACCGCGAGGCCGTCGACACCTTCGACGCCGTGTGTGGCCAAGTGGCCGCCTGGCAGTCCGGCACCGCGACGCGCTGACGCCGAAAGCCCGGCGGCGCAACGCAAAAACCGGTTCACCCTGCCAACGCATTGGCGGCAAGGACGAACCGGTTTTTTATTTGGCGGTTGGCTTGGCCGGTGGTGCCGCCTCTTCCGGAATCTTCTTGACCCCGAGAATGTCTAAGATGAAGGTGAAGATCGGGATGCCGACGATCAGCCCCCAGGTGCCGAACAGCCGCTCGCCGACCAGCAGGACGACGAAGGTGAAAAACACCGGCAGCTTGGTGCGGCTGGACATGAACTTGGGGTTGAGCACGTAGGCCTCGAGCATGTGGATCACCAAGATCATCACGATGATCGTGATCACCCCTTGCAGCCCGTCGACCGTGAAGGCGATGATCGCCAGCGGCACCACCGAGATGATCGCGCCGGCCACGGGAATCATCGACAGCAAAAAGACCATGATGGCGAGGCTTGGCACGTTGGGCATTTTCAGCGCGATCAAAGTGATGGTCGTGATCACCGTGTTGACGATGGCGATGAAGATCTGCGCCTCGATCACGACGCCGAACGTGTTGATGAACTTCTCGGCGAAGTACTTGAGATCGGCGAAGTACCAGCCGAACGGCGAGGTCAAAAAGCGCCGGCCAAAGACCTTGAGCTCATCGATTTCAACGGTGAAAAAGAAGCTGAGAATCAACGACAGCAGCAGCGTGACCCCCATGGCGGTGATGCTGCCGGCGTATTCGAGAATCGTGTTGATCCCGGCCTGCAGCTGGGTCTTCAGGTTCATTTTGTTCAGCGAATCCAGCACCCACTGCATCGCCTGGTTGTTGGCGAACTCCTTGCTGTTGTAAAAGGTTTGAACCTGGTTGTACAGATGCACCGTCTGGTTGGCGATCACCGGCACGTAATGGATCAGGGTATACATCAGCCCCGCGACCACCAGTAGGTACAAGGGGGCGACCACCACCACCGCCTTGACGCGCAGCTTACGTCGCACCAGGTTGATCACCCGTGTCACCAAAAAGGCGAAGATGAAGGTGAGCAAAATCGTGCTCATGATGCTTCGGGCCAGCCACAATAAGACGACGACGCTGGTCATCACGGCCGCGCGGCGCAATTTTTCATTCGCAATGAATTTCTGGTAAGGTGTCATGCACAAGCTCCTCGGGTTAACTTCCCGGTCATTATACCACGACCTCGCGGAATGGCAGGCTCAAGTCGAAGGGGACCGGCTGCGCCAGCGTCAAAAAGTCCGGGCCGCTGGCGCAGGTCACGGCCAGGACCTGGACCCCTGCCGCCTGGGCGGTCGCAATCGCCGGGGCGAGCTCGGGGAAGCGGTCGCGGTAGATGGTCGCGTCTTGAATGCCGGGGAGCTGAATCACGAACACCAAAAAGGCCTTGTACCCCTCCTGGGCCGCCGCGGTCAGCGTGTGGACGTGCTTGAGACCGCGGGTGGTCGGCGCGTCCGGAAAGGCCGCCCGGGTGCCGTTGGCCAAAGTCACCCCCTTGGTCTCGGCGAACCATTCTTGGCCGGCCTGGGTGTGACCGGCAAAATCCAGCCGCGAGTCGCGGTAGGTGGTCTCCGGATGCACGACGTAAGGCCCCGGGCAGCCGGGCAGACTCAGGCTGCCGTCGCGCAAGGCCGCGTTGACCAGCCGGTTGGGCGCCAGGCTGTCGATGTTGATCCAGCGGTCGTCGCGCTGCACGGCGATGATGTCGTAAGGCGTCTTGCGGTCCGGGTTTTGGGCCTTACGAATGCTGATCGCGTGACCGGGGACCAGTAGCTCCTTGTTGCGGCCGGTGTTGCTCAGGTGAGCGGCGACCACCGCGCCGTCGCAGTCGACGGTGACCGTGAAGCGGCTGATGCGCTTGACCACCCGCCCGATTTGAACAGTTCCGTAATCCATGATGCGCCTTTCCGGGCAATGCCCCGCGAACGCCGCGGCCAGCAAAAAAGCGGCGCAACCGCGCCGCTTGGCCTAACGCACGACGATGACCGAAGTCTCCGCCTCACGCACGATGTCACCGGCGACGTGGCCGATGTGAACGTGGCCGCGGCGGTTGTGCGAGCCCAAGATGATCAGGTCCGGCTTGAAAGCCGGCACGATTTCGTCCAGAATCACGCGGCCGGGCTTGCCTTCACCGATCAGGGGCTGCACGTCTTGGGCCCCGAATGCCGTCGCCTTTTCCACGTAGGTGTTGAGGTGAGCGGCAATCTCGGAACGGCGCTGGCTCAAGAGATCCGGCGACAGCGACTGGTAGATGTTCAGGTCGCCGGTTTCAAGAATCGACACGATGCCCAGCGGAATGCTGTAGATTTTCGCCAGGGTGCAGGCGTAGTTGAACGCTTTGCGCGATGAATCATCGTCGTCGTCATCCACCGCCAAAAGCAGGCGGTTGTAGTGCATTGATTGAACTTCGAAGTCTTCTTCAGTGGCCATGTGTATCGCTCCTTTGCTTGTGCTTACAGGATACTACGCGCCGCCCTTGTTTTCAGCAAAATACTGCCGAAACCGGCCGTAATAATTGTGGAACATGTACGTCATCAGCACCCAGCGGCGAAAGGACATGTCGCCGTCGTAAAACACGGTGGTGCCGACCTGCCCCGCCGCGATCAGCCGCAGCGCGTCGGCCTTGGCCGGGTTGCCACTGGCGTAAGTGGTAAAGACCTTCTTGGGCACCCCCAGCCACAGCTTGCGCGAGGCGGCCGGCGGATTGGCGAACACCGGCGGCTCGCTGGCCAAGGTGTGCTCGATCAGCTCCGCCACCGGCCACTGCGCCAGGTTGTAGCCGTTCAGGGTGACGTAGTAGGCGCTGCGGCCGGGCCGCAGGTTCAAGTCGAGGATTTTGAACTGCGAATCTCGAACGTCGTACTTCAGGTCGATGTTGGCGAACCCGACGTAGCCGATGGCCTCAAGAAACCCCGCGAACCGGTCGTACAGCGCCTGGTCATGCGCCGGCAGAATCGCGACGTAAGAGCCGATGACATTGGGCGTCGGGTCCTCCAAGAGTGGGTGGCCCAAACACATCATTTTGACCCGGTGGTCGCCGGTCACGTACGCGTTCAAAACGCGGGTCTGCGAGTCGTCGCCGGGGATGAAGTCCTGCAAGATCAGGTTGCCGCGGTAACCGTTGGCGTAGGCCTTTTGCACCGTGGCGTTGAGCTCGACTTGCGAGTGAATCAGGTAGGCCTTCTTCACCCCTTCGAAGCTCAGGCGGTGCCAGGCCAGGCTGTCGGCCGGCTTGAGCATGACGGGAAACGCGTAGGGCGAGCTGATTGCCACCCCGCTGGCCGCCATGGCCGGCGTCACGATTCGCGTCGCCGGATACGCGATGCCGTGATCCGAGCACAGCTGGTAGAAACGCTCCTTGTCGGCCAGCTCGGCCAACAGCGCCGCGTCGATGGTCGGGCAAAGAAACTTCGTGGCCAGCGCCTGCTTGTGCGTGGCCACCAGGCTGGCGTAGGCGTCGCCGCAGGGCAACAGCAGCGTCGGCTGCGGGCAGGTGAGGGCCATCAAGGTCTTGATGAACACCGCGTCTTGATCGAAGTCCGCCACTAGGTGAACATCCACGATTTTGGAGTAGCGCGTCGGGGCGAACTGCTCGCGGGCATACACCGTCGCCACGGTGCCGTACCGTTCGTGAAAGGAACGGGCAATGCCGTACACATTATCATCGCTGCCTAGCAGCACCACCGCAAACTCCGGACTTTCCGCCAACCGCGTCGCCCTCCCTTATCCACACTTTGGCTCAAGTATAACATGCCACCGCGGATTTACCTAAAACCGCGCGGCGGCGCAGGCGGCGCCAGGCTCGGTGCCAAGTCGCCGCGATGCCGCCGGTATTGGCCCGGCCGCTCAGGCGTCGGGCGCAGGCGGCGCCACGGCCGGCCAGCGGTGTGTCGCCTCGAACTCGGCGGCCAGCTGCTTGGCCGTGGCCGTCACCGCCGCCGGGTACTGGAGGTGGGCCAGCAGTGCAATCGCGTTGTGCGTGGTGGCCGGACCCCGGTGCAGCCGGTAGTCGAAGTGAACCCCACCAGCGTCGACGCTTTCTTGGAAGTGCCAGTTGACCACGCCGGCGCCGAGAATCGCGGTCAGCTCGCTGTCGTGGGTCGCGACCATGGTCAAGGCCGCGGTCGGCTCCAGCCAGTCGATGATGCTGGCCGAGGCTGCGATGCGCTCGACCGTGTTGGTGCCCTTCAGGATTTCGTCGACGAAACCGTAGACCCGCGCCCCTTGTTGGACCTGGGTCAAAAGCCGGCGAATCGCCTTGATCTCGGCGATGAAGTAGGAGTCGCCGGCGCTGAGGTCGTCTTGAATCGCCATGGCGGTGATCACGTGGCCCGGCGCCAGCGTGAAGGTGGCCGCCGTCGCGGTGTTGATGGTCTGCGCCAGCAGGCAGTTGATCGCGACGCTTTTGACGTAGGTCGACTTGCCCGAGGCGTTGCTGCCGGTGATCAAGGCGGTGCGCGTCCAGGCCAGGTCGTTGGCCACCGGCTTTTTGAGCAGCGGGTGAACCAGGCCGGTCGCGTTCACGCCGCCTTCCGCAAACCGCGGGATGCAGCTGACCGGCTGGGCCAGGCGGTAATTGGCGATGGCAATCGCGCATTCGAGGTCGCCCAGCTGCCGCCACAGGTCAAGCGCCGCCTTGCGGGAGCGGTGCAGCTTCTCCAGCACGAAGTTGTACGAGATGAACGGCAGCATGAACGCGATGCTCAGGTAATCGGCGATCACCTCGCCGGCGGTCCCGGTCTTGATGCGAAACACGAAGGCCGTGCGGGTGATGGCGGCCAGCGGCGCCAGCGCCTGCTGCAAGGCGGCTTGGCGCGGCGTCTCGAGCTTGGCGACCCGCCGCGCCGTCGCCACCGTCTGCACCAGGTAGCGCATCGCGTTGAGCTCGACGGTCAGCCGCTCGCGCCGCAGTTGGTAGTAGATCAAATTGAAAATCAGGCTGGCCATCACCACGGTCACCCCGACCAGCGGCAAGACGAACGCCAGCGCCAGCCCGACCAGCGGCAGGCAGCCCAGCACGACGTAGCGCCAGGTCTGGTGCAGCTCGTGCTTGGCGCCTTCCAGCAGGTAGGCCTGCGTCTGGTTGTGGTCGCTTTTGCCCAGCCTAGCAAAGGCGGTGCGACAGCGCAGCCGCGAGACCGGCTCGGTGGTGAAAAAGGCAATCAGATCCTCGAGGTCGCCGGCGTGGCCGAAGTCAAAGGCGTGCAGCCTGGCGTAAAGCGCCTCGGCGCCGACGCTGGACTCCGTCAGGTTCAGGCTGCGAAACACCGTCTGCAGGTTCAGGTCCTGCCAGGTCAGCGCATCAACCGTGCTGTCGACCGGGTGCAGCTGGCTGGCGTATCGGAACGCCTCCTCCAGGCTGGCCGGGCTGTCCTGGCGCCGGGCCTCGGGCAGCTGGCCCCAGCTGCCCAAAAGCCGGTCGCGCAGCGCCAGCCGCTCGCGAATGCTCGACACCACCACCACGGCCACCAAAACCAGCCCAAAGCCGACTAGCCACCACCCGCTGTTCGCGTCCATTCCTGTCACCCCTTGCAATTGTTACCCTCAGAATACGGCCGTGGCGCAAAAAAGCAAGCGGATTCTACTGCTACCGCGTTCGCGCGGGTTTCGGCGGCGGTCCCAAACCGCAACAACGCGCCACCCAATCCGGCTTCGTCGGAATGGGTGGCGCGTTGCGTTGGTGCGATTACTTTCTGAACATCTTGAACTCGAGGAACAGGTCGTTGTACAGCCCCACGGTCTTGGGTGACAGGTCCTTGTAGACCTCGGAGCGGCGAATGACGTCTTGGTCCGGGTAGAACTGTTTGTCGTTTTGCACCTTCTTGGGCAGGCGGCGCAAGGCGGCGTCGTTGGGCGTCGAGTAGCCGACGTAATCCGCGTTTTGGGCCGCGTTCTTCGGGTCGTTCATGAAGTTCAAAAAGGCGTAGACGGCCTTCAGGTGCTTAGCGGTTTTGGGAATCACGAAGTTGTCGAACCAAAGGTTGGAGCCCTCGGTCGGCACGACGTAATGCAGGTGCGAGTTGTCCCACATCATGTCGGCGGCCTCACCGGACCAGTCGACGGCCAGCGGCGCCTCCCCTTCGGCCATGTACATCTTGATTTCGTCGGCGACCACCGCCTTGACGTTCAGCGACAGCGCGTCGAGCTTGGTCTTGGCCAGCTGCAGGGTCGTCGGATTAGTCGTGTTCATCGACTTGCCCATCGACACCAGGGAGAAGCCCAGGATGTCACGCGCCGAGTCGATCAGCATGATGTCACCGCGCCACTTCTTGTTCCACAGGTCATCCCAGTGCTCGACCTCGGAGCGCTTGACGTACTGGTCGTTGTAGATGATGCCAAGCGTACCCCAAAAGTAAGGCAGCGAGTACTTGTTACCGGGGTCAAAAGAGCGGTTCATGTACAGGCTGCCGAAGTTTTTCAGGCCGGTCAGCTTGCTTTTGTCCAGCGGAATCAGCATGTTGGCCTTGATCATCTTCTCGACCATGTACTCGGAAGGCACGGTCAAGTCGTAGGACGTGCCGCCTTGCTGAATCTTGGTGTACATCGCTTCGTTGGAGTCGAAGGTCTCCTGGTTGACGTGGTAGCCGGTTTGCTTCTCGAACTTCTTGATCAACGCCGGGTCGATGTAGTCGCCCCAGTTGGCGAAGTTCAGCGTGTTGCCACCGGTGGCGCCTTGGGTCTTCTTCAGGTTGGCCGACCACAGGGCCAGCCCGGCGACCACGGCGAGAATCGCCACGATCATGCTCATGAGCTTCTTCACAGTGTCTCGCCTCCCTTGTGCTTGGCCTTGCGCGTCTGGGCGCCTTGCTGGATGAAGTAGTAGCCGATCACCAAGAGCAGCGCGAAGATGAACATCACGCCGGACAGCGCGTTGATCTCCAAGCTGATGCCTTGCCGGGCCCGGGCGTAGATCTCGACGGCCAGGGTCTGAAAGCCGTTGCCGGTGACGAAGAAGGTGACGGCAAAGTCATCCAGCGAGTAGGTGAAGGCCATGAAGAACCCGGACAAAATCCCGGGGGTGATGAACGGCATGATGATGTGCGTCAGCACCTGGGTGGTGGTGGAGCCGAGATCTCGCGCCGCGTCCAGCATGGACTGGCGCATTTCCTTGAGCTTGGGCAGCACCATCAAAACCACGATGGGAATCGAAAAGGCGATGTGAGACAGCAGCACCGACAGGAAGCCCAGCGGGACCTTCAGCGCGGTGAAGAAGATCAGAAAACTCGCCCCGATGATGACGTCGGGCGACACCATCAGGATGTTGTTCATGCTCAGCACGGTGTTTTTGATCACCGGCCGGCTGGTGCGGTGAATCGCCAAGGCCCCCATCGTGCCGACGATGGTGGCGATCAGGCTGGACAACAGCGCGAGCAGCAGCGTGTCGACCACGATCTGAATCATCCGCGTGTCGGCGAACAGGTCCAGGTAGTGCTGCCAGGTGAAGCCGTGGAAGTTGCTCATCGAGTCGCCGGCGGAAAAGGAGTAGCCGACCAGGTAGAAAATCGGCACGTACAGCAGGATGAAGACGAAGATCAGGTAGAGGTTAGACCACTTCCATTTTTTCATCAGGCCCGGCCCCCCTTCCGCTTGCGTTCCCCGGTTAGGAACATGATCAAAAACATCGCGATGATCAAGACGACGCCGATGGTCGAGCCCATCCCCCAGTTCATCGTGACCAAGAAGTGCTCCTCAATCGCGGTCCCCAGCGTGATCACGCGGTTCCCGCCGATCAGGCGCGTCAGCATGAACAGGCTGAGGCTGGGGATGAACACCGCCTGCACCCCGGCCTTCACACCGCTCATGGTCAAGGGCAAAATCACGCGGGTGAAGGTCTGCCAGCCCTTGGCCCCGAGGTCGCGGGAGGCGTTGACGAAGCCTTGGTCGAGCTCCTCGATGCCGTTGAAAATCGGCAGGATCATGAACGGAATTTCGATGTAGCTCGCCACCAGAATGAACGAAAAGTCCGTGAACAGGAACTGCTTGGGCGCGATGCCAAACATCGCGAGGAAGCCGTTGACCCCGCCGTCTTGAGAGAAGATGCCGATGAAGGCGTAGGCCTTGAGCAGCAGGTTGATCCAGGTCGGCAGGATGATCAAGAGCAGCCACAGCTGCTTGTGCTTGGCGTAGTGCAGCAGGTACGCGGTGGGATACGAGATTAGCAGCGTCACCGCGGTGATGATGAACGCGTACACCACCGAGTTGATGGTCATCAGGATGTAGGTGCCAGACTGAAAGTACGTCGCGTAGTTGCTCAGCGTGAAGTGACCGCTGATGTCAAAGAAACTTTGGTAGATGATGAGCAGGACCGGCGCCACGACGAACAGGGCCAGCCACAACCCGTACGGCACGTAAAAGGCCGCATTGGTGGTACTTTTCTTCAACTGACTCCCCCCTATTCACCTTCGTAGCTTTCAAGCCGCGCGTCGAAGTCCTCCTCCGATTCGTTCAGGCGCATGACGTGGATGTCCTCCGGATCGAAGGTCAACCCCACCGTCTCGCCGTCCTTGGCCGGGTTGGTGGAATGCACCAGCCACTCGTTTTGGGCGCCGTCGTAGGCCACGATTTCGTAGTAGTCACCGCGAAATAGCTGGGTGTCGACCGTGACGGTCACCTTGCCCTTGTCGACGGCCGTCAAGTCGAGGTCCTCGGGCCGCAGCACGACTTCGACCTGCTCGTGCGGCCGCATCCCGGCGTCGGCGCATTCGAACTGCTTACCGTTGAACTCCACCAGGTAGTCTTCGATCATGTAGCCGGAGACGATGTTGCTTTCGCCGATGAAGTCGGCGACGAAGTGGTTGATCGGCTCGTCGTAAATGTCCACCGGGGTGCCGCTTTGCTGGACCTCGCCGTCGTTCATGACGAAGATCTCGTCGGACAGCGCCAGCGCCTCTTCCTGGTCGTGGGTGACGAACAAGAAGGTGATGCCCAGCCGCTGCTGCAGCTCGCGCAGCTCGTATTGCATGTCCTTGCGCAGCTTGGCGTCAAGCGCCGACAGCGGCTCGTCGAGCAACAACACGGAAGGCTCCAGCACGATGGCCCGGGCGATGGCGATGCGCTGCTGCTGGCCGCCAGACAGCTCGGAAATCTCGCGGTCGGCCAGGTCGTCCAGCCGCACCATGTGCAAGGCGTCCTTCACCCGCGTTTTGATCTCGGCCTTGGGCAGCTTTTGGATGCGCAGGCCGTACGCGACGTTTTCGAACACGTTCATGTGCGGGAACAGCGCGTAGTCTTGGAAAACAGTGTTGACGCGCCGCTCGTTGGCCGGGATGTCGTTGACCCGCTTGCCCTCGAACAAGACGTCGCCGGACGTCACGTCCAAAAAGCCGTTGATGGCGCGTAGGATGGTGGTTTTGCCGCTGCCGGAAGGCCCCAGCAGCGTGTAGAACTTCCCACGCTCGATTTCGATGTTCACGTCCTTGAGAACGACGGTGTCGCCGTAGGTCTTGTTGACGTGCTTGAGTTCAATGATGGTGTTGTTGCTCAATCTCCCCACTCCTCTAACTGGACTTACAGGTAAGACGCCGTGGCCACCAGCAGGATTTCGCTGGCGGTTTTGGCGGCGTTGACAATGCGGTGCTGCTGGGTCGCGTGAAAGTAGATCGTCTCGCCACGCTTGGCCAGGTAGTGCTTGTCGCCGAGCTCGAGGGTCACCCGCCCCTTGGTCACGTAGACGAAGGTTTCGGCCGGCGACGGCTCGAAGGTCTTGAAGGTGCCGCCCGGTGCGAAGCTAATGCGAACCGGCTCCATCTCGTTCTCGTTGCTCTCCGGCACCAGCCAGCGCAGGTTGAACCCCCGCTCTTCATCCTCATACTCGACTTGGTCTGCGGCGGTGTACACCAGCTGGTCCTCACGGTTTTCGGTGAAAAACTGCGCCGGCGTCTGCCCCAGCACGTTCAGGATGTCGAAGAATGTCTCCATCGAAGGCGAGCCCTGATCGTGCTCAAGCTGCGAGATGTACCCCTTCGTCAGGTCGGTTCGCTCTCCCAGCTCCTCTTGTGTCAGGTTCTTTTGGATCCGCAGGTCGCGAATCCTCTGACCGATATCCATGCGACACCTCCTTGTTTGGTAAAACTAAACTCTGAGTTTAATATTCTAGCCCATTATACCGACTGACCCCCAAAAAGCAACGTCCCCGCGCAAAAAAATTGATGACAATTTGATGACAGGGGTCGTTCCGGTCTGGCCGCCCTCGCGGCTGGCCAGACCGGCTTTCGCACCACCGGCCGCAGCATTGCCGAACAAGCGCGGCGACCCAGGCCGCGAGTCGGCGCCTGCCCCGCCGCACCCGGTGGCCGCGACGCTTCAAGCCGCCGCCAATACGAGGCGGCCGCGCCCGGCCAATCAAAAAAGGCCGCAATCAGATGATTGCAGCCCCGCACTGGCTATTGCGCCGCGCCGATGATTCGCACCTCGGGCTCCAAGTGCAGCCCGAACTGCTCGAAGATGTTGGCCTGGACGTAGTGAATCATGTTCAGGTAGTCCGTCGCCGTGGCGTGGTCGATGTTGACGATGAAGCCGGCGTGTTTCTTGGAAATCTGGGCGCCGCCGATGATGTGGCCCTGCAGGCCAGCCTGCTGAATCATCGGCCCGACGTAATGGTCCGGCGGCCGCTTGAAGACGGAGCCGCAAGACGGGTACTCCAGCGGCTGCTTGGCGGCGCGACGGGCGTTCAAGTCGTCCATTTTGGTGCGAATCGCCACCGGGTCGCCCGGCGTCAGCGCGAAGGTCGCCGAAAGGACAATCGCGCCGTTGTCTTGCACCAGGCTGTGGCGGTAGCTGAAGGCCATGTCGGCGTTGCTGTAGGTCGCCAAGTCGCCTGCCGCCGTCAGAACCGTGACGCTTTCGAGCACCGAGGCGATGTCGCCGTCGTAGGCGCCGGCGTTCATGTACACCGCGCCGCCGATGGAGCCGGGGATGCCGCAGGCGAACTCGAAGCCGCTCAGCCCGGCGCGGTAGGCCGCCTCGGTGGTGTCGATCAGCCGGGCCCCGGCCTGGGCGGTCACGCGGTCGCCGCTAATTGTGACGGCGGCCATATCCGTCAAAATCATGGTCAACCCGCGAATGCCGCCGTCTTGGACGATCAGGTTCGAGGCGTTGCCGATCACCGTCAGCGGCAGCCCTTGCCCCTGTGCCATGGTGACCAACTGCTGGACCTCCGCGACGGTTTTGGGGAACGCCAGCAGGTCGGCCGGGCCCCCGGTTTTGGTGAAGGTGTAGCGGCTCAACGGCTCGTGGTGCAGCATGCGAATCTCTGCGTCCAAGTTATCGACTCCTTTCGTCGTATTCAGTCTAGCACATCACGCCGCCGTGAGCTTGGTCAAAGGCGAAAGCGCCGCCAGCCCGAAGCGGTCGGCCTGGGCCAAGAGGATCCGGGCACAGGCGTAGCTGTCGGCCAGCGCATTGTGGTGGTTGGTCAGCGGAATGTTCAAGGCCGCGCTGACGGTGTCGAGCTTGCGGTTGTCAAGCTCCGGCATCAGCCGCTTGCTGGTCTGTGCGGTGTCAATCACCTGGTAGCGCGGCACGGCCAAGTGGTAGCGCTCCAGGCTGCGGCGCATCACGGACACGTCGAAGGGCGCGTTATGCGCCACCACCAGCCGGTCGCGGGTGAAAAACGACTGGATGTGCGGCCACACCCCGGCGAAGTTCGGCTGCCCCACCACCATGCTCGGGCGAATGTGGTGAATCTGCACGTTCATCGGCTCGAAGTCGTCCTCCGGGTCGATCAGGGTGTAGAAGCTGTCGGTAATCTGGCTGTTTTGGACCACCACCAGGGCCAGCGAACAGGCGCTGGCGCGTTTGCGGTTGGCGGTTTCAAAATCCATCGCGATAAAATCCATGTTGCCTCCTAAAGCAGGTCTTCGGTCACCAGCTCGACCGGGCAGTGGTCGCTGCCCAGAATCTCGCTGTGGATGCTGGCGTCTTGCATGAACGGCACAAAACCCGTGCTGGCCACGAAGTAGTCGATGCGCCACCCGGCGTTGCGGCTTCTAGCGTTGAAGCGGTAGCTCCACCAGGAGAACGCGTCGGTCAACGTCGGGTAGAAGTGGCGGAACGAATCGGTGAAGCCGGCGGCCAGCTGCGTGGAGAAGCCTGCGCGTTCCTCATCGGTGAAGCCGGCGTTGTGGTGGTTGGCACTCGGGTTCTTCAGGTCGATTTCCTGATGCGCGACGTTCAGATCACCGCAGTAGACCAAAGGCTTCTTGGCCGCCAGGGCCTGAGTGTAAGCGAGAAAGGCCTTGTCCCACGCCTGGCGGAAGTCCAGGCGCTTAAGCTCGCTGCCGGAGTTTGGGGTATACACCGTAATCAGGTAGAACTTGGGGTACTCCAGCGTGATTACGCGGCCCTCGGTGTCAAGTTCCGGGGTGCCGATGCCGTACGTGACCGCAAGCGGCTCGTGCTTGGTGAAAATGGCGGTGCCGGAATACCCCTTGCGCTCGGCGTAGTTGAAGTACTGGTGGTAGCCGGGCAGGTCAAGCGTCACTTGCCCCGCCTGCATCTTGGTCTCCTGCAGGCAAAACCAGTCGGCGTCAAGCGCCGCAAAGGTCGCCTCAAAATCCTTCTTCAGCACCGCGCGTAACCCATTCACGTTCCACGAAATGAATTTCATTGTCCAGTCTCCCATCTACATTCTCTGAGCTCATTGTACCTGCAATTCGAGTCGCGGGCAATTGACCCCGGGCCAAGACTACCCAGACACACCAAAAAGTCGCCGCGGGTTGCCCCGGCGGCGGCCGCGCCGAAGCCAGCGGCGAGCGCTTCGCTGCTGGCTGCTGGCCTTAGCCATCTTGTTGTTGCGTTGCTGTGAACTGAAGGCCAAGCGATCTGGGGTACTGCGCAGCCGCTTGGCGCAAGCCACCGGTCAATGCGCCGCCGCAGCTACCTCGCAAGCGAGTAGGCGGTACACGATACAGCCGGTGGGTGGCGGTCCAACCCTGGTATTCGGGCCAGCAGGTAGGCGCCGTTACGCAATCCGGTTCGCCGGGTTCCAAGGCAGCGGCGGCACACAAACAGACGCGCGCATGTTGATGGCATGCGCGCGTCCTAGGTCAGGGTGATTGTCAGCTGGTGACGATAAACTTGCAGTGACATTAAATTGATGGTTCCACCTCAAACTGTTCTGATATTCACTTGTACGCTTAGACTGCGGTATTGCATGGTGCGGCCTAATTACTTGGCGTTGTTTGGTGTTATGCTAATTACCCGTGTTGCACCTTTAACTCGCAGTGGTCACGCTTGGTTCGTTGAGCCTTGTTATTAGACTCACACCTCCAATTTCGTGTTACCGGTTCTTTGCAGTTAATGCTTTGTTTCTGGTGTTTCCGGAGCTCAGTGCGTCATCCTGTGTTGAACGACTTGCCGGGATCTTCCTTCTAAGCTGATGAGACTTGGTTGACTGGCTGAGCAATCCTTCCTTGACCTTGACTAAAGTATAGCATGGGCCCCGACTTTTTGCAAGCGCTTCCCTGTTATTTTTTAAGTTGACCTGCGCAACCTGGCAAAGATTGGTCCGGCCAATCAAAAAGGCGGATCGCTGCGATCCGTCTCGGTTGATTCATCCCGTTAATTGTCTCAGTAGCCGAACACCCGCGATGGGGTCGCGGCCCCGTAGCCGAACACCCCGAGCCGGCGGGTGGCGGCGTTGATCGACACCACGTAGCCGGCGTACTCGCTGGGCGTGTTGATCAGCCGGTTCCACTTGCGGTTGAAGCGCGTGGTCAGCCCGTGGTTGCGGCCCATCAACGCGGCGGTGTTCAGCAGGCAGTAGTGAATGCCGTTGACCGCGAAGTCCTCTTCGGTGTGCCAGTGGCCGGCGAGGCTGGCGATGATCGTGCCTTGGGTGTGGCTAAAATCAAACTGCGCCTGCCCACCAAAGTCCGGGTGTTCCCCGAAGGTCACCTGCCCGGCCAGCTTGGCGTTAAACGCGCGAAGCACCTCGTGAACCTGGCGGCCGTTGAAGCGCAGCCCAGGCTTGCCGCTTCGGGTCATCACCGGGGCGTGGCTCATGATCAACACGTCGCGCGACCCCGCCGACTGCAGGGCATCGATCAGCTCCTGCACCTGCGCGGCCGTCACCGCCAAGGTCTTTTTGACGTCGTAGTTCTTGCGGCCGCCGACCCACCGCACCGGCACATCCGAGGTGTTCAGGGTGATCACGCGAATGTTGGCCCAGTCGAACACGGACAGCCCGTGGGCCGACACGAGCGGGGCCCCGACTTGCGCCTTCATCTTGGCGAACACGTACTCATTGAAGACCCAGGGGTGAAAGCTCCCGGTGAAGCGCCGGTTGCGCTCGGCGAACTTGTCGTTGTCGTCGTGGTTGCCCTTGGTGATCACGTACGGCAGCGCAGACGCCGCGTAGTCGCTGACGATGTTGCGCAGCCGCCACTGGGTCAAAAAGGCGGGTTCCGAGCCATCGACCAAGTCGCCCAGGTGAACGCGCCAGTCGATCGGCAGCTCACCGGCCAGCCAGTGCTGCTCCAGCACGTGCCAGTAGCCGTTGGGGCCGTAAAAGCTGCGCGACAGCTTGGTGCGATCATGGGTGTCGGTGATGACGGCCATGTTCAGGCTGGCGCCGGTGATCTGCGGTCGCACCCAATCGGCGAACGCGGTCAGGTCGGCCTTGGCGAAGCGGCGAATCGTGATGTTCTCGTGATGACGCATGTCGGTCACTCCTTTGTGCTTTTGCCACCATCATACACGCCCAAAGCCAAAATGTATCGGCACAGGGGCGGATTTTCGCGGTGCGGAATCAGCGAATCACCTGCTGGATCAGCGGCTGCTTAGCCGGCGCCTGGTCGCCGATGGTGTAGGCGGCGGCGACGGCTGCGGCCACCTGGGCCACGTCTTCTTGATTGGCGTGGATGGTGGCCAGCGTGTCGCCGACCGACACCGGGGTGCCGACCTTCTTGTGCAGCACCAGCCCGACGGCGAGGTCCAGCTTGGAATCAAGCGTCTGGCGGCCACCACCCAGCTGCATCACGGCGGTGCCCAGCGCGTTGGCGTCGATGGCTGTGACCACCCCCGCGGTCGGGGCCGTGACCGGAATCTTAAACTTGGCCTGCGGCAGCCGGCGCGGATCGGCCACGACGCCGACGTCGCCCCCTTGCGCCTCGATCAGCTGCTTGAACGCGCGAAGGGCCCGACCGTCCTTGAGGGCATCCTCGCACATCCCGGTCGCGACCTCGAGGCTTTCCGCGCGGTGGCCCAACACCAGCATGTGGGCCGCCAGCGCCACGGTCAAATCCCGCACGTCCTTGGGCCCACGGTTTTTGAGGATGGCGATGGCCTCGGCCACCTCCAGGCTGTTACCGATGGTGACACCCAGGGGCTGGCTCATGTCGGTCAACAGCGCCACGGCGGCGACGCCGGCCTGCTTGCTGATGGCGACCAAGGCGCGGGCGAGCTTTTCGGCCTGAGACAGCGTCTTCATGAAGGCGCCGTTGCCGACCTTGACGTCGAACACCAAGGCGTCGGTACCGGAGGCCAGCTTCTTGCTCATGATGGAGCTTGCAATCAGGGGAATCGACTCGACGGTGCCGGTCACGTCGCGCAGGGCGTAAAGCAGGCGGTCGGCCGGCGCCAGCGCCTTAGAGCTTGAGACGATAGCCTGGCGAATCGTTGCGACCTGGTCTTTGAACTGGTCCTCGGTCTCGGCGACGGTGAAGCCCGGAATGCTCTCGAGCTTGTCCAGGGTGCCGCCGGTGTGGCCCAGCCCCCGCCCAGAGATCATCGGTACCGGCACCCCGAGGCAGGCCACCAACGGCGCCAGCGGTAGCGAAATTTTGTCGCCGACGCCGCCGGTCGAATGCTTGTCCACCTTGACGCCGGGAATGCCGCTGAGGTCCAGCCGGTCGCCGGAATGCAGCATCGCCATGGCCAGCGCGGTTTGCTCCGCGTCCGTCATCCCCTTGAAGTACGTCGCCATCAAAAAGGCGCTCATCTGGTAATCCGGCACCGTGTTGTCGACGTACCCCGCGATCAGCCAGTTCAGCTCGGCCGCCGTCAGCTCGCCGCCGTCGCGTTTTTTGGTAATCAGGTCAACCATCCGCATGCGTCACCACTCCCTTGCGTGTTAATATCTATAGTATAGCGTATTCAGACCAGAGTTTCAGATTGACGATCAGGAGGCTCACATGGACGCACAAATTCTGCACCAGCTCGGCAAAGTCGAGCTTCACTGTCACCTCGACGGGTCGCTGTCGTTGCCCGTCATTCGCAGGCTCTCCGCCATGGCCAACGTCCCGCTGCCGGCAGCCGACGCGGCGCTTCGAGACATGGTCTGCGCCCCACCCGATGCGCAGTCATTAATGGACTACCTGCGGCCCTTCGATGTCATCCGGCCGCTGCTTCAAACCGCCCCGGCGTTGCGGTTGGCGGCTCACGACGTGGTCGCCCAGGCCGCGGCGGAAAACGTGCGGTACATCGAGGTTCGCTTCGCCCCGGAGTTTTCCATGGACGGTGAGCTGTCGGCGCTTGAGGCCATCGAGGCCGCGATGGCTGGGCTCGCCGCGGCCAGCGCCGAGTTCGACGTGCAGGCCACCGCCTTGGTGTGCGGGATGCGCCAAAGCCCGGCGGCGGTGACCCAGGCGATTTTTGCCGCGGCGGCGCCTTTGGTCGGCCGCGGCGTCGGCGGCGGCGACTTTGCCGGCAACGAGGCCGCCTTCCCGCCGGCCGTGGTGGCGGAGTCGCTGCGCTTCGCCCAAAGCCTTGGCCTGCCGATGACCTTCCACGCCGGCGAGTGCCACTGCGCCGCCAACATCGCAGCCGCCTTGGCCGCCGGGGTGCGGCGCATCGGCCACGCCACCGCCATCGGCCAAGACCCCGCCTTGATCTCGCGCTTCACCGCGGCCGGTGCGGTGGCCGAGCTGTGTTTGACCTCTAACCTGCAGACCAAGGCCGCCAACAGCCTGGCCGAGTTCCCCTTCAAGGCGCTGCGGGCCGCCGGGGCCAAAATCACGATCAACACCGACAACCGCACCGTGTCCAACACCACGCTGACCCGCGAGTACGAGCTGTTCGGCCAACTGTTCGGCGTGACCTACGCCGATCTGCTCACCTTCAACCAAACCGCGGCGGCCGCCGCCTTCATCCCGGCCGCCCAGCGAGCGGCCCTGAGCCGCCGCCTGGCCGCGGAATACGCGCCCTACGTCGGCCGCGACTAGGACGCAAAACCCTAGGCCTCGGCCGCCCGGTCCCCGCTTGCCAGGGCCCCGCTTGCCAGGGCCCCGCTGCCCAACCACGCAAAAACCGTTCGTCGCTGATAAGACGAACGGTTTTTGCATGGTCGGATTGCCGCGTCAGGCGGCCCGGCCCTCGGCGGTCACCCGGTCGCGGCCGCCGGCTTTGGACTGGTACAAGTAGCGGTCGGCGCGTTTGAACACCGCCGTCGGGCTGCCGTCCTGCGAAGTGGCCATCGCCAGGCCAAAGGAGGCGGTGATGCAAAGCTCCCCGGTCGCGTGGCGAATCACCAGGCTCCGCAGCAGCTTTTGGCAATCGGCCACCAGCGCCTGGGCCTCCGCAAGCGTCAGGCCGGGCAGGATCATCGCGAACTCCTCGCCGCCGGTGCGGTACAGCCGAAAGCCAGCGTCGCGTTGCTGCAGCCTGGCCTCAAGCTGGCTGGCCACCGTCATCAGCACTTGGTTACCGACCAGGTGGCCGTGGTCGTCGTTGATCCACTTGAAGTGGTCGATATCAAGGGCCACCAGCGCGAGGTCGGTGTGGTCGGCGTCCAGCGCCGCGTACTGGGTGGAAAAATCGCGCTGGAACATCGCCCAGTTGCGAACTTGCGTCAGCGCGTCGTACTGCACATCGCGGGTCAGCTGCGCCAGCACCTGTTGGTCCTTGCGCTGATAGTGCTCGTAATCCCAAAGCGCCAGGTAGGCCCAGCCGTAGCCCAGAAAATGGGCGATGCCGCCGGCCCTGGTGACCGTCGGGAACTCCGTAGCCACCGCCAGCCAAAACACCGCGCCGATCAGGATCGGCACCACCAGGTACAACAGCTGGTGCTGCGCCGCCTGCTTGCCCCAAAAACGTTCGGAATACACCAGCAGGCAGGCAGTCAAATACAGCGGCCCGGTCACCCAGTTGATGCCGCCGGTCGAGGCGAACAGCACCAGCCCCAACGTCTGCAGCCCCAGCGCGGCCGGCACCGACTGCACCAGGAAGTTGCTGTAAACCAAAATGATCAGCTGCAGGTTGACGAACAGCCAGTACGGCTCGGCCGGGGCCCCGATTTCAAGGCCCCGCAGCAGAATCAGGATGGCGCCGATGTAGGCCAGCTGCGGTAGGCTGCCGGCCAGGCGGCTGAGGCTGCGCCGTGCGGCCAGCCGCCGCTTGGTCCCCGCATCGATCTGCGTGTACACCGTCATGAACCCCAGGGTGCTGACCACGGCCAGAAAAACATCCCCAATATAAATCGTTAATCCAGCCAATCTAACGCCCCCATCGTTCAGTGGATTAACTTAATAATGGGCCGCGAGCCGACGGGTGTCAAACCCAATCCGGAATCGCGACCTCGCCACGCCCAAAAGGCCGGTCGCATGCGACCGGCCCCCATTCGAGCGGTGAGTCCCCAGGCAAGCCGGCGTCAGGCCGCCTTGCTGCCGCGGTGCCGCCGCGCGATGGCCGGCAAAATCAGGCCCAGCGCCAGCAGAATTAACGGCGTCACAATGTTTAGCGCCAGCTGGAACCACCAGGTGCCGGGGTCCTTGGCGAAGTTGACCTTCGGCACCATGCCCAGCAGGCAGGCGAAGGCGGTGAACACCAGGCACCACGCGCCGATGGCCATCCCCGCGTACTTGTTTTTGACGAAGCGGTAGGCCGACGGGAACTTCTTGAGCTGCTGGTTCAACAGGATGTAGGCCAAAAACACCCAGAGGTAGCGCATCGGCATCACCACCGCGTTGAGGTTAAGCATCCAGTTGTACAGCGCGTTCATGTTCTTGATGCCAAGCGTCGGCACCATGATCAGCAGGCTGACCAAAATGCCGGTCATCAGGTAGCCGCGCGTCGGGGTGCCGCGGTCGTCGAGCTTGGCCAACCCGGCCGGGACGAACTCGGGATCCGCGTCGCCCAACAGAATGCGCAGCGGCGCATCGATGGAAAAGGCCAAGGCCGAGATCTGCGCCAGCGCCTGGGCCAGCGCGTAGAGAATCACGAACACATTGCCGACGTGGTAGTAGCCGCCGAGCTTGGCGAAGGCCATGTAGGCGCCGTTGGCCATCAGGTCCTTGGGCAGGTGATTAGCGTCGAACAGCAGCGCCATGGCAAAGGAGCCGAGCAACGCGCAGACGGCCACCATCAGCGCCAACACCAGCATCCCCCGGGGGAACTCCTTGGCCGCGTTTTTGGTGCGGTTAACGTACGGCGAGATTTTTTCCGCCCCACCGACGGCAAACACCAGCATCGAAATCGAGGCGAAGTAGCCGAGGTCAAAACTCGGCAGGTAGGTCTTCAGCTTATCCAGGTGAGCCGTGGCCACCGGCGCATGGGCCATGAACGGCGCCGACACCGCCAGCAAGATGAACAGCAAAGACATCACAAACATCGCGGTGCCGGCCACCGAGCCGATGCGGTTGAGCGTGGTCAGCCCCCGCGAGGCCAGCCACAAGAATACCAGGAAAATCACCAGCGCGATTAAGGACACCAGCCGGGAGTCGACCTCGTTAACGAACTTGCCGTTACCCTGAAACAGCCAGCTCAAAGACACCAGAATGCCGCTTGGTTTTTGCGCCAGGTACGGCACGTGAACCACCCAGTAGGTCCAGGCGGCGTAGTAGGCGAGGCGCTTGGTCGACGTGTTGCGAATCCAGCTGGCCACCCCGCCGGCCTCGTCCTTGAACGCCGAGCCCAGCTGACCGACGATCAACGCGTAAGGCACGAAGTAAAGCGCCATGATCAACACCCAAGACACGATGACGGACGGGCCTTGCAGCGCGTAGTTGTTCACCACGTTGCCGAGGCCCCACACCGCCACAAAGGCGATCAAGGCGACGTTGTACCAGCGCAATTGCTTATTGTCTTCTGACATAATTCCCCCAACTTTCTCTTCGAATATTCCGGTCACCAGAATGGTAGACGCCACCAGCGTAACAGGTCCAGACCGGCGGCGCGGTGAGGCCCGGCCTATTTTTCGCTAAGAATTCGGTGTGTCAAGACACACAAAAGGCAGCGGTCGATGGCCGCTGCCTGAGAGTTCAGTTATCGTTTGCCGGGCGTTTGGTGGCCGGCGGCTCATTCGCCTTTTGCGGTCTGCCGCCGCCCGGGACTGGCTGACCCTTCCGGCGCCAGGAAGCCGTGCTCCAGCACGTCGAGAATCGCCAGTGTGTCGTCGACCAGAAATTCGAGATCGGCCACCGTCGCGGCGGGGTGTTGGTGCATGAAGGCCTTGGCCTTGGTGGAGATCAGGTCGCTCATCATCACCACCAAGTTTTGCACAGTCGCCGCCGCCACGCCCTCGCGCAGGTGCATCCGGCCGAACACCGGCCCGGTTAGCTGCGGCACGGCGCCTTGAATCTCGTCTTGCCACAGCGCTTGAAGCTCCGGCCTCAGCGCCTCGGGCAGCTGACTGCCGTCCGAGTAAGCGGCGAGGCTCAGCGCGAACTCGTCGGGATACTCGACTTGCAGCTTCAGCTTGTAGCGCATCGCCCGTCGCACCATCGTCGGCAGGTCCGGCGCCTTTTGCCACACGGTCCAGTCGGCGATGCCGTTGATTCGCTGCAGCGTCCACCGCACCGCCGCCACGTAGAGGTTCGCCTTGCTCTGAAAATAATGAAAAACCAAGCCCTTGGAGACGCCGGCCTCCTTGGCAATCACGTCGGTCTTGGCGTCGCGATAGCCCGCCTGCGCGAATTCGTGCATCGCCGCGGTCAGGATGCGCTGTTCCTTGGCCGCGTCTCTTGCCGCACCCATGGCGCCCTCAGTTGGTCAGCAGGTCGCGCCGCTTGTAGCCGACGTAACCTGCGACCATCAAGGCGAGGCCAAGCGCGGTCATCCAGGCGAAGCTCCCCCAGTCGATGGCGGCGGCTGGCACGTGGTTGACCCAGCCGTATGGGGTGATCTTGGTCGCCCACTCCGGCAGCCCAATCATGTTCCCGAGGTACAGGGACAACACACCGTAAATTGGAATCGCCCAGACCCAGGCCTGAAGCCGCGGCAGCACGGCAATCACCACCAGCACCACGCCCAGCGTCACCAGCACCGCCGGCCAGTAGCCGACGAAGGCTCGCAGGTAACGCGCAATCGAGATCGGGGTGGTGGTCAGGCTGGCCGAGCCGGCCACGGCCATGCCGAGGATGCCCAGCACGAGCGCCGCAGACCCGGCCAGCACCGCATGGACCAAGAAGCTGACGTACAGGCGCAGCCGAGACACCGGCTTGGCATGCACCAGCTCGAGGTAGCCGCCGCGCTCGTCGCCGTTGAGCTTCAGCAGCGTAATCACCGCGGGAATCGTCGCAACCACGGCGAAAATGATGCTCAGCTTGTTGGCGAAGGTCAACACCATGGTGCGACCGGCGGCGTGCAGCGCCCCGGTGCCCATCAGCTGCCCGATTGCCGGGTTGGTCTTGACCAGGTCGCCAACGGTACCAAAAATCGAGCCGTAACTTGCACCCAAAATGAACAAGGACACCAGCCAGATCAGCGTGCTGGTGCGCTCAAGCCGCGCCAGCAGCGTCAGCGGTCCGGCCAAGAATCGTGAGGCGCGGGCGCGGCCGGCCCGCGGCTGAATCAGCCCGGCCCCGGTGTCACGGGCGGTTGACAGCGCGACGGCCACGACCAGCAGTACCGCACTCAAGCCGAGCATCAAAAGCAGTGGCCACCAAGTGTTGTGGGTATATAAGTTGAGTTTTTCGATCCAGCCAAAAATCGTCCACCAGCTCAGGTCCGGATTCTGAACGTCGGTCCCCATACGCACCACGTACAGGCCGCCGAGCAGGACGTAGCTGAGAATCGTCGCGCTGCGCCCGGAGCTTGCAACCTGAGCAATCAACAGCGAGAAGCAGCCGAACATGAAGCCAAAGGCCGCCAGCCCCAGCCCGAACAGCCAGTTGCCTGCCGCCGAACCCCCGGTCATGTTCGCGGCCTGTAGCCCCAGCGCCTCCAAGACGCCGGCGACCAAGTTGATTGCCGCCAGTTCAAGAATCGCCGCGGCCAGCGGGCTTTGGCGCCCGACCGCGTGGGCCAAGATGAACTCAGTGCGGCCGGCGTCCTCCTCGACGCGGGTGGCATGCACGGCGAAGTACACGTTCATCATCGCGGCGAACAGCCCCATGAAGACCATCATCATCGCGCCGTAGATCACGGCCACGGTGTACGGTGGCTTGGGTGTGAACGGCCCGAACATGCTGACCATCGCCGGCGTGCTCAGGGTTTCGGCGATTGAGGACATCGCCTTTTGGGTCGAATACAGGCCGTCGAACTTCGCGGCCGCGGCGGTCATCAGCCCGCCCAGGCCGAGCAGCCAAAACACAATCTTGAGCCAGTCCCGGCGCAGGTTCAAGGCCAGCACCAGGCCCACGGACTTGAACTTATTGGCCATCGTGCTCACCGCCTTGGTTGTAGTAGCGCAGGAACAGGTCCTCAAGCGTCGGCGGCGTGCTCTGAAGCGTCACGATGCCAAGCCCAGTCAGCGTGGTGATCACGGCCCCGAGGTTCTCCGAGTCGACGGCGAACGTCGCGGTGTGGTCGCCGTCCGCCTTGAACTGGTGGACGTCCGGACGCTTGGCGATGTCGGCAAGCGGCGCCGTGGTGGTCACCCGCACGGTGCTGCGCGACAGCTGGCGCATCGCGTCCAGGGTGCCGGTTTCAATGATGCGGCCCTCGCGAATGATCCCGATGCGGTCGCACATGCGCTCGACCTCGCTTAGGATGTGCGAGGACAGCAACACGCTTTTGCCCGCCCGCTTCAACGCGAGCACCTGGGTCTGGAACACCTCTTCCATCAAGGGATCGAGGCCACTGGTCGGCTCATCGAACACGTACAGCGCCGCGTCGCTGGAGAAGGCGGCGATCAGCGCGACCTTCTGGCGGTTCCCCTTGGAGTAAGTGCGGCACTTCTTGGTCGCATCGAGCTCAAACAGCTTGATCAGCTCATCGGTGTGGGCGCTGTGCCGCTCCCCGTTCATCTTCAGGAACAGGTCGATCACCTCGCCGCCGGTCAGGTTCGGCCACAGGTAGACGTCGCCGGGGACGTACGCGAGGCGCTTGTGAATCGCCACGGCGTCTGTCCAGACGTCCTGGCCAAAAATGGTCGCGGAGCCGCCGCTGGCCTTCAGGATGCCCAAAAGCGTCCGGATGGTGGTCGACTTACCCGCGCCGTTGGGGCCGATGAAGCCAAACACCTCGCCCGAGTTAACGCTCAGCGTGATGTCCTTGAGCGCCTCGAACTTCCCGAATCGCTTCTGCAAATGGTTGATTGCCACTACTTCGGTCATGATTTCTTCCTCCCGTGAGGTCTTGCCTCTTCTGGATTGCTATCGAGGTGAGTATAGCCGGTCGTTGACTCGTGAGTCAACGCTTATCGAGTCAACCGCCAGTCGCCGCAAACCCGCGCGGCCGTAGGAACGAAAAAAACGTTGACCCGCGAGTCAACGTTTTTCGAGGAAGCCATCTTAGAAGTAATCGAACAGCTGCGTCTGCCGCTGCAAAAAGGCGTCATCGAGGCTGGCCACCGTGAACGGGTCACCGTCGATCAGGCCGAGGTTGTAGGCATCGCGCAGGGACCGCACCCCGAAGGTCACCTTCACCAGCTGCTGGATGCTCAAGGTGATCGCCGGCACCCCGGAGGTGTCGCGCTCGAAGCTCGCCTGCCCATCGTTGATGGCCAGGCGCCAGCGCCCGTCGTTTTCCGGAATATTGGTGTCTTGAATGCCGAACACCACCGGGGCGAGGTCCGAGACCTGGTACGGGTAGCGGGTCATGAAGTCCTTAACGTCGACGATTCGCGCCATCATGAACGCGCGAACCGACGACCGCAAGGCGCTGGGATCCGGCAGCAGGTCGTGCAGCGATTCGGGGTCGCCTGTGGTGTAGCGAAAACGCGCGAAGGCCGTGCGGTGAGCCGCGCAGAACTGAACCAGTGCCAACAGGCTGTCCAGGTCGTCGTAAAACAGCTCATGCACCCAAAATAAATCGCCGCTGCGTTCGTAAATCACGTAGCCGGTCGGGTGATCGCCGAGGCTAGCCACGGCGACCTCGCGGCTCGGGTAGTGGTCGGCCATGTTCAGCCACCACCAGTCGGCGCGGCGTAACCCGCCGCGGGTGGTTTCCTTGCTGCGACCGTACACCGTGGTCATCGCCTCAATCGCCGCGCGAAACGGCACCCGATCCACGGAGACGGCGCCGGAGTGACGCGGCACCTTCGGCAGGGCCGCCGCGTCAATTTCGTGGGTCACCTGGTCGAACGCGCCTTCGTAGCCGAAGCGGCGGTAAAACGGCGCGGAAAACGGCGCGAGGTAAGACAGCGTCTCCCCGTTGGCCCGCATGTCGGCAAAGGCCTGGCCCATGATGGTGTGAATGCCCCCCTTGCCGCTGGCCTCGGGGTAGCTGGCGACGTACCCCACGCCGCTCATTTTGTAGGCGACTCCGGCCAGATCCACGGTGAAGTGGGTCCCGAGCAGCCCGGAGGTCAACGGGCTGCCGGTCCCCCAGGCCGCGCTGTGGTCGTACAAGCTGGCAAAGGCGCGGTCGCGCGTCGCGCTTTGCGGCTTGTGGAACGCGTAACGGGCAAGCGCGTAAAAGCTCGCCTCATCTTCTGCAGTCAAGCGCCGAACATCGGTCACAAATATCACAATCCTTTCGATTAGAGGGCATAGCCGAGCGTTTAGCCGACCGGCCAGCTAGGTCCGGCCGCGTCTGCTGGCGGCCGAGCCGCGGGGCCACCGCCTTTTTGTGAATCATCAAACACACTGTCTTCAGTATAGCGTAGCTTGGCGTCGCTTGCATCTTTACCTTAGCTTTAGAAAGCCTTCACATTATCGTCTTGAATCCTGCGCCGAACGCTCACAGGCGCTGGTTATGATGGTTTTGTTGATAACGCAACGCCCCGCCTCTCGTGAAAGGATCTTACATATGAAACTTCAAAATAACGTCTACACCGCCCAGCTCGACCAGATCACCTACCCCACCATCACCGCTCACCTGGAGAACGGGGCCCCGCTGGTGATCGAAACCAATCAAAAACAGCGCGACGACCCCCAGTTCTGGGCGGTCATCAGCGCCATTGTCAAAGCTAAATTGTGGGTGCCGGTTTCTACAAGGCTGCACCAGCTGCTGGACACCGATTGGCTGGTGCCGGCCGCCGACTAGCCGTTCACGGGCTTCAGCGGCGCTGCCGGCAGCGCCGCCAACCACCCGAGCCGGCCGGGCGCGGCGCAGTCGCGCGTTAACGCCAGCCTACTTTTGCCACTCGGCGAACCGAGCCGCGGCCACCACCAGCGTGACCACCGCGTCCTTGGCCAAGGCCGCCGTCACGGTGGCGCGGTGGCCCGAGGTCGCAACCGCCCCGATCACCTCGAGGCCGTACTTGACCAGGTTCAGGTCCTTTTTGGCCGAATAATCCGGTTCGAAAACCGGCTCGTGGTTGTAGGTGAAGTTCAGCACATCACCCACAATCGAGCCGTCGACGTGGTTGACCATGATGCGATCTTGCAGTGCCGCCAGCGGCTGGTCATCCGCCAGCAGGTTCAGCTTGTGATCGGATTCCTCTCGGTAGTAAGTCCCCTGCGGCATGTCGAGGTAGGCCGCGGCCGGGTGCGACAGCACCGCCAGGTAATCCACCGCGGCAAACACGCGGTCCAGCGGCAGCTTGACCTTCTTTGCCAAAAGCGCCTCGGTGTTGCTCTCCAGCCAATCCGCCAGTTCACTGACCCCAAATTGATCCATGTGTGTGGCCCTCCATTATCGTAATTGCGTCTATTGTAGCATTTTTGCGGGCCAGCGTGAAGGCGCCGCGCCGCCGATGTTTTGGTTAAGGTTCCGCCCAAGCCCCCGCTACCGGTCGCAGGCGGGTGTATACTGAGCGTGGGTGAGCCTCTTGAGCTGCCCGACTCACCCGAAGGAGGCGTCGTCATGTCTGATTTGCCAACCGGCTACCCACTGGTCGATGCCCAGGGGCGGCCCCTCAAGCTTCAACCCAAGGTCACCTACACGCTGCGGGTCAAAAACGGCTACATCCTCGGCTTGCGCCAAGACCAGCGCCAGGTTCGCCTGCCGAATCTGCTCCAGGACTTCCCCAACACCGATCCCAGCAAGTCGCACCACCGTTAGCTCGCCGCCATCAAGGCGACGAGGCGACCCAACAGGCCCGAACCACGTGACGTCGCAACGCCGCGCGGTTCGGGCCTGTTCGCGTCCTAAGGGGCGGTCGACTCGCCCGGGGCCTTGGGGGCCAAAAGCGCCATCGCCACCACCGTGCCGATGATCACCAGGCCGCCGACCAGCTCCCAGCCGCTCAGCCGCGTCCCGAGGAACAAGACGGCGATCACCGTCGCGGCCAGCGGCTCGAAGGCATCCAAGAGGCTTGCGGCCGTCGGCGTGATGTACTGCAGGCTGGCCAAGTAGACCAGGTAGGCGACGATGGTGCCGCCGATTACGACAAAGGCGTAGCAGCCCCAGCCAAAGGCGGTGAGGTGCGGCTCCTGCCGCCAAAACGGGGCCCAAACGGTCATCAAAAGTCCACCCAACAGCTGGGCCCAGCCGGTCACCACTAAGGGTGAGTGGCGCTTGAGCAGCTCGCCGGGCAACAGCGTGTAGGTCGCCGCGGCGACTGCCGCCAACAGCCCCCAAAACAGGGCCTGCGGCGTGATCGCCAGCGTCGTCAGCCGACCCTTGGTCACGATCAAAAGCGTCCCGAGCATCGCAAAGGCGATGATCACCACGTCGCTGCGCCGCGGTAGCGTCAGCGTTTTGATGGCCAAGACCACCAGCACCACGATCGGCGACAGGTACTGCAGGATGGTGGCGGTCGGCGCGTTGGCCACCGCCACGGCCTTGAAGTAGACGAACTGCATGGCGATCATGCCAAACAGCACGAACACCACCATCTGCAAGGCGTCTTTGCGGGTTCGCCAAGGCGTGGTCAAAAGCGCGGGCGTTTTGACGGCGGCGTAGCCCAGCGTGACAATCCCGGCGATCAGCATTTTGGAGCTGATCAGCCAGGCGACAGCCACACCTTGGTTGAACAAAACGGTGCTGGCGGGGCCGGACACGCCCCACAAAGACGACCCCAGGATGGCCAGCAAGATACCGGTCAGGTGCTTAGACTTCATGCTTTTCCCCTTACTTACGGCGGTGCCACCCGGCCAGGTGGTCATCGATCACCCCGGCGCCTTGCAGGAAGCTGTAGGCGCTGGTGGGGCCGATCATCTTGATGCCGTGCTTCTTCATGTCGGTTGCGACCAGCTGCGACAGCGGGTCTTGCGTCGGAATGTCGGCCGCGGTCTGGGGCCGTCGCACCAGCTGCTGGCCGTCGGTGAACCCCCACACGTAGCGGTCGAAGCTGCCGTATTCGCGCTGCAGGTCCTGCACCGCACCGGCGTTGTGGACGATGGCCGCCAGCTTGCGACGGTTGCGAATCAGCCCGGCGTCTTGCATCAAGACGTCGAGATCCGAGTCGCTCATCGCCGCCACCGGCGCCAGTTCGAAGTCGTGAAAGGCAACGTTGAACGCCGGGCGCTTCTTGAGCACCAACGCCCAGCTCAGCCCGATCTGCAGCCCCTCCAAGGACAACAGCTCGAACAAGGCGCGGTCGTCGTGCTTGGGCACACCCCATTCGTGGTCGTGGTAAGCCTTGAGCAGCGGGTTGCGATCACCCCACCAAGTTGTTGAATCCGTCATTCGATCACCTCCACCCAATAGATTACGCCGCACGACGCAAAAACCGCCTCGGGGCCAGACGCCTCGAAGCGGTCGCGGCCGATTGCGAGCAATCAGGCCTCCGTCTTGACGATCAGCACGTCGCAAGGCGCCGTGCGGTTGACGTACTCGGTGACCGAGCCGACCAAGACGCGCTCAACCGCGTTCAGGCCGGTGGCGCCGATGATGATCAGGTCGGTGTGGTGATCGTGCGGGAAGTCAGTGGCGATGACCGACTTGGGGTTGCCGAACCGCACGTGGATGGCGACGTCTTCCAGTCCCGCCTTCTTGGCGCGTTCGGAAAGCTCCTCCAGGAACTTCTCGGCGTCTTGGGTCAGCTGGTAAATCGCGTCGCCGGAAATCATGCCACCGTAGCCGCCGATGAACTGCTTGGTGTCCAGCACGTTCAGGATGTCGAGGTGGGCGTGGTTGGCGACGGCGACCTTCACCGCCTTTTTGAAGGCGAGGTCGGACTCGTCGGACCCATCGATGGGTACCAGTAAGTTGTTATATTCTTGATCCATGCGATCACTCCTTAGGTTGCCAATGCACACGCACGACGCGCGGGCTTATCTCAAGCGTACAACCGCGCCGGGCGAAAAACAAGTTATACCAATAGGCACGATAACCTTTTTAATCAGTGAACAGGAGCTGGAATTCGTGCTTGGTGACGTCGATGTTCACGGCAACGTGGCGGTTCAAGTCGGCGACGAGCTTGCGGGCGAAGTTCATTTTGGATTCAAAATCCGTGAGCACCGCCGTCTCGCTCAGGCTGGCAAAATCGAAGTTCTCGCCGATGAAGGCGGGATCCGTGACGTACAGCAAGTTGTTCTCATCGTGGCGGCTGCCTGGACGCAGCACGGCGTCGATGTAGTGATAAAGCAGCGTCGGGGGGAAGTTCAGCGGCTTGTCCAGCTCGGTTGTGATTGCAAACCCCGGCGCATCGTCGGCCAGCGTTTCGTTCACCTGGACCTGGGTCAATCCTTGGTAGAGTTTCATTCTAGTCACTTCCTTCGTCGTGATGGCGGCTCGGCCGCCTTACGCCTCTATTATACGCCCCAAAAACGGGCTTGCCCAATGCAACGCGCGACCGGCCGGGGAAAAATGCCTGGGTTCGCTGAGGTCGCGACCACAGCGGCGCCGGTTGCCACGTCACGTCTGGTCGGCTTCGCTCCGCTGCCGTTGATGACGCCCGAAGCCAGGGGCTCGAACCGGCGACCCCACCTACTCCAGGTACAGCGCCTGCAGGGTTCGCCGCTTGGCCGCCGTCAGGCCAAGCCCCTCAAGCAGGTACCGCTCAAGGCCGCCGAAGTCCTGCGCGATCGTCGCCAAGGCCGCGTCGAGGTAGGCCGCATCGACGCTGGCTAGGCTGCGCGTCGACGCCTCAAGCGCCTGGCTGCCGCCGGCGGCTCGCACCGTGGCGAGCAGCGCCGCGGTGGTCGCCGTCAAAAAGCGGTTGGCGGCCAGGTAGTCGGCGCGAATCATCGCCGAATCGACCCCCAGCGCGGTCAAAACCAGCACCGCCCCCAACCCCGTGCGATCCTTGCCGGAGGTGCAGTGAAACAAGAGCGCCTGCCCCGGTTGATTGTTGGCAAGCAGCAGGTCAAAGAGGCGGCGGTAAGCCTTTTGGGCGCTTGCGTGGCGCGGCAAGTCGCGGTACAAGGCAATCATGTGGCGCCGCCCGGCCTGCGGGTCGACGGCGAACTGGCTGCGCCGCAGCTGGTCGGCTTGCTTGGCCGCCGCAGTCTGATCAACCGGCAGCACCGGATCGAACACGTAGGTGACCCCTGCCGGCACCCGGTCAGGCGCTTTTGCGCGTTCCTCGGGCGAGCGCAAGTCGACGTCGTAGACTACGCCGTAATCGCGCAGGCTTTGGCAGTCGGCGGCGCTGAGCTGGTCGAGGCGACCGCTGCGCAGCAGCTTGTGGTAGCGCAGCAATCGCCCGTCTTGGGTCTGGTAGCCGCCGAGGTCGCGGCAATTGGCGGCCTGCTGGAGCGGGAGTGCAGTTGCTTGCATAACTTCTCCTATCGCATCAATCTATCAAAAAAGCGCCGACAACGCGGCGCTGTGGCGGACAACTAGTCTTCAGACGTGGTTCCGCCGATGATCAGGCCTGCGGTGAACGAGGCCACGAGGTCCTTTTTGCTGGACGCCAGGACTTCGTTGTTGTACGTCAGGACGGTCTTTTCGCTCAGCAGGTCCTCGACGCGAATCACTTCACGATCGGACAGGTCAACGGTCTTGGCTTGCTGTTCTGCGTACTTATCCGGGTAAGCCAAGGCGAGAATGTTGACAGGATCAGTGTTGTAGTACTCCGCAAGCTTGCGGATACTACGCTCACTTGGAACGGTTTGATCATTTTCCCACTTAGTGAAGCTTGCCGGGGAAGTGTGGGTTGCCTTTGCGACTTCAACGATCGACTCGCCACGGCCCTTGCGGATCTGGCGGAGGGAGCTACCAACGGTTTCTGTCATTCTTTTCACCACGATTCCATTATAGTCAATCACAAACCGAAATTCGGTTCATCTACTAATTTAGCGGTATCGTAGTGAAAATGCAATCAAATAATCTGTTTTTATTAAGTTTGTTATCCAGCCTTCACAGAAAAGTCACAATCGGCCGTTTACATTTGACAAACAGGTGTCAAAACAGTGATTGGTCTGATGCACGCGGCGCGTTCGTCATGCCGACGACCCCCAGCGCCGCCGCAACGGTATAGACAGAACGCTTTCATCCCCGCCCGGGCTAGTTCCCGCCGGCGGGGAGCCGCCACCGCGTTCCGGTCGGCACCAGGTACCACACCGTCGCCTCGGTGACCAGCCCGGCCTTGGCGTAAGCCCGACACGCCGCCGGGTTGTCGGCTTCGACCCCCAGCCGCACCGGTTCGGTTGCGCTGAGCCTGTGCAACAGTGCCGCGACGAAGCGGGTCCCCAACCCCTGGTTGCGGCGAGCGGCGGCGATGAACACGCCGAATAGGTAGGCGTAGCCCGGCCCATCATCGACCGCGGCGTAACCAATCGGCCGCCCGGCCTCAATCAGCAGGTAGGCCGCATTGGTCTTGCCGCGCAGCGTCTGGGTCAGATACAAAGGGGCCGAGTCGGCAGCTTCGGGAAAGGCGGCTTGATAAAGCGGCAACACGGCGTCAATGTCGGCTGCGGTCATCGCGCGAACGCTCAGGTCGCCGGCCAGCGCCTGGCCGCTGCCCCGCGGTGCCACCAGCTGGTACTCGGCGGGGTCGCCGTTCAAGGCCAGCTGGGCCTGGGCGAGAAAGCCCGGCGCCGCCCGCAGCCAGCTGGCCTCGCACAAGAACTCGTAATCGGGGTAGCCGAAAGCTCGAAGTACCGCCGCCGCGGCCTGCCACAGCGCCGTGGCGACCCCGCGCCTGCGCCAGCTCGGCGCCACGTACAAGGCGACATCGACGCAGCCGCCCGGTGCCTCATCGGCGTAAAGCGTCGCGTAGCCGATCAAAGCCGCCTGCTCCCAGGCCATAAAGAAGGCCGGCATCGTGCGGTCGTAATTGAACTGGTTGTCTAGGTACGGGGCCCGCTTCAGCTGGTCGTGTTCCTGCACCTGCGCGGTCAACGCCGAGGCCGCCTGCCGCTGGCTCGGCGTCAACACCGCCGCTTGCGTAATTGTAAACATAATGGCCTCCAAGGTTTTCGCTCATTCTATCACACTTATCGACTCCTTCCCGCCGCTTCGCTATAATGAACTCGAAAGGTCGTGACGGATTGGATACGAATTACCCGAAAATGCGCGAACCCAAGGGGCCGCTGCCAACCAGCACCGGCTCGCTTCAGCCGAGCTGGCAGGCGCTGGCCAAAAAAGTACCGAAGCTGACCGGCCAGCGGGTGCTGGCCATCCACGCCGGCGACGGCTGGTTTTGCCGCTACGCCGTGAACCACGGCGCCATCGCGGTGCTGGGCGTCGACTCAAACGCTGGTGCCATCAGCGCCGCCCGGGCGGTGGCCAGCTCCGATCGGCTGCGCTACCGCATCATGCCAGACGATCGGCTGGGCATGCTGACCGGGCCCTACGACGTGATCGTCGGCACCTTTGATCTGCAGCGCGATGACCTCCACGCCATGACCCAGCAGCTGGCCGACCTGCTGCGCCCGGGCGGCCACTTGATTGCCGCCGTGGCGACGCAGCCCGAAAGCGCCACGACCATTGAGATCAAGGACCTCTTCAGCGCCCGGCTGACCATCGAGCAGCTCTTTCAAGTCAGCGCCGCCAAGCTGGTGCCAAGCGCCGGCGTTCACCTGATTTTGTGCAGCCGCGTTCGCGGCTGACGGCGGCCATCACAACGGCGCCTGCCACTCCCGGTGTGGGGCGGCAGGCGCCGTTGTGTGTTCAAGACACACTAAGGGGTACCGCGAGTCGCCTCGCAGTACCCCAATTGAGATTGAGTTGATGAACCGCCCCGCCGGCCGGGCAGACTGCCCCCGCCAGGCGAACAAAGCCGATTCAGTTCATGGTACGCACAGGGTGGAACAGGCAGCTGCGACTCCCTGGAATCAAACCAGTTAAGCTGTTTTCTTTTGCGCGAATTTCTTCGTCGCTAGACACTCACGCCGCGGACGTGGTCGACATAGGTCGACGTTCATCAGATGAGGATGATGTTCATCGCAAACTGCCATCAGCTGCGCCGCCGGCCGTGCCAGCCAAGCGGCGCTGTGGAATTCTACGCAGATAGAATAACACTGGGTGGCTGGAATTACCATTACGGTAGTGTAAATTTTAGGTAAATTTTGTGTAAATAAATAACATTCAGTCGATACTGGGCCCCAGCGCCGCGGCGAAGGCCTGCCGGCGGTCCCCGGCCCGGTCGAACACCGCAAACTCGACTGCGTCAAAGGCGCCGCGAAACTCTGGCCGCCGCAGCGCCGCCTTGAACAACCGCCCGACCTGTGCAATCGGGTTGGCGAAGACCCCGGTGCCAAACGCCCCGAGAATCAGGGTAGTGGCGCCTTGCTGCTTGAAGGCGCGAAGCGTCTGCAGGATTTTGAAGGCCAAGTCCGGCTCGGTGTCGCGCTCGGTCAATCCGGGATACGCGGCGCGGTTGGGGGCGGCGACGGTCACCACATCGACAAAATGCGCCGAAAGCGGCCGCCCCGCCGCGTCGAAGCACTGCCGGCAGTGGGCGGTGTAGATCAAGGTCGAGCTGAACAGGCCGCCGTTGGGATCGGCGCGGTTGGCCGCGTAGTAGGTCTCGTCAAACGCGCGTAAGGCCGGCAGCAGGTAGGTGGCCTTGGCGATGCTTTCCTCCTGGGCCCGGGCCCCGAGCTCAACGCCACCGCCCGGACGCGTTGGGCTGGCGAAGTTCATCACGCCGATGTGGCCGCTGGCCTCGGCCATCGCCGCCACCACGTCTTGATCGGTGACCCGCCACGCCGGCGGCTGTTCCCCCCGGGCCGGCGTCTCGGGCAGCGCCGCCTCGATCAGCCAGCTGCGCGGCCGCTGTGAATCCGTGCGGTACCTTGCAAGCGTCGCCTCAAGCATTGCAATCTGATCCATCCGCTCACCTCCTGCCTTCATTATACGCCGCCGTACCGCTGGGCGGCGCTGAGTGCTATACTTAGTGCAAATACACTTTTGAAATGAGGAATTGCTGTTATGGCTAGTGGCCAAGTCGCCTCTAATCTACTGGTGATGGTGATCACCTTCCTGTTCGCCGCGTTTTTCGTGGCAAGCGAATTCGCCCTGGTGCAAAGTCGCCCGAGTGCCTTGGAGGAAATGCTCGAAAAGGGCATGGGCAACCGCGCCAAAATCAAACGCGCCTTGCGCATGGTCCACAATCTGAATGAGTACCTGTCGACCACCCAGGTCGGGGTGTCGGTCGCCGGTATCATCTTGGGCTGGATCGGGGAGGCCACGGTGGAGTTTCTGCTGGTCGACCTGCTCAAGATCACGCACGTCCAGCTGCCAGGCGGCGGCCTGCACGTCTTCGGCGCCGTGGCCGGGGTCTTGATTTTGACCTACCTGGAGGTCGTTTTGACCGAGATTGTGCCGAAGAACATCGCGATTGATTTTCCAATCAAGGCCTTGATGTTCGTGGTCACCCCGCTGCACTATTTTCACATCGTCTTCTTCCCCTTCGTCTGGCTGCTGAACCACAGCGCCACCGGCCTGGTTCGCCTGATGGGCATGAAGCCGGCCGATGAAGGCAACGAGGCCTTCACCCAAGCCGAGATCTTGAACCTGAGCAAGGCCGCCGTCACCACCGGCGAGATGGACCAAAACGACGTCACCTACATGCAACGCGCCTTTGACCTGAACGACAAGACGGCGCATGACATCATGGTCGACCGCACCAGCCTCGAGGTCGTGGACATCACCGCGACGGTCAAGGAGGTGCTGCGCGACTACCTGACCGAGGGTTACTCGCGCTTCCCGGTGGTCGCAGACGGCGACAAGGACAAGGTGCTGGGTTACGTCTACATCTACGACCTGGTCAAGCAGGCGCAAGTCGACGCAAGCATTCGCGTGTCCAAGCTGCTCCGCGCGATTGTCACCGTGCCTGAAGTCACGCCGATCCACAACATTTTGCAGCAGATGATCCAAAAGCAAACCCCGATCGTGGTGGTCGTCGACGAGTACGGCGGGACGTCGGGCATCGTCACCGACAAGGACATCTACGAGGAGCTGTTCGGCACCGTCAAGGACGAAATCGACGACGTCTCCGACGAGTACATCATCAAGACGGACCAGCCCGACGTCTTCCGCGTGTCGGGCAAAACCACCTTGTACGACTTCGAGCGCTACTTCCGCACCAACCTCAAGGCCTTCCAGGAATCCGACATCGTCACCATCGCCGGGTTTTTGATGGAGGACTACCCGGACCTCAAGCTCCACGACTCGGTTCAAATCGACCGCTACACCTTCACGGTCACCGAGTTCGCCCGGGGCTTTGCCAACTGGTTCGAGGTCACCGTCGGCCCGGCCGTCGTCGTCAGCGACCCAGACGAGGAAGAAGACCAAAAGTAACAAGACGCCAAAGCCGCCTGTCACCCCCACTGCTGGGGCGTGACAGGCGGCTTTTTGGTCCGGTTCGACTGTCCGGTTCGGGACCTGGCCTGGCGCGTCACAGCCAGCCGCACTGGCTCAACCGAAGCAAAGCCAGCGCAACGGCCGCCGCGCCAACCAGCGCGATTAGCCGCCACTCACCGACCAACAGCCCGAGGTTCGCCCCGAGACCGGCGCGGCGGCGCCAGGCAGCGGCCGCGCGGTCACAGACCAAGGCCAGCACCGCCACCACCGCTGGTTCCAGCAACAGCCCCCAGCGCGGCCCAAAGCTGTCCGGCCCATGAGCGCCGAAGTGCATCACAATAGTGGCCGGTGCCGCTGCCATCACCAGCCCGGTCGCCGCCAGCGACGCCCCCGCAAGTCCCCACAACCACATCCGCAATTGTCGCATGATTACCCCTCCGCAAGAACTGCCACTAACACAATCACCCCGGCGAGAACCAACGTGCCGATCAGAAAGACCCACGCCGCCGGCCGCGCCATGTTCAGCGTCAGGCCGACGCCCAGCCGTTTTTCCACGAACACCGCCGAGTCCTGCGGGGCGTAGTAGAAAAGCCCCAGCACCCAATGGTCGTTGTCGTCTCGCACCGGTCCTTGCACAGGCCCCTGCGTGTGGCGCAGCCAGGCCCCGATCAACCCGCCGAGCAGCAAGGCGGCCACGACGGTGTAGGTGATCAAAAGCGCGGTCGCCTGCCGTGGCCACGCCACGCTGGCCCAGCCGTAACCCTGGGTCAAGAGGCCCATGCTCAGTGTAAACCCCAAAAGCGCGTTGCGCGACTGCGCCGCAAGCGTCGTGCCGCGCGGCCCCTGGCGAACGCTGGCGCCGGCGAACCGGGCGCCGAGGTAGCTTGCGCCGCTCACCACGCCAACGGCGAGGTTGGCCGCCGCGGCTACCGCCGACTGGCTCAATAACCACGGGGCGACGACCAGCGGCACCAGCGCCAACACGCCCCACCAAGGAAGCGGCCGCGCGTGAGCCAGCGTCGTCAGATCGACGGTCAGCCGCTGCGTCTCTGGCAGCCCGGCGGCCACGCGCAAGGCCTGGGCCTGGCGGAAGCCGCGAACCAAAAGGGCAAAGGCCGCGGCCAGGTCGGCCACGCAGCCCCCGAGCAGCGCCCAGGTCAGCCCAAGCGGCGTCCCCACCCGCCAGTTGACGGCCGCGGCCGCCCCCCAGACCACCGCCGACACAACGGTCACAGCGACCGTGAACTGGGTGCGAATCGCCCTCGCCTCGACGTCTTGCCTCAGGTCACGGGTCCCAAACGCGACGCCGAACAAGGTGTTGGGCCGCGACAGCCAAGGCGCCGATACCACGCTCCCCCACAGAATCACCGCCATCGCACCAAAGACCCACCCCGCCGCTCGCATCACCGGGCCTCCTTGCCGTACAGGTCATCGATTAGCGCCGCCAGCTGGTTACGGGTGACCCGCCGCACCCGGGCCTCTTGAATCAAGGCGGTTAGCTGCGGCAGGGCCGCGCGGCGAAAACGGTCATCGGCCGCCGGCAGCGTGTCGGCCACCACCGCCCCCAAACCGCGGCGCATCGCCACGAACCCTTCGTCTTCGAGCTGGCGGTAAGCCTTGTTGACGGTGTGCAAGTTGATGCCCAACGCCACACTCAAGGCGCGAATCGACGGCAGCGGGTCGCCCGGTGCCAGTTGCCCCGCGGCGATGCCCCCAATCACCGCGTTGCGAATCTGGGTATAAATGGGGATGGTGCTATCAAAATCCACGGTCAGTTCCATCGCTTGCCTCCATGTACTGTTATACGCATGGTATAACACCCGAGCGACGCAATTGCAATCCCAACTGGCGCGGCGAATGGCGTATAATGGGCGTAATTTCGGATGGCGTCATTGCGTATCGGAGGTCCCCATGCAGCGTTCCGTTTTGATTTTTCCCGCACTCACCAGCCTGGACGCGGTCACCGCGGTGCGGCGTCGCTACGATCCGCTGGCCGAAAACATTCGGCCGCACGTCTCGCTGGTGTTTCCCTTTGACTCGCCGGCACCGGATTCGAGCATCGTGGCGGCAGTGGCTGCGGCCGCGGCCACCACGCCGGCCTTCGACCGCCTCGGTGGCGACTGGGCCAACGGCTACTTCTGGTTGGCGGCCGGCGCCGGGGCCACAGCCCTGACCGCACTGCACGACCGGCTGTATCAAACCCCGCTGTTTCGCGACTTTCTGCGGTCGAACCTGCCCTACCGGCCGCACATCACCCTCGGCCAGGTCACCCCGGCCACGGCTTTCGGGATCGCGGCCGGCTTGCACGTCGCCGACCTGGCCAGCTCCACTTGGGTGACGGCCATCGCCGTCGAACGCATCTTGGCCAACGGCGACTCCGACGCGTTCGCCACGCTGCCGCTCGCGCGGTGACGGCGCCGCTATTTCCCGGGAACAATCGCGCATTTCGCGCCCGTCCCGTGGTATCAACGTTTCTAGCACCATCGATTTTACGGTGGCACAGTTTTGACCCTTTTCAAATTATTTTGGCTCATCGGGCACCTCTTTGGAGAATATCCCGTTGAGCTTTTTTGCGACTTCAAAGTTACTGTTTGGGTAGAGATGACCGTAAGTACCGAGTGTCGTTTCGATATCCTCATGCCCCAGACGCTCTTTAATCTGGAGTGGATTTTCACCAAGGCTGATCAACAGCGACACATGCGAGTGGCGGAGGCCGTGCACGGTAATCCGCTGAACCTTGGCCGCATCGCTGTAAGTGTCCACAATGGCGATAAATTGCTGGTCAGAGCACGGAATTCCATTAAGTGAGAATACCCACTCGGAATTCACCATTACCGCTTGTGCGTCCTGCCACGCGCCTAAGCACGTAACGGTATCGTCATCAAGCGCCACGGTGCGGCGGCTAGCGGCAGTCTTTGGCACGGGCGTTTCAAACCAGTTGCGGTTGTGATAGTCCATCGTCTTATTGACGTTCACGGTCTTAGCTTCGAGATCAACGTCTGTCCACTTTAATGCCCGTGCTTCACCGCTTCGCAAGCCAGACATAAACATGAACCACAACATCGTGTGATCAAAGCGTCCTGTATACGTATCGGTATTCGTTTTGGCGAGTACCTTTTGGAAGTCAGCTTGCGTCCAGAACTTGATTTTTGCTTTCTTCTTTTTGATGAGGCCAACGACCCGCACGGGATTTTCAGTGATGATACCAAGCGCCTTAGCACGTTCAAGCACTTGGCCTAACATAATGTTGATGGTACGCGCATAGGATTGCTTACAGTCTTTGAGTACGCTGACTTGCCAATGTTGCACATCAATCGGCCGAATTTGGTCAATGATAATGTCGTTGAACCTAGTCAGATAATCGGTGTTCATCAAAACTAACCGTTGGCGGTAGGTGCGTGGTTTCACTTGGGTTTTGTACCAAGGTTTGAACACGTCCTCCATAAACTCGCCAAACTTCGTCTTCTTGATGTCCTCATCATCGTCGACCCCAGCTGCCAACATTGCAACTCTTGCTTTTTTCGCCTCCGTTTTCGTTTTGAAGCCGCTGGCGCGTTTTTGAATTCGCTTGCCAGTCCGTTTGTCAGTTCCTAAGCTCACGCGGAAGCTAAAAGTGCCGTCCGCTTGTTTTGTAATATGGTCTTTCGTAGTCAAGATAGTTCCTCCTTAACTGCGGAAAGGCCACTTGGTGCACCCTCAAGTTGGCTTAGTTTCAAGCCTAATACTGCGTCTACTGCTTCCACTGGAACACGGTCTACGCCTTTCTTACCGTACCATCCAAGGCCACGTTTGAGCAACAACTCTTTTGCCATTTTGATGATACGGCTTGCTTGCGCTGGACTGTATCCCAGCTTGATTAAATCAGCCCGTGTCAGGGTCAGGTATGCTGGCATAATATTCTCCTTTTTCAAATTGGAGATCGCCGCATTTTACTGACCATGATATACTTAGCTTGTCTAGGGCAAAGTTTCGGGTCAGCGCGGCAATCGCGTTCATTCGTTGCTTTGTTTTTCTTTTGCTTCAAAATCGTCTAGGTAGGCGCCACAGTTGCCATTTTGATAATGCTGAATCAAATCGATTTGCCGTGGACTTAGTTTGCCAGCGTCAATAATTTCATCAAGCGTGTGCGTTCCTAACATCTCGTCTAAAATCACAATCAGTTTCAGCGAGGAACTCACTTGCTTCTTGAGCCAGCCAACAGTTGTCGTAAAGTCGAAGGGTTGCGGGTCAACGGTTAGGGATAACTTGTCCCGATTAGCACCAATAAAGGTTGCCCATCGTGGGTCAATCGGCCAGCTTTGCTTATTCTTACTTTTGGTAGGGGTGAGAAAGCAAATATAATGGTTGATGATGCCGAAGATAACCTTTTCAGGGTCGCGAGTTGACAGTAACGCCTCAATACCTGAATCAGCCCGTTCATCAGTTAGCCGCACTTCAAAACGATTCTTAATTGGTTGTTCTTCAATCGGTAACTTGTCTTCTAGTAACACGTTTTGCTTTTGCCACTGCTCAAAGTCCTTTTCGTAAATCACCATGTGGACACCACTTTGGCGTGAGCCTAACTCTAAGGTGTTTCCCTCCTTGTGGTCACGATCCGAGCGATGAATTTTGCCACCTTTGAAACGCGAGCGGTATTCGTCGTTTCGATACTTCTCAATCAATTCTGGAATGTCGAGGACGCCATGACGGTCATTGATCGCGAGGTCAATTCGCTTGAAGTGACCATGTAGTTCTTTGCAGGCCACGAAGACGTCATACCACGAGCGTTTTTGCCCGCTAAGGTAGTTTTCCAGATAGCGACAGCCTTTGCCGCTCAACTCAATCATCGTGCCCTTGTCTCGTTTTAGCCACGCTTCTTCTGATTCACCGTGACGGTGTTCTGGCTGTTGTGAGAGCATCACCGTTAGCTCACCACAGATCAGCTTATGCGTGTAGCCATAAAACGCCCAGTCCTCATGATAGAAGTGCTCTGGCCTAATCTGAAATATCTTTTGAATGATGTTTTCGGCATCGTGTGACTTAAAGGTGACGCGGAAGTAGTCGATACAGCAATCTAGGTTGTTCCGTTTGGTCAGTACGCGCATTGCGGTCGTTAATTTGGCCTTAGCTTGCGCTGTGAGCTGTTTTCGGCCTCTGATTAAGGCGTTGATGTACTCGCGACGATATCCCGTTGTATCGGCTAATTGTTGCTGTGTGATGCCATAGGCATCTTTGAATTCTTCCAGCTCGTCTAACCACGAGAAACTTTGTGGATTAACAAGCGTTAAATCCTTTTGCATTTTGTCATTCCTTTCGATGTGAACTAATCGGGCGCTAATTTTGCGTCATATTTCTAGCAAAACGCCGGTCTTGCGCGGTTTATTTCTGCCTAGCAGGTTTATTCTGTCATACTATCGCCCCCCTATTAGACACTGGGGGCTTGAGGCGGCCGGCTAACGCCGACCGCCGCCGCTCGCGCTAGCGGCTTTCGCGCTGCACGCCGCGCACGGCGGCGAGGTTACCTCCTTTCGTCACTAATCGTATTAACAATCTATACGTTACCGCAATGATACCAAGGCTTTCAACCGATTTCCTTAGCCTTTTCATAGCTACATAACTTTCAAATGTAGTTGTGTATCTTGATACAGATATTGCTATTTGGTAATCTGATGATGAGGTGATCAATATGACAAAAGTGCACTATTTTGGCCCAAATCTAAAGCGGCTTCGTATTCAAAGCGGGTTATCGCAAGCAGAACTGGGCGAACGCTTAGATGCTAAGGTTAACGGACAAGCAATCTCAAATTGGGAACGTGAGATCAATCATCCAACCTACGAAAACCTACTCGGTATTGCTAAATTCTTTAATGTTATGCCGTCAGAGTTGTTGAGAACAGAAAAAGAGACCGCAGTTGGAGAAACTACGGCCGTACTTGATCGAATTGATGAGTATATGCCAAAAGTTGCGGAGATACGCAGAGTGATGCACATGATGGGCGACTTCTCCCCGCGACAACTAGATGGATTATCGGAACAGCTTGAGCAAATAATGCAATACTTCCGTCCATACACACCTGTTGATGAAGATGGTGAACCAGAGACGGATCAGAATGGTCGAAAAATTACGAAACAATCCAAGTATCGAGACATACCTATTAAGGAAATTCACCAAGTTTACCAGGAGCTTAGGTTTATACAAGCCTACCAAGACGATGAGCGGAAAATAGATTGACAGACAACCATGATGGACTAGATATAATTTAATCTGGTCAATTTGCTGCCACCACGAGAAAAAAACAAGCAGTCGGTGACGCCTTGCTGGCCTTGATTGCCGCCCACGATCCTGCCCCAGCCTTCATCATGAACAGAGATTTAACCTTGTTGGCTACCAATGAGAGTTTTCAGCGCTTGTATGGCATTTGGGATCGGTAGTTGCCCTCGACTCGCAATTGGGTTTGGCGGACATTCAATAGTGATTATTTCCGAAACAGCTTGTCAGGGTGGGCGCACTATTCACAATACGTTACCGCTGTGTTTCGCAAGAGTTACAGTGAAGCCTTCGATTCCGGATCTTTACTCAAAATATTGGATTCAGTGAAGGCAGACCCAACTTTTTGGCAACGTGGAACGCGTTGGCAGTATCAGACTTCAAAACCCAATATTTATTATTGGATAATCCAGATGTCGGCGAATTGTACTTAATTGAAAGTGTCTTAAAAGTGCCTGGTGCTAATCTGTACGTTGTGTTTGAGGATGCAGGTGATCAGGCGACACATCATAAGTTACAAGCAATTATGGATGAGTGAACCAATAAATATTGGCAATCATTCAGACACCACAAAAAAATCAGCCGTTGACTTGTTATGGCCAAGTAACCGCTGATTTGTTTTTACTTCGATTCCATACACATCTTTGCGACGCTCACATGTGCATCCAGAATTTCCTTTATGGATAGTTGTTGCGAAAAGCTTTCCTTTAATACATGAACCATAATATCCGCCAGTGCAGAGGCCCGCAAATATGAAAATCCTCGTTCGTTCACTAGAAAGTCCGTTAGCCGTACTTGATACTTAGCCCACATTTTCAAAAGGCGACCGAACAACGTGTCGTTTGCCTCGATAATTTCTGGTAACCGCAACGCCTCTGGAATGCTTGCGTGATCTGCATCCGAATCACGATGGTTGCTGGATAGCCACGTAACAAATAGGCCCCAGACGTCACCTTCTCCAGAGATCTGAGCGATTACTGTGTCGATTAGTTCGTCTTCGTCTTCAAAGATAATGTCCTCTTTGGAAGCGAAATACTGAAAGAGGGTCTTCTTGGCGATGTGGCATTCGGCCGCGATTTGCGCGGTGGTGACATTGTCGTAGCCCAGTTCGTCGAATAACTTGATTGCGATGTTGAAGATTTCCTCACGTTTGGCTTGTTTCTTCTCTTCTCGTTTTCCCATAATTTCATCATAGCACAAATAACATTAAAAAGTAACCGGGTAACTTTTTTCTGACAATAAGTTGCGTGGCTGTTATGATGCTCTTTGCAAAAAAAGTTACCGAGTAACATTTTAGGAAAGAGGAGCATTTATGCAAACCACCACCAAGCCAACTAACCTGTTCTGGACGTTTCTGCCACTCAGCCTCGTCTTGTTCATGTCATCGCTGGACCAAACCATCACCACTACCGCCTTGAGCGGCATTGTCGCTGACCTCGGCCAGCTGAACTTGTCGTCTTGGATCATCACAGGCTTGATGTTGACCAGCGCCGTGATGACGCTGATCTTTGGCAAACTCGGCGACATCTTCGGGCGCAAGAATATCTTACAGATTGCCTTGACCATATTCTTGCTTGGGTCGCTGATGAGCGGCCTGGCAACGTCGATGCCGCTTCTAATTGCCGCGCGGGTGTTCCAAGGCATCGGTGCCGGCGGCTTGAACTCGCTAGTCCAGGCCGTGATGGCAGACGTTGTGCCTGCGAGAAGCCGCGGCAAGTATCAGGCACTGTTCGGCTTGATCAGCATGATCAGTCTGGTCGACGGGCCGATTCTCGGCGGTTACTTCGTTCAATTCTTGTCATGGCGATGGATTTTCTTCATCAACCTGCCGATCGGTGTGATTGCCTTGATCTTACAAGCATTCAAGCTCCATCTGCCACGCAACAATGCTCAAGCCTAGAAAATAGACTATTTCGGCGGGTTGTTGGCCACAGCCTTCACCACGTTCACGCTGCTGGTCGTGACCCTTGGTGGTCAAAGCGTGGCGTGGAACTCCGGGTCGATGTATACGATGATTGCCATTGCCGTGGTGTCACTAATCGCTTATCTGGTGGTTGAACACCGACAAAAAGACAGCGCCTTGACGCCGTTGTCCTTGTTCAAAAACGGCACCTTCGTCAACGCCAGCATCATGTTCGCCTTGTCGACCGCCGCGCTGTTCGTCTCGATGATCTTCATTCCAATGTTTGCGCAAACCATCGCCCACGTTTCCGCCAGCCAGTCTGGCTTCTACATTGCACCTACGATGGTTGCCATGATTGTGGCAACGATGATCGCCGGGTCTGTGATTGAAAAAACTGGCAAGTACAAAATTTTTCCAATTATCGGTGCCGTTTTGATCGGCATTGGCTTCTTCGGCCTCGGCCGCCTGACCGCTGACAGCTCGACGTGGCTGATCATGTTCTGGCAGATTCCAATCGGCCTCGGCGTCGGCTTGTACACCCAGATCAGCTTGTTGGCAGGCCAAAATACGGTGTCTATCAAAGACCTTGGTACCGCGACTGGCGTGTTGAACTTCTTCAAGACCTTAGGCGGGGCGTTCGGATCGGCGATCTACGGCGTGATCCTCGCCGTGACGCTGGCCGCTCACAGCAGCCATGCGCTGGTAGCCTACCAAGCCGTCTTCAACTGGACGATCCCAGTCGCAGTCGTCTTGCTGGTGCTGTCTTTGGCGCTGAAAGAAGAACCGCTATCTGACGAAGTGCTGGCATACGAAGAGTAACTATCGACTGCGAAAAACTCAATTGATTCAAATAAAACGGGTAGGGATCATCTCATCATGCAGATGATCCTTGCCCGTTTTATTAAATAGCAATACACATTCCAGAATAGCTCCTCAAAGAGGCTGAACTGTAACGACTAGCAAAAAAGAAGCCCGTCGCGTAAAACCGAACTTTCGCTGTGCGTGGCGGGAGCTCCATATACATTCACGTGACCATTACGGATCATATTATTCTGAAATGGCGGGGACTAGTCTTAGATTGTTTGTGACTAGGTCGGTGCTAGATTGAAAATACTTATTTGGCACAAATAATGTCCATGCCATCTCTATGCCCGCTGCGGCATCAATACAGACCAACCTTGAGTATGAAACGCGAAGTACAATGGACGCCAAGCGTTTTTCGTCAGTTTCACCGGTTTGCCGCCAGCGATACGCACCATTTGCATTTCGTAGTAGCTCAAACCGATATAAGCACCAGCTTTGCGATCTAGACATGGCAGTCCAGTCGAAAGCCGATCCAAGTTGATTTCAGTGAAGGTGCCATTTTTGACCTGGTTGGGTAAGCCTGGAATTAAGGCGGTAGCACGTGCTAAGCCAACCATTTCGGTTTCATGATTGGTGACCGCGGTTTCCATTCCGTGTAATGTTCTGAAGCCTCCGGTGACGGCGATTGGGGTATCGATTCCCGCCTTGCCTTAGCAGCGTAGTCAATGAAGAAGGCGCCCTTACGATTGTCCCCTTGAATCACTGTGTTTTCATAATTACCGCCAGAGATTTCAATCAGGTCTACTCCTAAATGCGCCATCCGGTGGACCACCTGAATTGATTCCGCTTCGCTAAAACCACCAGCACGAAAATCAGAGGAGTTAATCTTCAAGCCGACTGGAAACGCAGCACCGACTTGTTCACGAATGGCCAAATACACTTCCTCAATGATCCGCATCCGATTCTCAAGTGAACCACCGTAGTCATCAGTGCGGCGGTTCGATAATGGTGACAAGAACTGATTGAGCAAATAGCCATGCGCGGCGTGAATCTGCACACCGCCAAACCCAGCCATTTTAACAATCGCCGCCGAGCGGGCAAATTTGGCCACGATTGCATGAATTTCTTCAATAGTCAACGCCCGTGGTGGATTGAACGCAAAAGCATTTGGCCCTTCCAGTGGCACAGCGCTTGGTGCGACGGGATGTAAGGCGACGTGTTTGGCAGCTTGACGACCGGGATGATTCAGCTGGACCCAAGTTTTGCGCACCGTTCACGCTACCGGCCTTGGCCCACTCTTGCAACAGCGGCAAGTCGCGATCGTCTTCAATCACCACATTACCTTTTTCACTAATCGCTTGAGCATCGATCATGACGTTACCAGTGATCAACAAGCCTGTGCCGCCATTGGCCCATGATCGATAAAGTGCGATCAAGCGCGCTGTGGGCCGAAAACGCGCATCACCCATAACTTCGCTCATTGCCGGTTTCATGAACCGATTCTTAATTTTAGTGCCGTTAGCCAACATCAGTGGCTGAAACATGATAGATTGTTTCATATGATTTTCTCCCATTTTTCAACGTTTAGGCATTTAAACATACAGGTCTAAAAAATGGTCGTCCAAGACGACTATTCTTTACCTGCGACATCTGCCTCGAGCGCGGTGACCAGTTGTTTGAGTAGTCCGAGTGCGTCTGCCATGTTGGTGCGGTAGTAGCGCTCTGTTCCGACTTGGTTGACCGCTAATATCCCAGCATCACGCATCAACTTGAGATGATGCGAGACTGCTGGGCGTGACAGCGATAATCGATCTGTGATTTCACTGACGGTAAGTTGATCGGTTTGGCAAAGCATCAGCAAAATTCGTTGCCGGTTCTCATCGAGCAAAATGGCCAACACCGGCGCGCTTTTTTGAAAAATCGCCACCGTTTCCTCTGAATTATGTTTAGTCATCGATACCTCTCGTATAATAGTTCTAGCGTTTAACCTCTTAAACATTAAAACTTATTCTGTAATCTTTGTCAAGTACAATTTAGAGGACATAAACATAGAGAATCAGCTTTTTTTCAAGAACCGTAACCCAGGCTCGATGTGTGCTTCACTTGAAGATGGCGGCACGGTTTGCTAAAATTGAAAAGATGTTATTAAAACTTAAATAGATCAATCGGTTGACGTAAGCTCAAGGTTTTCTCTTTCAGGGGTGTGAAAGAGGTACTTGGCTTACGTTTTTTTGTATGAGGAGGTTTTGGTTTGGAATTTTTAGGCGCACTTATCATCATTTTGATTGCTACCAGTTTAATCGGCCACTTGGCAGCGCGGATTGGCGTTCCGGCAGTAATCGGTCAGTTGCTCGTTGGTATCGTGCTTGGCCCAGCATTGTTGAATTGGGTGCATCCCAATGAGTTTATCCATATTTTTTCAGAAATCGGGGTCATTATCTTGATGTTCATTGCCGGATTAGAGAGTGATCTCACGTTGTTGAAAAAATACTTACGTCCTAGTGTGATTGTTGCATTGTTGGGCGTCTTGGTCCCGATGGCGCTGATTTATCCAGTTGGACTTTGGTTCGGACTGACCCAGTTTGAAAGCCTGTTTTTGAGTGTCATCTTTGCTGCCACATCCGTTTCGATTTCGGTGGCCGTGATGAAGGAGTTGAACTTACTTGATAGTAAAAGTGGTTCAACAGTTCTTGGCGCGGCGGTAGTCGATGATGTGTTAGCGGTTGTTTTACTCAGCATTATGGTCAGTGTGATGGGCACGACGACGAGTTCGACCACGCAAATTCCACTAGCCCTGACTTTTTTGGAGCAGTTGATCTACTTTGTCGCGATTTATTTCGTCGTGCGCTTCATCGCCCCGATTCTCGCCAAGCTCGGGACCAAATTACTGATTCCAGTCGGACCGACGTTGATGGCTATGATCTTATGTTTTGGCATGGCGTATATCGCGGATCTGATCGGGCTGAGCGCGGTGATTGGCGCTTTCTTTGCCGGGATCGCGATTGCCCAGACGCACGTCGCTCATGAAGTCGATCAAAGTATTGAACCAATCGGCTACGCGATTTTCATTCCCGTGTTCTTCGTTTCGATTGGGCTGAACATGTCGTTAGCTGGAATCGAACACGACTTGTTATTGATCGTCGTCTTGACCGTTGTGGCAACGCTGACTAAGCTTTTGGGCGCAGGCAGCGGCGCCAAATTTTCCGGGTTTACTTTAGATGAATCATACTTAGTCGGTGCAGGTATGGTTTCACGCGGAGAAATGGCCTTGATCATTGCGCAGATCGGCTATCAAGCCAAGCTGATCAGCGGGGATTACTATTCAGCTATCATCACCGCAGTCATCTTAACGACGTTGCTGGCACCGTTTCTGCTCAAACATGCCGCGCGTCGCATTAACGCCTAGATACAAAGATACCGCCAATCCTTAAATCGCGGATTAGCGGTATTTGTTTACTCCCCTTGCGGATCAGTCACACGGTATTGTAGCCACAGCGTATCTTCGTCTAATACTGTGGCGGTTTGTAACCTGAAACCGATTTGACGCGTATGCTAATCGTGATTGCGCCAGAACTAAGCCATCGCAACGATCAGAGGCAACGTCGTATTGATCCGCTCCAATCCATTATGAGATCGCCAGCTGGGATTGGTGAGGAATTTACTGATTTCTATGTTCAATGACACGGCGGCCACCACAATACGTTGGCTCAGCACGACTCATCCAGCAACTCGGCAATCATAAATTTCGCGCTTTCATTTGAGCGTATTCTTAGGAAATACCTTAGTTTGGACCTATAATGCAAGGAAGAAGTGTTTGTAGCACTTAATCTCGACAAAAAGAGCCTACTGAAAATCAGTAGACTCTAAACTTGAGATGACACATTAGTGGCACATTCCAACAGCGTTTTAAATAATGTTGGGACAACAATACGCTCTAAAAAGCGCGTTATACTGCGATTATTAGATTTAAGCATTCGAGAATATTATTTCCCGGGAAATATTGGTGACGCGGCGGCCACAGCGGCTTTCAGAAAACGCACCAGGCATATTCCACCGGTGGAATTTTCATGGCCGCCAGCCGTGCGAATGAAAGCCCCGGCCGCAAAAGCATGTGACATCACGTCATTTTGCACGTGCATTATTTGTAAGCAAAGACTACAGTAGTTATTTGTAGACCAATTTCACGGCGCAATGCCTCAACTCCGGTCGCTTCTGGCGGCCAATTTTTATGCTCAGTTGCGCCGCACTTTTCACCGATTACCGCATGAAAGGACTGATTACTTCAATATGTCACAACCTCAACCCACCGACGTCAACGGCAAGCCGTACAACCGCGGCCTGATGGTGGCGACGCTGCTCATCGGGACGTTCACCACCTTCTTGACCCAGACGATTCTGACCACCGCGTTTCCGACTTTGATGCACGACTTTCACATCAACGCCAGTGCCGTGCAGTGGCTGACCACCGGCTTCATGCTGGTGATGGGCATCATGATTCCCGTCTCCGCCTGGCTGCTCAGCAAGTTCAACGTCAAGCACCTGTACCTCACCGCCATCGGGATATTCTTTTTGGGGACGCTGATTTCCCGCTTCGCCCCGAGCTTCCCGGTGCTGTTGACCGGGCGGCTGACCCAGGCGGTCGGCGTCGGCATGTCCGCACCGACCTTCCAGACCGTCATGTACTCGATTTTTCCGCCTGAAAAACGCGGCAGCGCGATGGGCCTGGCCGGCATCGTCATCGGGCTGGCCCCGGCGGTCGGCCCGACCCTGTCCGGCTGGGTCTTGCTCAACCACTCCTGGCGAGCCTTGTTCTCCGTCATCTTGCCGATCGCCGGGCTGGTTTGGCTTTTGGCCTGCTACTCGATGCGCAAGGTGTTACCAACCACCAACCCCAAAATCGACCTGCTGAGCGTCGTCGAGTCGACGCTCGGCTTCGGGTCGCTGCTGTACGGCTTCTCCACCGTCGGCGACCGCGGCTGGTTCGACCCCATCGTGCTGGCAACCCTGGCCCTTGGGATCATCTTCGTCGCCTTGTTCGTCCACCGGCAGTTGCACCTCGACAAACCCTTGCTTGAGCTGCGCGTGTTCACCAGCTCCGAGTTCACGCTGAGCGTGATTCTCACCGCCGTGGCCTTCATGTCGATGGTCGGCGTCGAGATGGTGCTGCCGATGTACATCCAGACCATCCGCGGCGAATCCGCCTTCCACTCCGGCCTGATTCTCCTGCCTGGCGCCATCATGATGGGGATCATGAGCCCGATCACCGGGAACATTTTCGACCGCATCGGCGCCAAGCGTCTGGCCCAAACCGGGCTGTTCCTGCTGTTGGTCGGCACGTTCCCGCTGATCACGCTGACCGCCGACACCCCGATCCTGTTCGTCACCGTCATCTACACGGTGCGGATGTTCGGCATCACGATGGTCACCATGCCGGTCACCACGGCCGGAATGAACGCCTTGCCGGCCAACCTGATCAACCACGGCACCGCGGTCAACAACACGATTCGCCAGGTCGCCGCGTCGATTGGGACCGCGATTCTGGTGTCGGTGCTGTCGACGGTCACCAGCAGCCACGCCCCGGCCGCGGCGCTGCGCCTGACCGCCCCGCTGCGCTACCTGACCCAAACGGCCGACGCGACGGTGGCCGGCTACCGCGCCGCCTTCGTGGTCTCGCTGATTTTCGCGGCGCTTGGGTTCGCCCTGAGCTTCCGCCTCAAAAACGACGCGCTGGATGGAGGTGACCGCGCATGATTCTCGTCATTATGGCCCTGTCTGCCATCGCCTACTTCTTCATCGCCGTCCTGGCCCCGGCCGGCCGCGGCCGCCGCATAGGCATGTGGAGCCTGGCCGCCTTGCTGATTCTCTCTGCGGCCGGCATCGCCGCCAACGACAGCGTTCGCTTCGGCCTAACCACCGTCACCGTCACCAAGCGCGAACCGCTGGTCGGCACTCGAACGGCCAAGGTCCTGGTGACCAAGAACCGCGCCAAGGCGCCGGTGGTGCTGTACCGCACCAACCCGCTGCAGCACAAGGTCCTGACCGCCACCAGCGGCATGACCACCACGGTCGCCATCAAGCGTGGCACCAAGGCGACGGTGACCACCACCGACCGCCAGCTGCGCTACCGCAACGCCTGGGCCGCCTTCCTGTTCGCCTGGAGCGGACAAAACGGCTACCGCCTGCACCGCACCGTGACCTTCACCGTGCCGGCTGACTGGCAGATCAAGTGATTGCAACTGATTCGCGCCGCCCTCGCAGATTCTGCGTCGGCGGCTTTTTTGGTTCTTTTTTGCGTTAAGTACTACTCTCTACAAAGTAGTTGTGCTATAGTAAGGCCATCGGGTCGCGAGGTCGCGACGAACCGGCACAACCGGTGGGAGGTGCAGTGTGGAATTATCCAAGGACATGGTGCGAGGCTACCTCAGCGCAATTGTCTTGAACGTCCTGGTGCAAGGCGAAAGCTACGGCTACCAGGTCACCAAGGACGTTAAGGCCTTGAGCGGCGGCGCCTACACGATTAACGAAGCGACGCTATACACCGTTTTTAAGCGGCTGGAAAAGGCCGGCGCAATCAGCAGCCACTGGGGCGACGAGAGCCAAGGTGGCCGGCGCAAGTACTACGCCATCACGGCGGCTGGGCTTGAGCAGCTGGCACGAGAACGGGCGAACTGGCAGCTGGCGCGAGCCACGCTGGACGCCTTGATTAATGGAGGACTGATCGATGACCACGAAGCACACACGAATTGATGACCTGCTCGAGCGGGTCTTTGGACAATACGAGGCTACGGCCGAAAGTCGCGAGCTGCGGGAGGAAATCGCCAGCAACTTGAGCGACGCGGCCGACGACCTAATCGCCGGCGGCACCGAACCGGCGACCGCGGTGACCCAGGCCTTCGAAGACTTCGGGTCGATTGAGGACCTGCTGGCCGAGCTCGGGGTGCGGCGGCTCGCGGCCGCGCCGCGCGGCAACCTGGCGCCAACCATGCCACCGGCCGCTCCGGCGGCGGCCAGTGCCGAGGTGGCCAATCCCGCGACCCCGGCGGCTCCCGCAACCCCGGCGGCTCCCGCGACCCCGGCGACCCCCGAGGCCGCGGCGATGCCGGGCATCCCGGATGCTTTCGCAACGCCGGACATTCCCGACATTCCGGATATCCCCGCTATTCCAGACATCCCAGACATTCCGGCCGCCCCGCAGGCCCCGGACGTTGACATCGCGGCGATTCGCGAGGCGGCCCATGTCGCCGCGGCCAAGGCGGTTCGGGCCGCCAAGCTCGCCCAAGCCCCGGAGCTGGACGCGATTCGCGAAGCGGCCAAGGCCGCCGCTACCCAGGCCAAGAACCAGGCTAAGGAAGCCGCGGCGGCCGGCCGCGCCAGTGCGGCGCATGCCCGGGTCCAGGCCAAGGCCGCGGCTCACGACGCCAAGCACGAGGCCAAGCTCGCCGCACGTCACGCGGCGGCCGAACCGGCCCGAACCAACACGATTCGCGTGGCGCTGGACAGCGTGACCACCATTGCGCTGGACTACGCCGATGACCCGATCGTCATTCGCGCCACCGACGATCCGGATCTGACCATCACCGAGGAATTCGGCAAGAACGACCCGACGCTGGACGGCCACTACGCTTTGCAAAACGGCGTCTGGACCCTGACGCACGGCAAAAGGCCGCGCCACGCGTTTCGCATGCTGATCAACGGCCAGCGCTTGGGTTTTTGGTCGCAGATCACCGTCGCCGTGCCGACCCGCTTCACCGGTGCCTTGCAGGTGACCAGCAGCGCCGACATTGAGGCCGCGGGGCTCCACGGGCTGCCGCTGAGCCTGAAGACGGCCAACGGCGACGTCACCACCACCGACTTGAACGTGCCGACGCTTGCCATCGCGTCCCAAAACGGCGACGTCGCCTTCACGCAAGTCAAAACTGGCGACCTGACCGCCCGTTCGGCCAACGGTGACCTCGCCTTGCACAGCGTGATGGCGCAAAGCCTGCGCCTCACCACGGCCGACGGCGACATCAGCGCCAGTGCCGTCACCGTGGCGACGACCGCCGCCCTCACCACCAGCGCCGGCGACCTGACGCTGCAGACACTGCGAGCCGGTAGCCTAGCGCTTCAAAGCGGTGACGGTGACGTCGCGCTGCAAGACGCCGAGGTGGCCGGCGCCATCAAAGCCGCAAGCAACGCCGGCGACCTGGACCTGGGGCCGCTGACCACCGCCGCTTTGACCGCCAAAACCGCAGATGGTGACGTCGCGGTGACGGCCGTCACCGCCCCCACCCTGACCGTCCAAACCGACGCCGGCGACATCCGCGCTTCCGCGGTGACCGGTGGCAGCTTCACCTCCGCCGATGGCGATCTGACCCTCGACGGCGCGACCTTGAGTGAGGACCTTCACGCCGTCACCAACGCCGGCGACGTGACCGTGCGGCTTGCGCCAACCGCCAGCTTCACCTTCGCTTTGGCCACCGGCGATGGTCACATTCACCAGCCAAGCGGTGCGACCAACACCCGCCACAAGCACCACCACAAGGACGGCCAGGTCGGCACCCAGCCGACCGCAACGCTGACGGTGCAAACCGGAGACGGCGACATCGCGATTCACAACGCCTAGCACAGACCGAGCCGCAATCCGCCCGTCACAACCTAAAAAGGCTACCGCATCCCCCAATAATTGGGGAACGCGGTAGCCTTTTTGCAGTCGCCGAGCGGTCTAGCGAGCGAAGCGCGGCGCCTGCTTGCGCAACACCAGGTCCTTGGCCAACAGTCCGATGGCCACGACGGTCAAAATCAGCACCAGCCACCACTTGTAGTTGTGCGGGTTGGGGCTGAGGTCCATGGCAAGCAGCCCCAGCAGGACGAACACGTCTCGGGCGAAGAGTTCCTTTCGCGCGTTCGGGCGTGTGAACAGCCAGTAGCTGGCGCCGATCAGCACCAGGACCGCCAGTACCAAAATGAGTTTACTGATCATGTCGATTCCCTCCAGGCGACCGCGATGCGGCCTAGTAGTCTCAGTGTACCACGATCGCCGCTTCGGTTCGACGGCATTTTTCGGTCAGCGAATTGGGCGCGACCCGGTAAGTGCGGCGCTGAAGGGCCTCGGCTGGGTTCACTCACGCCGGCACGGCCGGCTGCGGCTGCTTCTCCCAAGTGAAGGTGCGATGCGCCAGGCGCAACACGCCGTCGCACTGCGCGGCGACAGTTGGCTCGTGGGTGACGATGATCACGCACTTGCCGGCCTCGTGGGCGATCTGGTTGAACAGCGCGATCACCTCCGTCGTGTTGTCCTCGTCGAGGTTGCCGGTCGGCTCGTCGGCGACCACCAGCGGGGCGTCGCAGACCATGGTTCGCGCAATGGCGACGCGCTGCTGCTGGCCGCCGGAGAGCTTCTGAACGTTTTTGGTCATCTGCTCGTCGGTCAGGCCCAGCTTCGTCAGCATGCCCTTGGCGTAGGCCTTGTCGCCCTTGTGCTTGGCCTTGGTGATCGCCATGGCGGTCATCAGGTTCTCAAGCGCCGACATGTAGGTGAACAGGTTGTAGGCCTGAAAAACAATGGCGACCTGGCTTTGCCGGTAGTTGGTCAGCCCGTGCTTCTTGATGTCTTGGTCGTCGATCAGAATGCGCCCGGCCTTGGGGGTGTCAAGCCCCGCCAGAAGCGAGACCATCGTGGTTTTGCCGGAGCCCGACTGACCGACGATGGCGTAGCTGTGGCCGGCTTCGAACTCGAGGTTGACGTCCTTGAACAGGTACTGGTCGCGATCGTTGTACCAGTACGTGAGGTTTTCGGTTTTAAGCATAGCTTCCTCCTATCCGATCAGAATGCGCTTGGGGTTCAGGCGCAAGATGCCACCGGCGCCGGCCAGAATCGCGATCAAAATGATGGCGAGCCCGAGGCCAAACAGGATGGCCACGCTCTTGAAGGTGACCTTGGTGGCGAGTTTGGCCTGCTTGGTCTGCGCCTTTTGCTGGCTGGCCTGGCCCGGCATCCCGCTCGGGGCCCCGGTGCGGCTGCCGCCTTGGATGCCGCCAGGGCCACCTTGGCCGCCCGGCATGCCGCCGAGCTGGCTGGTGTTGCTGGTCGTGGTCTGAGCGCTTGAGACGACTTGGGCCGCCAGCTTGTCGCCGACGAATTGCCCGCCGGCGCTGGCGATGCCGACGCCGACCAGGAGAATCACGAACAGCTCGACGAAGAACTGGGCGATCACCTTGGCGCGTTTTTCACCCAGGCTCAGCAGAATGCCGATTTCAAAGCGCCGCTCGCGAATCATCAAGACCACAATCAGGGCCAAGATGATGGTGCCGGCGATGGCGACCAGCCAGACAATCTTGTCGGCGAAGCTAGTCACCGAGCTCATCGACGCTTTGACCATCTGGTAGGACTGGTCATCGGCGGTCAGGCTGAACTTGCTGGAGATCAGCTTGGTCGCGGCCTTCTTGACGCTGGCGACCTTGCTTGGCGTCGTCACCGTGAAGACCACGGAGTCGGCGGTGTCCTTGTACTTGGTGCCCTTGAGCGTGTTGGCGAAGGTGTAGCTGGTGAAAATGGTGTTGGACGGGTCGCCGCCACCCATCATCCCACCGCCCATCGTGGTGCTGGCGGTCGACTTAGCCTTGTAGATGCCGACCACCTTGAGCTTGTAGGTCTTGGTCTTGGCGGCGTTCTTGATGGTGATGGTGTCGCCCACCTTCAGGTCATTTTCGGTGGCCAGCTCGCTTTCAATCACCACGTTGTTGGTGTTCTTGTCGCTGGCGGTCAACCCGCGGCCCTTCTTGATCACGTAGGTCTTGTCGCTAAAGTTGGCAGAGCTTGCGGTGCTTGAAACCCCACTGACGGTGATGTCGCCGGTGCTTGCGCCACCCTTATCACCCATCGGCCCGGTCATTTGGCCGGAGCTTGTGGTGATGGCGTCGAAGCTCTTGGCGTTGGCCGACGTCGATACGGCCACGCTGTAGCTCTCAACGCCGGTCAGCTTGGCGATTTTCTCGGCCGTGCTCAGCTTGACCGGGGACATGCTCAGGCTGGGCTTGCCGCTTGGCTTGGTCGGTTGACCGTCGCTGGCCGTCGCGCTTTCCCGCATTTTCTTGAACGCCGCCTCGCGGTTGGCGCTCAAAGTCAGCGTCGCGCCGATGCTGTCCTTGGCATTTTCGGTGGCCTGGTTGGCCGCGCTTTTGATCAGCAGGCCGGCCATCACGAATAACATAATGGCACTTGTCACAAGGATCAGCAGTGCGGTCCGGCCCTTCTTCGCGATCAGGTTCAACCACGCGCGTTTGGCAAAATTCATTGTGTCGCCTCCATTACGAAGGCGACCGCGGCCGCCTTCAAGTCTCGTCAACGAATGACTAGCTTCAAGTTACCGACCAAACATGGTGAATTTATGAACAAAATGCGGCTAAAGTCGGTTGCGGAAGGGAAGAAAGTAAGAGGGCGGCGCCAGGCGCTTAGCCGCCCGGCCAGCGTGAGGCCAGGCGTTGGGCCCGACCTTGGCCCGGCGACTGGACTGAGCTGGACGCGGCGGCGATGCCGGGCAAAGCCCGGTTAGAGGGCGGCGCCGAGCGAACTTAGCGGGACGGGTAGCCTAGCCGTGACGCTTGAGGCCCGGGCCTGGCCACGAGCGGCGCGGCGTCGCTAGCCGCTCCCGCGTTGCGTGGCAAAGCCCGTTTAGAGGGCGGCGCCAGGCGCTTATCCGTCCGACCAGCATCAGGCCACACCAAAACGCGGCGCCACCCCGTCAATTGACGACAGGGTGGCGCCGCGTCCAAGTCTAACCAGTTTAATCCAGCGGCTCCTCGTACAACAGCGGCTTGCCGTCGGCGCCGACCAGCACGGTCAGGCCGCCGCCGCTGCCGACGGTCATGACCACGTACTGCACCCGCGTCTCGCGGTCGACCAGAACCTCCGCCACGTGAGCCCAACCAACGGGTGCCTTTTCCACCACTACAAAGCGCGATTCCTTACTTACCATCATACCTGCCTCCTGGCCTTCAGCCATTCCATTGTGACGCCGTTGCTCGCCCAAGTGTCCTTGAGCTCGGGCAACAGTCCCGCGACCCCGACGACCGCCATGTGAGCGGCGAAATCCTGAACCGCCGCCTGGGTCGCGGCGGTCGGGTCGATCAGCCAGGCGATCACCCGCCGGTTGAAGTGGTAGTCGATGACGGCGTATTCCAGCTGGTCGGCCAGCTGGATGTGCGGATCGGCCGCCAGCAGGGCCGGCAGCTGGCCGCGGTCGTCCTCGGCCACGCGAAACATCAGGTTCATCACCGCGCCGACGCCCAGCAGCCGCGACATGTAGCCGGCGTCCGGCGCCAGCGCCGCTCCCAAGTGCTTGGCCAAGGCCACGCACTGCGCCGCGGAAAACCAGCTGCCGGTCAAAGCCACCAGCCACAGCTCGCTTGCGTGGTAAGGGGTGACCGTGACCAGCCGGCTGAACAGCTGCGCCTGATCGGCCGGCGTCGGCCGCAGCGGGTCCCCTGCCGGAATCGCGGTGTCGGCCGAGCCGACCAGCGCCGACAGCTGGGCTCGCCACAGCGGCCAGGGCAGCACATCCTTGTAAGTGGTCGCATAATCCTGCACAATCTGGCGGATGGCGGCCGGCACCGCATTTTGCTCCCACGCGGCCACCATGGCGCCGCTGGCCGTGACCATCGGCTGATGGGTCGGGTACCAGCGACTGAAGTTGGTAGACAGCTGCGCCAGCTTGCCCAACAGCGCAAAGACCCGCGATAGCCCCAGCTGCGTCTGGCCGCGTTCGAAGCGACGCGTGGTCGACGCCGCCCAACCCACGCTGACCGCCTGGGCGGTCAGGTGCAGCTGAGAGCGCCGCAGTAGCGCCCATTCACCGGGCTGCGTGGGCAAAACATCCTGCAGTGGTGCGGCCACTAAGTCGCGGTTGTGGTGCGGCACCGCCGCCGCGACCCGCCACCACACGCGGCGCAGGTAGCCGGCCATCGCCGGCTCGTCGATCGCGTCCAGGCTGGCCAAGAACGCCTCGAGCTTCCCGGTTTCGGCGGTGCCGGTTTGCCACGCCGCAAGCATCAGTCCGAAGCGCCAACGCGGCAGCGGCCCGAACAACACGCGGTCGAAGCGCGAATCGCGCGTGGCGGCCTCAACCGTCGGCACCATTGCGGCAATCAGCGCGGCGTCGCCGGTCGCCAGCCCGGCGAAAAACAGCGCCGCCACGATTAGGTGAAAATTGGTGACCTTGGGGAACGCCACCGCCTGGCTCTGCCGCCACAACAGGCCGATGAGCTCTGGACTGGCCGGCCCGATCAAGGCGCTGCACAAGGTCAGCTCGAAATCGTGCCAGGTTCGCGGCGCCGTCATCAGGTCGGCAATCTGCTGCTCCTGTTGGGCCGTCAGCGCAAACTCCGGCCTCATCCAGTTGGCCGCCGCGTCGCAGTAAGTCGTAATCAGTGCCGTGGCCGCATCGTCCTCGCCGGCATGGGCGGCCAGATACCGCGCCTTAGCCTGAAGAATGGCCTCGCGCTGGTCGGTGAACATCAGCGGCAACAGTGCCGGCACCTGCCCGGGGTCTTGGGCCATCAAGGCGGCTAGATCCGCGGTTTCGATACCCAGCCGCCGCATCAGCGTGAAGGCCGAGGCCAACGCGATGTCGGTTTCACCGCGCTCAAAACGCGACAGGGTCGCGGCCGACCAGTCGCCGGCCGCCTGCTCGAGCGTCAGCCCCTGGGTAAGCCGCGCCGCCTTGAAGAACTGCCCCAACTGTCGCGTCCCCATCATCGATCCCTCCTCGTTGCCAACATTATCCCGCCGGGGCAAGCCGCTGGCAAGTGGTGCCAGGCGATTGCCGCCACGCGGCAATCAAAAAGGCGCCGGCGCAACCGTCGCGCCGGCGCCAAGCCGCGCTAGGCGGCCAGGTCCCTTTTGATCACAATGCCTTCGTACAGCCACACGGTCAGGCCGTAATAGACGGCGTAAAGCACCAGGAAAATCCCGAAGGGCAGCCACAGACCGCGGTACGGGTGCTGCAGCAGGCCGTTGAACATCTGAAGGCCAAACAGCACATGCACCATGCCCAGCCCCGCCGGGAAGGCGAACAACGCGCCGATTTCCTGCCGCACGGACTTTTTCAAGAGTCCCTGCCGCACCCCGATTTTTTGGAGCATCAGGTAGCGGGAGGCGTCAAAGCTCGCCCCGCTCAGAATCTTGAACATCAAAGTCGACGCGAGCATCGCTAGGAACGCCAGGCCGAGGAAGAAGCCCATGAACGCCAGGCCGCCGAACATGCTGTTAATCAGCGCGTAGGTGACGAACTTCTGCCCGGACTGATCTGCGCTTTCGATCTTGTAGCGCTTGTTTTGCGCCGTCAGCAAGGCGTCGATGCGGTCGTAGTTGGCGCCGACGTCTTGCAGCTGGTAGGCCACCGCCGTGCGGGTCGGCCCGGCGAGCTTGGCAAAGGCGCTTTGCGACACCACCTTGAAGAATTCCTCGCCCGGCAGCTTGAACGCCTGCAGCTGGCTGTAGCCTTCGTCTTGGTACTTCGAAAAGTTTTGCCCGGTCACCTTTTTTTGAATCAGCTTGCCAGGGCCGCGGTACAACACCAGCTCAAGCGGCTTGGCGTCAAGCTCCGCGGCGTTCAGGTAGACGGTTTTGCCGACCACCCGCTCTTGGTACGTGACTTGCTTGACCACGCCGGTCAGCTTGGCCGCCGACTGCTTGGCCGAAGCATCCGGGGCCATCAGCACCAGGTCGTACTTGCCTTGCTGGCTCGCCATTTCGGGGATCGCGTCCTTGAAGCCCAGCCCCACGGTGATGGCGCCCAGCGCCAAGGCGAACAGCATCGCGACGACGGCCAAAATCTTGGTGTAATCGCGAATGCGGAAGGTCAGCTGCCCCAGCGTGAAGGCGTGCAGCTCACGGGCGGCGAAGCGCCGGTTGCGCCGCAACAGCCCGATGGCCCAGACCAACAGCGCGTTGAACAAGAAGTAGGTCCCCAGCACGATGGTGACCAAGGCGATGCCGATCGCCGGCACCCCGATGGTCATCAGCTGCCCCATGATCCAGTAGCCGATGGCCAAAAGCAGCACGGCCAAGACGGCCTGAAGCGCCAGCACCCAACCCTTTTGCTGGATGCGGTTGGGCAACGTCGTCGCGTGAAGCAGGCTCAACACCGGCGTCTTCAGCAGACGCCCCGCGTTGACGAAGGCCGCAATCACGAACATCACCAGGAAAAAGACCAGCGTGGCGGCAATCGCCGGCAGCCACACCACGGCAAAATGCGTCGCCGGGGCGTGAAGCATCCCCAAAAACACCGTGCCGGCCACGGCGGTCAGCCCCATGCCGACCACCATGCCGACCACGGCGGCAGCCAGGCCGACCGCGACGGTTTCAAGAAAGATCAGCTGCGCGATTTTGCCCGACTTGGCGCCGAGCATCATGAACATCGCGTAGTCGCGCTGGCGCATGCTCATCAAGAAGGTGTTGGCGTAGACGATGTACACCATGGTGATGATCACCAAAAGCACGGTGCCGAAGCCGAAGATGATCGGCGTGGCGCTGATCGGGGAGTTGCTGGCCAAGAAGGCCTTGTTGGTCGCCATGGTCATGAACATGTAGAACACGGCGCTTGCGATCACCAGCCCGGAGAACAGGACCGCGTAATCGCGGAAACGGGCGCGAATGCCGCCCAGTGCAAGTTTGCGTAACATAGGCCCCTCCTACTTCTGGAACGTGCCAAGCGTCGTCAGGATCTCTTGGTAAAAGGCCTCCTGAGTCTTGCCGGCGTGGCGCAGCTCGGTACCGACCTGGCCGTCCTTGATGAACAGGATGCGGCTGGCGTAGCTCGCGGAGAACGGGTCGTGGGTCACCAAGAGAATCGACACGCCTTGCTTTTGGTTGAGCTGCTGCATCGTGTCCAGGAGGTCTTTGGCCGACTGGGAGTCCAAGGCCCCGGTCGGCTCGTCGCCAAACAGGATGGCGGGTTCTTGAACCAGGGCCCGGGCGGCGGCGACGCGCTGCTTTTGGCCGCCGGACAGCTCCGTCGGGTAGTGATCGAGCACCGCGGCGATGCCCAAGGTCGTGGCGATCTTGGCGACGGCGGCCTGCTGCGCCTTGGCGCTGGCGTTTTGCAGCGCCATCGGCAGCGCGATGTTCTCTCTGGCGGTCAGGTTCTCCAGCAGGTTGAAGTCCTGGAAGATGAAGCCGACCTGCTTGGCGCGAAAGTCGCTCAGGTGGTTGCCGCGCAGCTTGGTGACGTCTTGGCCGTTAATCGCGACGTGGCCCGAAGTCGGCCGGTCCAGCGTCGACAAAATGTTGAGCAGCGTGGTTTTGCCCGAGCCGCTGGCCCCCATGATGCCGACGAATTCGCCGGGTTGCACGTCAAAGGTCACGCCTTTGAGGGCCTGGAACTGCTTTTCATTGGCCTTGCCGTATGTCTTGGTCACACCGTCGACGGCGACCACTGGTTGAGTCTGCATGTTTTGTGCCTCCATTAATTGTCTGTGATTCTATCTTAACCCAGCTCGCACCGCCATGCGCGAACAAGTGGCTTACACCTTTGTCACCGCCAAATCGGGCCCGGGACCGATGTTTTTTTCACGTCGCGGCCAAAAGTTTCTGCAAACACCTTTCGTTCAGACGAATTTTCTTATAGAATAATCACCGTTACACTTGGAGGTCGCCATGTTCCGAAACAAGGCCCCGGGCCGGTGAGCGTCGCCCGTCGCTCACCGCTTGTAAGGGGAAAACATTGAAAACAGATTCAGAACAACCGCGCTACATTCCGTGGTTCATCATTGGCTTGATGGACTTCGTCACCGTGATCGGCTTCGATGACATTATTTATAACTTCCGCAACCAGGGGCTGGTCGCCCTGTTCACCTGGGTGCTGATGACGTTTTTCTACGTCATTCCGTACAACCTGATCGTCGCGCATCTGGGGTCCACCTTCTCGGAAGAAGGCGGCGGCATCACTAGCTGGATGCGCCAGACCAACGGCGACACGGTCGGCTACTTCGCCGGGTGGTTCTACTGGATCACCGAGCTACCTTACGTCGTCGACGTCGCTAACTCCGTGATCATCAGTGCCGGCTGGCTGCTGTTCGGCAACGGCCACATCCAAAGCCACGTCGGCAACGCCTGGTTCGGCATTTTGTCGGCCGTCGTGTTCGTCGCCTTCATCTGGCTTGAGCACCTGTTCAAGAACAAGTCGCTTGAGGTGATGTCCACCATCGGCGGCATCGCGATGTTCGGCATGACGGTGCTGTTCGTCATCATGACCTTCGTCGGCCTGAGCCAAGGCCGGCCGATCGCCACGCACCCGTTCAACTGGCACGCCTTCATGCCCAAGAACTTCTTCTCCCTGTCCTTCTTGTCGACGTTCGGCCTGTTCGTCTTTGCGATGAACGGCGCGGAGCTTGCGGCGCCTTACACTAAGAACATGAAGAACCCGGCCAAGGACTTCCCCAAGGCGCTGAAAATGATCGCGATCATGACGATGTTTCTCACGCTGTTCGGCACGTTCTCCTTGGGGGTATACTTCAACGCCAACGACCTGCCGCACGACTTGAAGATGAACGGGAACTACTACGCCTTTCAGCTGATCGGCCACCAGTTCGGGGTCGGTAACCTGCTCTTGTACATCTTCACCGCCACGCAGCTGATGTACGACCTGGCGCAGCTGGCGATTCTGCTGGACGCGTCGACGCGCATCTTCTTGTCCGACACCAACAAGAAGTTCCTGCCCAAGCAGCTGACCAAGATGAACGCCGACGGGCTGCCGATCAACGGCTACTGGCTGACCACCGCGATCTGCGGCACCATCATGGCCCTGGGTGGCCTGCTGCCGCGCATCAACGACATCTTCAACTGGCTGTTGGACCTCAACGGCATCGTCAGTCCCTTTGCGACCTGCTTCCTGTTTTGGGCGTTCATGGGCGCAAGGCGGCACTCCGACCGCTTCCCGACGCCGGATTACACCTACATCAAGTCCGATAAGCTCGGCTTTCTCGTCGGGCTGTGGATGTTTGTCGTCACCTTCGCGCTGGCGGTGCTCGGGTTCTTCCCGACCGACGCCAACGCCCGCACCTTCACGCTGATGCTGATCTTGAACATCGCCGTGCCGGTGGGGATGATTATCTTGGGCTTCACGATGCCGTGGCTGGCCAAGCGCCAGCAAAACCGCGGCGTCGCCTTCGGCCAGACGTCTTGGTGGGTAATCACCGCCGCCTTGGCGGTCGGCGTGGTCGCCGCCGTCGCTTACGGTGTCTTCGTTCGCCTGCTGCCGCACAGCGGGGCCTTGGCCCAGTGGGGGCTGACGGTTGTGCTGATTGCCGCCGGCCTGGCCTTGGTCGCCGGGGTGACCAAGCACGGTCGCGAGGGCGTGCAGGCGTAGACCCTCGGGCTTGCCTGCTGACACCAAAAGTTTTATGATATGGCAGACAGAAATAAAGTTCCCCGCCAGACGAGTGGTGGCCGCAGCGATGCGACCACCACTTTTTTTGGGCGAGGCAAAAGGAGACGACATGAATCTCGAGCAATTGATCTCAACCACCCCGGTGGTGGCCGACCTGGCCGCCCAGCGCGAAACCCTGTGGGTCAACCCCGACTACGGCAAGCCCGATCCGACGCTTGCGCTGACGGCCGCCGACCTGTTCGACGCCGAAGCCCGGCTGCGCCGCTTCGCCCCGTACCTGGCCAAAGCCTTCCCGGAAACCGCCGCCACCGGCGGCATTCTGGAGTCGCCGCTGCGCCGCATCGCCGCGATGCAGGCTCACGTGACCGCTCGCGAGGGGTATGACCTGCCCGGTGCCTTGTACCTCAAGGCCGACAACGAGCTGCCGATTTCCGGCTCCATCAAGTCGCGCGGCGGCATCTACGAGGTCCTCAAGATCGCCGAGCAGGTGGCGATGCAGCACGGCGACCTGGTCTACGGCGACGACTACGCCAGGCTCGCCGACCCCGCCTTCACGAACCTGTTCGGCCGCTACGGCATTGCCGTGGGGTCGACCGGCAACCTCGGCCTGTCGATCGGCATCGTGGCCGCCAAGCTGGGCTTTCGCACCACGGTCCATATGTCCCAAGACGCCAAGCAGTGGAAAAAGGCGCTGCTGCGCCAGGTCGGTGTGACCGTGGTCGAGTACCCGGGCAGCTTCACCAAGGCGATCACCGCCGGGCGCAAGCTGGCGGCGGCCGACCCCAGCACCTTTTTCATCGACGACGAAGGCTCCAAGGACCTGTTTTTGGGCTACGGCGTCGCGGCCATTCGCCTGCAAAAGCAGCTGCGCGACCAGCACATCCCAGTCGACAAGGACCACCCGCTGTTCGTCTACCTGCCGGCCGGCGTCGGTGGCTCGCCGGGCGGCACGACCTTTGGCCTCAAGACGATTCTCGGGCCGCACGTCCACGCGATTTTCGCCGAGCCGACGCACGTCCCTTCCGTCGTGCTGGGCATGGCCACCGGCCTGAACGACGGCATCGCGGTCGAGGACATCGGCCTGGACGGGCTGACCGAGGCCGACGGGCTGGCGGTCGGTCGGCCGTCGCGGCTGGCCGGAAAGGTGCTTAAGACCCTGCTGTGGGGCATCGCGACCTTCGCAGACGACCGCATCATGGCCTACACCGCCGAGATGATGGCGACCGAAAACCAATTCCTGGAGCCCTCCGCCACCGCCGGCTTCGCGGCGCTGCGCATGGCGCAACCGGCGCTTGGGCGCCAGTTCCCGCTGACGGCTGCGACCCACATCGTCTGGGCCACCGGCGGGATGCTGGTGCCGGCCGCAGAACACGCGCGTAACCGCCGCATCGGTGAGGCCATCTTGAATCGCTGAGCGACGTGCCATGGTAAGACCCGGCCTGGTGCCGGGTCTTTTTGCAGTGGAAATTTTTTCTGAAAAACTGCTTTCGTTGGCCTGCAAACTCGGGTAGAATGGCAAAGGACTTTTTTGAGCTAGGAGGAGCGAACGATGACGCGAAACAAGGCGCCTTCCGAAGCGGCCGCTGCCTGTTGCACAGCCGCTACCGGGAGGTAACCATGGAACCAGAAACCAAGCAAAAGCAATACATTCCCTGGGTCGTTGTCGGCCTGATGGATTTCGTCACCGTAATCGGTTTCGACGATATTATTTATAACTTCCAGAACCAAGGGCTCGTCGCCGTGACGTCCTGGGTTTTGATGACCATTTTCTACGTCATTCCCTACAACCTGATCGTCGCCCACATGGGGTCGACCTTCTCCGAGCAAGGCGGCGGCATCACCAGCTGGATGCGCCAGGTCAACGGCGACACCGTCGGCTACTACGCCGCGTGGTTCTACTGGATCACCGGGCTGCCTTACGTCGTCGACGTCGCCAACTCGGTGGTCATCAGCTTCGGCTGGATCACCAACGGTAACGGCGACATCCAAAGCCACATGGGCAACGCGTGGTTCGGCGTTTTCACCGCCGTGGTCTTCGTCTTGTTCATCTGGATTCAGCACTTCTTCAAGAACAAGTCGCTTGAATGGATGTCGACCATCGGCGGCGGCGCGATGTTCATCATGACCGTGCTGTTCGTCGTGATGACCTTCGCCGGCCTGGCCCATGGCAACCCGATTGCCACCCACCCGTTCAAGTTCAGCGCGTTCATGCCCAAGCACTTCTTCTCCTTGTCCTTCCTGTCGACGTTCGGCCTGTTCGTCTTTGCGATGAATGGCTCGGAGCTGGCGGCCCCTTACACCGCCGACATGAAGCACCCGGCCAAGGACTTCCCCAAGGCCTTGAAGATGATCGCCATCATGACGATGTTCCTGACGCTGCTTGGCACCTTCTCTTTGGGCGTCTACTTCAACGCCCATCACCTGCCCAACGACCTGAAAATGAACGGTTCCTACTACGCCTTTCAGGCCATCGGTCAGCAATTCGGGATGGGCAACGCCTTGATGTACCTGTTCGCCGTCGTGCAAGGCATCTACATGCTCGCACAGCTGGCGGTGATCCTCGACGCGTCGACGCGCGTGTTCCTATCCGACGTCGCCAAGCGCTTCATGCCGCGGCAGCTGACCAAGAAGAACTCCGACGGCCTGCCGATCAACGGCTACTGGCTGACCACCATTCTCTGCGCCGTGATCATGGCGCTGGGCGGGATGCTGCCGAAGATCAACGACATTTTTAACTGGCTGTTGAACCTCAACGGCATCGTGTCGCCTTTGTCGACGATGTTCCTGTTTTGGGCCTACATGATGGTTCGCAAGCACTCGGACCGCTACCCGACCCCGGATTACACCTACATCAAAAACGATAAGCTGGGCTTTGCCGTCGGCACCTGGATGCTGGTGGTCACCTTCCTGTTGGCGGTGCTTGGGTTCTTCCCGACCGACGCCAACGAAGACACCTTCGCCTTGATGCTGACGCTGAACATCCTGGTGCCAATCGGCATGGTCGCCTTGGGCTTCTCCATGCCTTGGATCGCCAAGCGCCAGCAGCGCGGCAACGCCTTTGGCCCCGGCACCTGGTGGGCCATCACCATCGTGGTTGCCCTGGCCTTGCTCGGCCTGGTCGGCTACGGCATGTACACCAACCTGCTGGTTCACCTCGCCGTCGCACTGCGCTGGGTGCTGATTGTGATCGTCGACGGTGCCTTGCTGTGGCTGATCGTCCACTTCACTAAGGACGGCCGCACCGGCGTAGTCAACCAGGACCTGTAAGCCGACCACGCCACCACAAAAACGCCGCAACCGGCCGGTTGCGGCGTTTTTGTGTGTCATCAAGGCAAGTTGGCTACCGGGGCCGCGAATCGTAGGCCCGTTTGGACTTGTAGCCGGCGGCGAAGACCTCAAGCATCTTGGCCAGATGGGCGGCGGCGGTGGCCGGGCTGGCCACACCGAACAAGTAACGGGCCCATTCGCGCTGGTAGCCCGGCGTCAAGGCGGTGAAAAAGGCCTGCGCCTCAGGTTGGTCAGCAAGCATTGCGGCCACCTTGGGAATGTCGGCCTCGTATGCGGCCAGGGGTTGGTTAGGCATGGTGTTCCTCCTTCGGGTCAACGTCGCGCTCCGCCAGCCAGGCCGAAACGCGCCGGTATTTGGTCGCGGCTTACCGCACCACGGTCCAGTCGTCCAGCGTCCGGCCGGCGGCGTCTGCGAACTGCAGCCAGCTGTTGGTGGTGCCAAAATACAGGAATAAGCCGACTTCGTTGGTGCTTTTGAGTACGATGTCCTCGGTGGTGACGAAGTCCGGGCCAATCGCTGCCTGGTGCTCGCCGCGCAGCTGGGCGGCGAACCGGGCGGAAAAGCCCAGGCTGCCGTCGGCGTTCAGGTCGGCCTCGGGCTTGAGCCGGGCCCCGGCGAGCAGGCGCATCTCGTTGCGCCGCTGCCAGTATACCGTCGCCTGGGTGCCGGCGAAGGTCGTGGTGAACGGCACGGCCGAGACGGTCTTACTCCAGCGGTGCTGGGCCTTGGCCGGCCGCTTCTTGGCCGGAGCCAGCGCCACCCCGAGCAGCGTCAGCGTCGGCGTCAAGGCCGCCAAAAGCGCCGCGGCCGGCTGCTGGAGGTTGGCCGGCACCGGCTGCGGCGCGTAGGTCACCTTGGCACCGGCCTGAGCGGCAATCGCCGCCGCCAGGTAACGCGCCGGCAGGTCCTCTGCCGAATCGATGATCATCGTGCGGGTCGCCGCCGCGACCGCGACGTCGATGCCCAACAGCGTGGCGCCATCCAAGTACAGGCTGACCGCACCGGCCACCGGTGGCTGGGCCCCGGCCTGCAGGCGAATGGTGGCGGGTTCGGTGGTCACGGTCAGCGCGTCATTTTGTGAAGTGGTCATGGTGTCCTTTCTCCGGTCACTCACTGAGCGGCCGGCCCTCTTTTTGCCATGTTGCGTTGCGAATCAGGCGGTAGGCCGTCGCGGCCAGCGGCACCCCGAGCAGCATCCCCAAGATGCCGCCGAGGCCCGAGCCGATGGTGACGGCCGCCAGCACCACGATGCCCGGCAGCCCGATCGAGCCGCCGACCACCCGCGGGTAGATCAAGTTGCCCTCGAGCTGCTGCAGCACCACCAGGTAAACCACGAACAACACGGCCTTCAAGGGGCTGACTACGACGATCAAAACAAAGCCGATCGCCCCGCCGATGTAGGCGCCGAGCATCGGAATCAGCGCGGTCATGCCGATGAACGCGCCGATCGAGCCGGCGTTGGGGAAGCGAAACAGCAGCATCCCCAGGGTACACAGCGTCCCGAGGATGAAGGCCTCGGTCACCTGCCCGACGATGAAGCGCGAGAACATCAGGTCGGCCTCGTGCAGCAGGTAGTGCAGCTTAGCCATGAACTTGGTCGGCAAAAAGGCGGCGCCGACGCGGTTCAGCCGGCTGCCGATGCCTTCCTTGCCGGCGACCAGGTAGATGGCGAAGGTGAAGGCCAAGATGAAGTTGACCACTCCGGAGAAGACGGAGCCGACCAAAGACAGCGAGCCGGAGAACAACCCGGACACGCCGGCCGACAGGTACTTGGTGACCTTGGTCTGAATGCTGGTCCAGTCGATGTCGGCGCTTGCCAGCTTCTTGGTCAAGGCGGTCGCCTGATCGGACTTGGTCAGCCAGTCGTTGAGCTTGGTCAAGGTCTCGGGTAGGCTGGTGAAAAAGCCGTCAAGCGCCGCGATGAACTGCGGCACCACCAGGCGCAACACCCCGGCCAAAATCACCACCGTCAGCACGATGGCCGAGACGATGGCGGCCGGCCGCCGCAGCTTCTGGGCGGCCTTGGCGGTGGCGTGGGGCCAAAGCACCTTTTCCAGCCGCACCACAATCAGGTTCATGCAGTAGGCTAAGGCCGCACCGATCACCAGCGGCGTCAACACGCTCAACAAGGTCTTGAGGCCGGCCCACAGCTGGGCCGGATACAAGATGACAAGCAGAAACACCGCCGCCCCCACGGCAAGGTGCAGAACTTGGGAACGGGAAATTTTCATAAGGAGCTCCTTCAATTAGATTAACGCCATTATACCAAACTCAAATCAGCTTGTTTTGGTACCACTTGTCGCCGGCAAAGCGCCGGATGAAAATGCCGCCGCGAACGCCCCACTCCAGGCCCATGATGGCGCAGACCCCAGGCACCCCGTAGCCCATGCGAACCGCGAAGACGTAGACGCCGACCACGCGAAAGGCCCACATCGAAGCCAAAGACACGATCGTGGTGAACTTGCCGTCGCCGGCCGCTCGCAAGGCGTTGGGTAGCACGAAGCTGACGGTCCAAAACAGCAGGTGCATCCCGACGAAGATGCAGTAAGATAAGAAGATCACCGGCAGAATCGCTGGCGTCGGCGAGAACAGCCGAATGCCCGGCTTGAACAGCGCGAGCAAGAGCGAATCGCCCAGCACGAAGGCGCCGATGCCCAGGCCGACGAAGGACTTGGTGATTTTCCGGGCATCCCTCAGGTTGTGGCGACCGACGCACTGGCCGACGATCGGCACCAAGGCCGTGCCCAAGGCGCTGGGGATAATCTCAGACATCTGGGCCCAGGAGCCGACAATCGCGTTGGTCACGATGGCCTGGGTGCCAAGCATCACAATCATCATCTGAATCAAGATCTTGCCGCCGTTGAAAAACACGCCTTCCGCCGCGAAGGGGACGCAAACCACCAGCACCTTTTGGAGCATGCGCCAGTCGACGCGCCGCATCAGCCGCCAGGTCAGGGCGAACAGGTCGCGGTGCGACGCCAGCATCCACACCGCCAAAGCCGCCGCCAGCCAGCGCGACAGGTTCAACGCGATGATCATGCCGACCACGCCCAGGTGCAGCCAGGTGATGGTGATCAAGTTGAAGCACAGGTACATCATGTTCATCGCAAGCGACAACTGCAACGAGTTCTTGGTGCGGCCGATGCCGCGCAGGCTGCCGTTGGTGCCTTCGACCATCGCCTCAAAGGGGTAGCTGAACAAGACGCCGAGCATGTACAGCCTGGCGTTTCGCATCACCGCGGGGCTGGCGGCGCCGAACAACGCGCTGAGAATGCCGTTGTGCAGCAGTCCGAACACGATGGCCAGCACCAGCCCGGTCAACACCGCACCGTAAATCGTGCCGTTGACCACGTGGCCGAGCCGGCTGCGCTCACCGGCCCCGAAGTACTGGGCGATCAGCACCGTGCCGCCGAGGCCGACGGCAACGAAGATCTGAATCAGAAACACATTGACCGAGCCGACCATGTTGACGGCGCTGATGGCCGCCGCCCCGGAGCTTGCGATCATGGCGGTGTTCAAAAAATTGAACGACACCAAAAAGAACTGATCGACCACCACCGGCCCGAGGAGCCCGAACACCGCGCGGTAATCGAAGGTCTCCCCCGAAAAGAACCGCTGCAACAGCTGCCTGAATTTACCCACGTCATCCTCCGTATTTGAAAGCCCTTGCGATTTAGGTCAATCGTACCCGATGCAGGGAAAAAAACAAGCCCCCGCCCCGGCAATCGCAGCCGTGTCGCCTGCCGCCACCGGCCGCGCGGCAGCCGAACAGCGACAGTAACGTTTGGCGCGGCGCCTGATGTGTGTTACACTTATCCTAGAAATTGAAAGGAGTCGATCCGCGATGCGTTTGAAGACAGTGGCCACCCAGACAATTGGATAACTTGCGCCTAGTGCGCCACTGCAGCGAGTCGAATCTACGGGACCAGTCCGGTCAATAGAGGAAGCTACTGGGCTTCCTTTTTTTGTGCCCAAAAAGCCGCGGCGGCGCCACCCCAAAGGAGAACTGTATGACTGAAACACAACAACCACAAGAAAAAGTAATCACCACCGGCATTTCGCGCGGTCAGGAGAACTTCGACTACACGATGCAAGAGCTCGCCGAGCTCGCCCGGGCTAACAACTACAACGTCGTCGGCGAATCGCGCCAAAACCTCGACCGCTCGACCGCGGGCTTTTACTTCGGCACCGGCAAGGTCGAGGAAATCGCCGAGCTCGCCCGGGCCCTCGACGCGACCACCATCTTGGTTAACGACGAGCTGTCCCCGTCGCAGCTGCGCAACATCGAAAAAGTTACCAAGCTGCACGTGATCGACCGCACCCAGCTGATCCTCGAGATTTTCGCCAACCGGGCCCAAAGCAAGACGGCCAAGACCCAAGTCGAAATCGCCCAACTGCAGTACGCCCTGCCCCGGCTGCACCCAAGCGCCAACAAGCTGGACCAGCAAGGCGGCGGTGGCCTGACCAACCGCGGGGCCGGCGAATCCAAGCTCGAGATGGACAAGCGGGTGTTGAACAAGCGCATCGCCCGGCTGCGCCAGGAGCTCAAGGACGCCGACATCGGCGAAGACGTGCGGCGCCAAAAACGCCTGGACAACGAGCTGCCGGTGGTCGCCTTGGTCGGCTACACCAACGCCGGCAAGTCCACCACGATGAACGGCCTGCTCGACCTGTTTGCCGACCACCCCGAAACCAAGCAGGTCTTCGAAAAGGACATGCTGTTCGCGACGCTCGACACCTCGGTGCGGCAGATTACGCTGCCGGATCACCGCAAGTTCCTGTTGTCCGATACCGTCGGCTTCGTCTCGAAGCTCCCGCACAAGCTGGTCGACTCCTTCAAGGCGACCCTGGCCGAGGCGGCCAACGCCGACCTGCTGATCCAGGTGGTCGATTACGCCGACCCGCACTACCAGGACATGATGGCGGTCACCGAAAAAACGTTGCAGAGCATCGGCATCGAAAACATCCCGATGATCTACGCCTTCAACAAGGCCGACCTGCGTGACGACACGGTGTTCCCGGAGGTCAACGGCAACCAGTTCGTCTACTCCGCCAGGGATGCCAAGTCGCTCAACAAGCTGGTCGAGCTGATCGAAGGCAAGGTGTTCGCCGACAACGAGACCAACACCTACCTGATTCCCTTCGCCAAGGGCAGCCTGGTCGACTTCATCAACCGCGAAACCGGCGTGATTGCGACCGACTACACCGCAGACGGCACCAAGATCAAGACGGTGGTCAACCCAATCCAGGCCGGCCAGCTGCGGCCGTACCTGCTTGAGGACGCCAAATGATCACCTATCACACGGCGCGGCCGGCCGCCGTCACCGATGCGGCCGTGCTCGACCTGTACGCCAAAGTCGGCTGGACCGCCTACCTGGCGGACCCGGCCAACACCTTGGCCGCCCTGACCGCCTCGACCGTACTGTGGGCAACCGCCGGTGCCACCCTATGCGGCCTGGTCCGCGCCGTCACCGACCACCGCACGATCCTCTACGTGCAGGACCTGCTGGTGGCGCCGGACTGGCAGCGCCAGGGCATCGGTTCGGCGCTGCTGTCCAGGCTTCGCGCCGCGGAACCGCGGCCGGGCCAAGTGGTGCTGCTCGCCGACGACACCGCCGTTGCGCGCCAGTTCTACCTGGCTGCCGGCTTCACTGCGGCGGGCCAGGCCGCAGAAGTCGCGTTCATCGTGGACGCGCGCCAGTGACCCCACAACGCCTCGCACCTGCGAGGCGTTTTTTGGTGCCCGAAATCCAGCAAAAAAGCCCCCGGCCAAATGGCCAGGGGCAGTGGATGCCATCACGCGTGGTTCAGGCGGCGGTTGATCAGCCGGGCCCCGAGCGACAGCGCGTAGTTGACCACGAAGTACAAGACGGCTAGCGCGACGAACATCGGAATCGTGTAGTTGACGTCTTGCCCGTAGATGATCTGGGCGTGGTAGGTCAGCTCCGGCAGCAGGATGATGGTCGCCAGGCTGGTGTCTTTGACCAGCGAGATGAACTGGGAGACGATCGGCGGAATCATCGCCTTGAACGCCTGCGGCAAGATGATGTGAATCATCGCCTGCACGTAAGACATCCCGTTGCTACGGGCGGCCTCCATCTGGCCGGTCGGCACCGCATTGATACCCGACCGCACGATCTCGGCCAGCATCGCGGATTCGAAGATGCTCATTGCGACGATGGACGCGGGAATCACGCCCAGGCGAATGCCGATTCGCGGCAGCGCGAAGTAGGTGAAAAAGAGAATCAAGAGCAGCGGCAGGTTCCGGATCAGGTCGATGATGAAACCAACGAAGGCCGAGAAGAACCGCACGTTGACGTACCGGGCAATGCCCAGAAGCGTCCCGATCAGGAAGCTGAACACGATGGAGGTGACGGAGACCTCCACGGTGACCCACAGGCCCTCCAGGAGGTAGTGCAGGTTAACTTGCGAATACGCATCGATGAAGCTTTGCATGGCACTTCCCCCTTTCTAGGCCGTGACCCATTTCTTTTCGAGGTGCCGCATCAGGTACGACATTGGCATCGTCAACACCAGGTAGAGCAGCCCGACCACCAGGTAGGTGTCGAAGGTGTTGAAGGTCGCGTTGGCGATGATTTTGCCCTGGTACATCAGGTCGAAACCGGCGACGAAGGCCAGAATCGACGAGTTCTTGACCAGGTTGATGAACTGGTTGCCCAGCGGCGGAATCACGATCTTAATCGCCTGGGGGAACACAATCTGGCGCATCGCCTGCGCGTAGGACAGCCCGACGGAGCGGGCCCCTTCCATCTGGCCGACGGCGACCGACTCGATGCCGGCTCGCACCGTTTCGGCGATGAAGGCGCTGGTGTAGATGGTCAGGCCGATGGTCCCGGCCGTGAAGCCATCCACCGGCAGCAGGTACTTGGGCACGATGACGTAAAAGCCCATGGTGATGACCAGCAGCGGAATATTGCGGATCACCTCGACGTAAGTCTTGCCGATCACCCGCACCCACTTGAGCGGCGAGATTTCCATCAGCGCAAAGACGGTGCCGATGATCAGGGAGAATACCAAGGCGATCAGGCTGGACAGCAGCGTGTAGCCGAGCCCGGACATCAGGGTGCCGAAGTTGTTGGTCAAAATGTTCAGCATTACTCCACCTCCTTGATGTCAAAGCCCGGAATGTCGGCGAACCACTTGTTGATCAGCCGCTCGTAGGTGCCGTTGGCCCGAAGCTGAACCAGCGCCTTGTTCAGCGCCTTGCGCAGGTTGGTCTGGCCCTGGTTCAGCGCGATGCCGTACGGTTCCTTGGTGAAGGTGCCGCCGACCACCACGTAACCGGGGTCTTGCTGAGACATCCCGTACAAAATGCCGTTGTCGGTGCTCAGCGCGTCGCCTTGCCCGGACTTCAGCGCCGTGAACGCCTGGGCGTAATCGGCCAGCTGCAGCACCGTGGTTTGCGGGGCGGCCTTTTTGACGTTGTCGACCGAGTTGGAGCCCTGAACGCCGATCACCTTGGTGCCAGCGGTCAGGTCCTTGATCGACTTGATTTTGCTACCTTTTTTGACCAACAGCGACTGGCCGGCCTTGAAGTAAGAATCCGTGAAGTCTAAAACCTTCTGCCGCTCCGGGGTGATGGTCATGGTCGCGATCACCGCGTCCAGGTTGCCGCCCTTGAGCATCGGCACCCGGGTGTCCGAGGTGACCTGCACCAGGGTGGCCTTGGCCGACTTACCCAGCACCTGCTTGGTCAAGGCGTTAGCCATGTCGATTTCAAAGCCCTGAATCTTACCGGTCTTGGTGTTCATCAGGCCGAACAGCCGGGTGTCGGCCTTGACGCCCCAGACAATCGTGTCGGTTTTCTTGGCGTGGGCCAAGGCGTCTTGGTCGGCAACGCTTGCGCCGCACCCTGCCGCCACGCCGGCCACCACCATGAGGGCGACGGCCGTGAGCCATAATTTTAGCTTGTGCATAGGCGCCCTCCTAGTGGTTGAAAATCTTGCTGATGAACTCCTGCGCCCGGAGATCCTTCGGGTGATCGAAGAAGCCGGCGACGTCGGTGGCGTCCTCGAGAATCTGGCCGTCCGCCATGAAGATGATGCGGTCGCCAACGCGCTTGGCAAAGCCCATTTCGTGGGTCACCACGACCATGGTCATGCCTTGCTTGGCGATGGTCTGCATGACGTCCAAGACGTCACCGATCATTTCGGGGTCCAGCGCCGAGGTCGGCTCGTCGAAGAGAATCGCGCGGGGCTTCATCGCCAAGCTGCGGGCGATGGCGACGCGCTGCTTTTGGCCGCCGGACAGGGCCGCCGGGTATTTCTTGGCCTGATCCTTGAGCCCGACCATGTCGAGCAGCTCAAGCGCCTCTTTCTCGACCTCGGCGCGGTCGCGGTGCAGCACCAGGCGCGGGCCGAGCGTAATGTTATCAATAACGGTTTTGTTTGCGTAAAGATTGAAGTGCTGGAACACCATGCCGACGTTCTTGCGAATCTTGTCCATGTTGGTGTTTTTCTCGGCGAGGTCAAAATCATTCACGATAAGTTTGCCTTCCGTGATTCGCTCCAGCCCGTTGATGGTTCGCAGCAGCGTGCTTTTGCCCGATCCGGACGGCCCGATGATCGTGACCACTTCGCCGCGGTCGATGGTCAGATTGATGTCCTTGAGTGCGTGAAACTTCCCATAATACTTCTCGACGTCGTGAAACTCGATCATTGACATCGAATCGCCTCCTTTTAAGCATGCGTTTGTGTACGGCCGACGCACCGGCCCGGCGAATGTTTGGCTTTTGGCCAAGCCTCCGTGTGGGGTGCCGGCGGGATTTTACCTAGACCACTACCATCATACCCTAGCCAAATTCTTGGTGGCAAGCAATCAGGCTCGCGCTTGGACACTAAAAGACCGTGCGTCAGCCGATAAAATCATTAAAATAATCTTACCGGTTTTTTCGCACGGTCGCAAATTTAGTTTTGGTTAGTCCCGCGGGGCCTGAACGTCCGGGCGAACGGTATAGGCGAGCTGGGCGGAAATAGTATAAGGCGTGACCTTTTGGATAAGCCCGTGGCGGCCGGGCTGCATCACCTCGCCGCCGGTCAGGAACACATGGGCCAGCGCCAGTTGGTAATCCTTCAGGGCCGCGGCGGTCGGCATCAGCCCCACCCGCGTGATTGTCCCCAAGGTGGTCGGCGTCAGCGCGTTCAGACCGCCCTCGATCACCAGCTGCTTGCCGCTTTGGGTCAGGGCGAAGTACGGCAGCTCGAACGGACCGCCGATTGCCGCCACCGGCTGATGGGTGTGGGCGACCACTCGCGCAATCGCGCGTTCGTCCAGCCCTTGGTAGTTCTCGGTCAACGCCCCGCTTTGGCGCAGCTGGTCGACCAGCGCATCCAGGTTGGCCTGGTCGACCACCACCGTCGCCGGTAAGAGCCGCGCTTCGGTGAACAGCCCATTGGAGGCCCCGAGGTTGGTCCGCTGCAGTAGCGCGGCCTCCGCCGCCTTGGCCGCCTGCGGATTGCCGCCGAGCAGCTTCTCGACCTTCGGCGACACGTCCCACTTCATCTGCTTGTCCGTAAAGTAATAGAAGAAATTCAGCACGATGAAGTACAGTAGCACTAAAAAGGCCAGCAAGAACAGCACCCCGCCGACGCGGTAGTTGACGTAGCGCAGGTGCCGAATCGCCTGGTACAGCAGGTAAAAATTGGCGCCGAAGGCCACGATGGTGAAGGCCTTCCCCTTCGCCTTGTCCTGAATGTTGAAGTAACTCAACGCGCGGTTGAGCAGATCAAGAGCAGTGAGCATGGAATACTTCCTTTCAGAGGGTGGACCACGGCGGGGTTAGCGGGACGGGTAGCCTAGCCGTGGCGCTTGAGGCCCGGGCCTGGCCGCGAGTGACGCGGCGTAGCTAGCCGCTCCCGCGTTGCCGTGGGGAACCCGTTTCGAGGGTGCAGCGGTGCGGTCAGCCGACCGGCCAGCGCAGGGCTGGCGCTTGGGGCGGCATTTGGCCCCGAGTGCCGGCCCTAGCTGGACGCGGCGGCGATGCGCCGCGGAACCCATTTAAAGGGTGGACCACGGCGGGATTAGCGGGACGGGTAGCCTAGCCGTGGCGCTTGAGGCCCGGGCCTGGCCGCGAGTGACGCGGCGTAGCTAGCCGCTTCCGCGTTGCCGTGGGGAACCCGTTTCGAGGGTGGACCACGGCGGGGTTAGCGGGACGGGTAGCCTAGCCGTTAGCGGGGCGTCCGGCCGGCCAGCTACTTCGTCGAACCGCTGCTGGCCTTACTGCTGCTGCCGGACCCGGCGTCGCCGGTGGCGTCACCGGTCGTCCCTCCGGTGGTGTTACCCGTGGTGTCGCCGGTCGTGTCGCCATCGGTGCCGGTCGTGGTGTCGCCGCTGCCGGTGGTCGTCGTATCCTTGGTTGTGCCGTCGTCAGTGTCGCCGGTGGTCCCGGTGGTCGTCTCGTTCCCATCCGTGGTTTGGTCAGTGCCGGTCGTGGCTTTGGTGCTACTGCTGGATGAACTCGAAGCCGTGCTGTCGTCACCGGCGGCCGGTTTTTCGGGCGCCTTGCTGGCGGTTGAGGCACTGCTGCTGGTGGCCGCCGGCTCGCTGCTGCTCTTGCTGCTGTTTTTGGCCTTCAGGCTGGAGGCCAGCGATCTTTGCGCCTCGCGCGACTTGGGGGTGCTGGACGGATTGACCGCATTATTAATCAGGCTGTAGCCGCTAATCAGGATAATAATAGAAACAATCGCTGCCGGCGACAGCAGCGGCGGGGTGCGATAAGCCATGGGAAACTCCTTTCGGCAAAACCAGCCACCGGCGACCAATGGGTCATCCGGGCGTCTCGCCCAAACATCTTGCTTCAATTGTAGCGTAGATGTGTGCGTAAAACGGGACGAAATAGTCAAGTTTATGAAAGTTAAACAAAGACGCACCAAATCCGCCGACGGGAAGTACCCCGTCAGCGGATCTGGGCGTTGTGGTCACGTGGGTGTCGACAAGGCGTTGGGTGGCCAGGTTTCGATCCCAGCACGACGCTGCAGCGCCGCACTGGGGCCAAAACCAGGTCCCGCACCTGTCCGGCACCGGCCGGCAGCCTGAAGCTGCCGCGCGGTGCCGCCTTCCCAGGCCGCGCTTGTGGTTCGCGGGGGCTGGGGTCGTACCCTCCTGACTCAGGACTGCGCCGTGCGGTGACATCCACACGCCTGAGCAGGCGGTCGTGCTTTGAATCTAAAACAGGTTACGCCGCCTGAGCCAGCACGCCTTCCGGGCCGCCGGAATGGTTTGTCGTGCTGGCCGGTACGCGTCCCGGCCGCCTCGCCCGCCCGCAGCTACCTCCGTACTTGGAGTTGGGCGTTTGATAACACTGCAACCGGTTATCCACTACGATTAATGATTCCCGCCCCCTAGTGCGACGGGTTCCACTGATATCATCGATGACGGGGCCGGGCTGGGGCCTGGTCTGCGTGAGGTAGCGTGGCGCTTGCCACTGGATCGCCGCCGAAGAAGGGTTTGTCACGGTGGCCGGCCACCGACCCCTATCCTAGTGATCACTTGAGTTTAGCTTATCAGGTAAGCGGTTACCTGGCAAATTTTAAGCTCGCAAATTGCCAAAAATTTGGCGCCTCGCCCCGCGCCTTGTCGTGACAGTAACAGACAAAATATAGGGTCCAAACTGTACCAGTGTTGTCTCGTTCAAAACGGCTTGTGAAAGTAATACTATGTAACATCCCCGCAATTACGGCCTTGATAATGGCAGTGAGCATCCGGCCGGTTCCCGTTTTCTGTGCCAATGTAGCGTTTTCTCTGTCGCATTGTCCGTCACTTACGTTAGTTACATATGGTTTCGTTAGTTCGAAAAAGTTCGTTTTTTCACAAGCAAGCCTTAGGATGACTTAGTAAACAAATTCACAATAACCGAAAGGAAGTTCACATCATGGGATTGGTTGACGCGATTAAGCAAACCTTCACGAACAGTGCCATTATTAGTTCAATCACCTCTGTCATCTTCATCATTTTTCTGGGATTCTACCTCCGCAAGCGCGGGACCCTCGGGGCCGACTTCGGGAAAGTCCTGACCAAGGTTGTCTTGGCCGTGGCCCTGCCGGCCTTGGCCTTCAACTCCTTCATGGCCCCGATCAACGGCGACACGCTGCGTCAGGGCATGAGCGTTCTGGTCTGGGGGATCTTGATTTACATCATCTTGATCTTCGTGACCCCGCTGCCGTACCTGAAGTACAAGGGCGACAAGCGAACCACGCTTTCCGTTCTGACGATTTTCGGCTCCACCACCTTCTTTGGGATTCCGATTGTCGGCGCCGTGCTCGGGCCTAAGGGCGTGATGTACAGCTCGATTTTCAACATCGGCTACCGCATCTTCCTTTACTCGTACGGCTACATCCGCATGTCCGGTCTGAAGATGGACCGCGACAACGTAAAGAAAATGTTCCTGAACCCGGTTGTCATCGCGACGTTCCTCGGCCTGATCCTCTGGCTGGTGCAAGACGCGATGCCGCATGTCACCGCAGCGGTTGCCGCTAACGGCGCCGTGGTTGCCGGCGGCGGTACCGCCTCTGTTGCCTTTTACCGCATCGACCAAACCGCCCTTTGGCTGTTCAAGCCACTGCAGTACCTGGCCAACCTGACCTCACCGCTGGCTTGGCTTGCCATCGGGATCACGCTGGGCTCCATCTCCTTTAAGGAAGCCGCGTCCGATTCCACCAGCTGGTACTACAGCCTGAACAAGGTCATCTTGGTGCCGCTGTTGAACCTGATTCTGCTGCTGATCCTCAACGCCACCGGCATCATGCCGGTCAGCTACGTCGCCTTGGCCACGATGTGCATCATGATGGCCACCCCGACCGCGGCGGTCACCTCGGCCTACGCAATCAGCTTCGACCACGAGGCGGTCATGGCCTCCGATGCGTCGCTTCTATCGACCATCGTCGCCGTCGTCGCCATGCCGTTTTGGATCGCGGTTCTGCAGATTCTGAACACGACCGGGCTGTTCAAGTAAAAAACGTCAAGCAAGAAAGGATAGATGTGTATGTTTAAGATCGTCGCTTACGGGGTACGGGAGAACGAGGTCCCTTACTTCAAGCAGCTGAACAAGTACAACTACGAGCTGAAGCTGGTGCCCGAATTCCTGACCCACGACAACGTGGAGACGGCCAAGGGTGCCGACGGGGTGATGCTGCGGGCCAACTGCGTCGCGGATGCAGAGAACCTCGCCAAGTTCAACGCGTGGGGCATCAAGTACGTGATGACGCGGACGGTCGGCTTCAACCACATCGACCTGAACGCCATCAAGCAGTACGGGATGAAGTGTGCCCGCGTTCCTGCCTACTCCCCTTACGCCGTGGCCGAGCTGGCGCAGACGCTGGGCATGATGCTCTACCGGCACACCGCCTTGGCGACCAGCAACACCTTCAACGGCAGCTTCGCCGTTGACCCGGCCACCTTCTCGCGTGAGGTTCACTCAAGCACCGTCGGTATCGTCGGCGCCGGCAAGATCGGCGCGACCGAGGCCAGCCTGTACCACGGTATGGGCAGTACCGTTTTGGCCTACGACCCGTACCCGTCCGATTACGCCCGTCAGTTCGTCACCTTCGTCGAAGAAGACGAACTTTTGGCCAAGGCCGACATCGTCTCGATTCACACGCCTTACTTCCCTGGCGTCAATGACAACCTGGTCGACGCCACCTTCATCGCCAAGATGAAGGACGGGGCGATGCTGGTCAACACGGCTCGCGGCGAGCTGGTCGATTACGCGGCCGTCCTCGCGGCGCTGAAGTCCGGCAAGCTCGGCGGCTTTGCCACCGACGTGTTCAAGCACGAGGCCAAGCTGATGGGCCACCAGTTCGACGACGCCCTGCCGGATCCCGAGCTTGAAGCCCTGCGCCAGCTGTACCCGAAGGTGCTGATCACGCCGCACATCGGCTCTTACACGGAGCCTGCGCTGCACGACATGATCGCCGTGTCCTACGACAACTTCGATGAAGCGCAACGCACCGGCCACACCAAGAACGATATCAAGTTGCCGGATTAAGCCGCCAACGCCAAAGCCCTGACACCATCGCGATTGCGATGCGCGTCAGGGCTTTTTGCGTGGGTGAGACCCTAGTTTTTGGCGGTGCTGGTGTAAACCGTGATCGGCCGGCCGACCTTCAGGTACTTGATGTCTGAGGACACCGCCTCTTGGGTCAGCAGGTAGTCGAGGTACTTCTTGGTCGAAATGCGCGACAGCTTGGCCGCCTTAGCCAGCTCCTGGTTGGAGAACGGCTGCGGCAGCGTCGCCACCAGGGCGCGGATCTTGGCCAGCGTCATCGCCGACAGGCCCTTGGGCAGCGCCTCTTGCACCGGCGGCTGACTGCCGGCGGTGAACAGGTGATCCAGGTCGTCTTGCGACAGCGCCGCGGCGCCTTCGGTCACCTGCTGGAAGGTCAAGAAGCGCTGAATTGCCGCGCTGAAGCGAGCGAAGGTGAAGGGCTTGACTAGGTAGTCCAAAACGCCGTAGTCAAGCGCCGGGCGAATGTGGGCCATGTCGCTGGCCGCCGTCAGCATGATCACCTGCGGGTGCAATCCGGCCGCGGTCAGCTCGCTCAGCAGCTGATCGCCGGTCAGCTCGGGCATGTAGACATCCAGCAAAATCAAATCGACCGGCTGCGTCGCGGCTGCGGCCAGCGCCGCGGCGGCGTTGCCAAAGCTTGACACCGCCAGCTCACTCGGCGCAATCACGCGCCGCAGGTACTGCGCGTTGAGCTCTCGCACCATCGGGTCGTCTTCCACAATCATCACATGCGTCGTCATCTCGTCACTCCTTTTCCCCCGCCGCCGGCAGTTCAAGCGGTAGCTCCACCGTCATGACCGTGCCGTGCGGTTGATTATCGTCGCATTCCACAATGCCGTGATGGGCGCGAACCACGCCGGCCACCAAGCTGAGCCCAAAGCCGCGGCCCTCACCCTTGGTGGAAAAGTGCGGGGTGAAGATCTGATCCCTGAGGGTCGGATCCACCCCGGCGCCGTTGTCGCTGACCACGATCAGCACCGTGGCGCTTTCCGCGTCGTAATTCAGCGCCAGCTCGACCGTGCCACCGGCGGTCGCCACGGCGTCCAGGGCGTTGTCGACCAGGTTGCCCAGCACCTTGATCAGGTCGGACTGAATCATCGCGGCCTCACTGACCACGGCCGGCAGCGCGGAGTCCTTGGTCACCGTCAGCGTTTTGCCCTGCTCGTGAGCCTCGTTGCGCTTGCCAATCAGAAAGCCCGTGATCGCCGGCAGCCGAATCCGGGCGTTCAGGTCGCCGAACTCGCTTTGGTAGTTGTGGTGAACGTCTTGGATGAAGGCCTGCAGCTTGTCGTACTCCGCCATTTCCACCAGCCCGGAGATCACCTGCAGCTTGTTCATGAACTCGTGCTGCTGGGCCCGCAAGGCGTCGATGTACTGGCGGGTGCCGGCCAGCTGCGCGACCAGGCGCTGGTAATCGGACTGGTCGTGAAACAGCGCCAGCCGCCCGAGGTTGACCTTGCCGGCCATCAGGGGGGTCGTGGCGACGATCAGCTCGCGGTTGCGAATCGCCACCGACTGCGCCGCGACCCGCGCGTTGCGGCCGAACAGCGCCGCGGTCAGGTCGGGCGGCAGCGTCGCCCCGGCCTCAAGCCCCGGAAACAGCGCCTGGGCGACCTGGTTGAGCTGCATGATGGCCCCGGCCGGATCGATGGCGATCAGCCCCTCGGACATGCTTTCCTTCAGGGCCGTCAGCTCGGTGACCTGCGCGGCGATGGCGTCGGGCTCCATGCCCAACAGCCGCCGGCGAATGTACCAGGAGATCCACACCGCGGCGACGATGCCAAGCGCCAGGCCGATGCCGGCGCCGAGCAGAATCGGACCGAGCGACGCGCGGGTCTCGGCCTTGACCGTTTTGACCGTCACCGTGATGCAGACGATGCCGATCTGGCGGTGCTTGGCGTTGTAAATCGGGGCGAAATAGCGGTACTCCGGCCCCAGGACCCCGAGCTTCTTGGAAAAATGGGCCTTACCGTGCCGCGACTTAGCCGCGTCGTGGCGCAGCAGGAAGGACTGCCCAATCTGCGCCTTAACCGGGTGCGAGTAACGAATCAAGTCTTGGTTCATCACGACCACCGCGTCGACCTTCATCGCCTTTTGGATCCGGTGGGTGTAGCGTTCGATCGCGTTGTCGGCGCTTTGGGGCGGCTCATGCGCGACCAGGTTGTTGCGAACCACCGGGCTTTGCCGCACCACGTTGCCGATGTTTTGGATGGTGGTGTTGGTGCGTTGCGCCACGGCCGACGCGGTGTGCAGCGCCACGATGATGCCGGAGATTAGCAAAGACACCGCCACGGTAAGTCCGATGGCGGCGATGATCAAGGTGCGAAGCGATAGGCGCCGGCGCGGCGCATTCAAGGCAGTTTTTGACATGATGACCCGTCCCTCAAAGTTGTACCCCTATCATACCACGCACTGCCGCGTAAAAAAGGAAACCGCCGGCCCGGCGATTTCCCAAAGTTCAATCATCACGTTGCGTTGACGCCAAGCCCGGGGCTTGCGGTTAAGCCCCGGGTCGCTCGGCCTGTTGATCCGCCAGCTTCGCGCAGTCGGCACACAGGCCGTACAGCTCGAAGTTATGGCTTTGAATCCTTGCGCCCTGCAGCTGCGTCTCGAAGTACCCCAAGGGGCACATCTGAATCTCCTGGACGCGGTGGCAGCGCTGGCAGATGAAGTGGTGGTGGTGCGGGTGCTGGAAGTCACACTGCAGCTTGACGGTGGCCTGCTCCCCTTGCACGTCGGTTTCAAGGATCCCGAGCTGTTCGAACTCCTTGACGTTGCGGTAGATGGTGTCGTGCGACAAGCCCGGGTACTGGCTTCGCATGTGCTTATCCACCTGGGTCACCGTCACGTAGCTGTCGGCATGGGCCGCCAGGTAATCCACCAGGTCGCGGCGCTGCTTGGTCATGCGCATCCCGCTGGCCTTGATTCTCTCGATTGCAATCAGACTCGCGCCCATTGTGAACCGCCTCTCTTAATCGTAAGCATTCCGATTATGCCTCATTGTAGCACAGGCCGCACCCGGCTTCAACCGGGCAACCCGGCGGCACTCAGCGCCAGGTACTTCATGAAGCTGTCGATCTGGCGGCAGGCGGCCTGCCAGTCGTCGTTGACCACGACATGGGCGAAAGGCGCAAGCGCCGGCGGCAGCTGCAGATCGCGGCTGTACTCCGGGCTGGCCAGCCGGGCGGCGATCATCTTGGGGTCGTCGCCTCGGGCCAGCAGCCGGGCCTTGAGCACCGCCGGGTCTTGGATGGTCAAATACAGCACCGCGATTTTGGCTCCCAGCGTCTTGGCGTAGGTGATCGCCCCGGCGGTGTCCAGCACAATGCTTGCGAAGTTGGCGCGGCGCCAGGCGGCATCCAGCGACTCAAAGGAGCTGCCGTACCGAAAGCCTGCGTAGGTCACCGCTTCAATGTAGTGATTCTTGGCGAAGCTTTCTTCCGTCTCGAAGTGGTAATCCACGCCGTCGACCTCGCCGATGCGCTTGGGCCGCGTCGTGTGTGTCATCACCCGCTGAATGTTGTAGGTGGCCTGCAGGTAGCGGCTCACCGTGGTTTTGCCCGTGCCGGTGGCGCCGGTGATGACAATCAGTTTCTGTTGCACAATGCCGTCCTCGATTCTTAGGTTTGTGTCGATTGTAGCATGCCGCGGCGCAAATAAAAACGCCTGCTGTGTTCGGCAGGCGTGGACTGGTGAGTGTGTCAATCGTGAGATTACAGGCGACGCGCGAAGCTTGGCGTGAAGGTGCCGGCCAGCGACACGACGCGAACGGATTCGCCCGGGCGTGGCGCGTGAACGTACTGCCCACCGCCGACGTAGATGGCGACGTGGTAAGCGGCACCGCGGCTGCCCCAGAACAGGAGGTCGCCGGGCTGCAGGCTGCTCAGAGAGACTTCAGAGCCGTAGTTGCCCTGTTGTGCCGCCTGGTGCGGCAGGGAAATGCCGACCTGGGAAGCGGCCCACATCACAAGGCCGGAGCAGTCGAAGCCGACGGCTGGGCTGGCAGCGGCGTAGACGTAAGGGCGGCCGGTCATGGAGACGGCGGCGCTCACCATGCTGCTGTAGGAGCCGGAACCGTAAGAGCCGGAGACGTTACCGGCCGGCTTTGGCGTGGTGGTCTTGGTGGCCGTGTTGCCGGTGGTCGTCGCCTTTTGAATCGTGGTGGCGGCAGCCTTAGCCGTGGTCTTGGCCTTGGCGGCTGCGGCGGCCAGCGTCGCGGCCTGGGCCGTCGCGGAGGTCAGTTTGGCCTGCAGCTTAGCCACGGCGTCCTTGTTGTCGGCGAGTTTCTTGTCAAGCGCCGCGGATTCCTTCTTGGCCTGGGCCTGCAGCTTGGTCAGGTCGGCCTTGTCGGCAACCAGCTGGTTTTCGGTGGCGACCAGCTCGGTTTTTTTGGCCACCTGGTCGGCCTTGAGGGTCGTAACCTTGGCCTTGGCTTCCTTGACCGCGTCCAGCGCGTCCTTGTTGGCCTGGTTGAGCTTGTTGACGGTCATCCCGCGGGACACCAGGTCGGACAGGTCCTTGGCGTTCAGCAGGAAGTCCAGGTAGATGTTACCGGTGGCGGAGTCGCCGACCTGCTTTTGCAAGGAGATCAGTTGCTTCTTCAAAACCGCCTTGCGACTGGCGACTTCCTTGGACTGCTTGGCAATCTGGGTGTCGTAGCCGGCGATTGTCTTGGTGGTGGCGGCAACGGCCGCCTTAGCCTTCTCGATCGCCAGGGTCTTGTCGGAGACCTTGTTGTCGATCTTGGCGACGTTCTCTTGAGCGGTTTGCAGGTCGGCCAAAAGCTTGTCGCCCTCGCTCTTCTTGGCACTCAGCGCTGACTTGGCGTCGCTGACGGTATCGGCGGAAACGGTGGCGCCAGTGCTGAAGGTGCCGGCGGCGATCAGGGTCGCGACGGCGATCATTGTTAAGGACTTAGTTAGCTTCATGTGTTGACACACTCCTCTTACTCACTGTTATGCAGTATAGCAAGTCAACATTACAGGGTTGTTACAACTGAGTTAACAAACCGAGTCGAATGCGCAACAGAACGGGGTTTCAAAGCACCACGGGTCCTACAAACGCCCGACTGAACACGCTTTCCCGCCGTGAAAAATGATTTAATTTTGAATAATATGACTGTATTTATGAGACGCAAAAACGCCTTGCAAGTCGTATGCAAGGCGCCTTCTCACGCGGTTTGGACCGGCACCACTTCGACGTGGAGCTGGTAGGTCTCACTTTCGTCCATCACCGCAATCACAAAATGATCGTCGGCAAACCAGGACACCGACAGCCGCTCGCCGGCGGCCGCAGCCAAGCCGGCCAGGTCCAGCGGCCGCCGCTGCAAAAACGCGAACAGCCGGTCGGTCAAGTCGTGCAGATCCGGCAACGTGCTGGCCGAAAGCTCGCTTGCAAGCAAGCTCAAGGCCTTTTGTGTCGCCGCCTCGAAGGTCAAAAGCGGCTCCTGGTCCAACCCGGCGTAAAACACCGCCAGGGATTGGTTTTGATAACTGGCTCCGATGACACTGTATGGCATCACGCCACCCCCCACAGTCGTTTCACTCAGTATAGCATCGTGGGGTGCGGCCGGCCAGCCTGTCAGGGGCGGTGTCGCCTGGCAGCGACGCTGCGGCTGGAGATTCTGCCAGCAGGCCGCAACCGCCAGCGCAAAAGGACGCCGACCCAGTCGGCGTCCAGCGGCTCAACTTCGGCGGGGTTCGCCCCATACTTACTGAATGTGAACCAGGAAGTACTTCTTTTTGCCGCGGCGGACGATCACGTACTGACCGTCGAAGTGGGTGCTTGGGTCGACCACGAAGTCGACGTCGCGCTGCTTGGCGCCGTTGATCGAAATCGCGCCGTTTTGGACGTCCTCTCGGGCCTGGCGGCGGCTAGCCTCGATCTTGGTGGTGTCGACCAGCCAGGTGATCAGGTTCTCCGGGGTGCTCGGCGCCGTGGCGCTTGGGAACTGCTTGAAACCCTGCTTGATCTCCGCGGCGGTCAGGTCCTGCACGTCACCGGAGAACAGCGCGGCCGAAATCGCCTCGGCCTCCGCCACCGCCTGCTTGCCGTGAACAAAGGCGGTGACCTCCTGGGCCAGGCGACGCTGGGCCTCGCGGCGTTCGGGGTGGGTCTTGGTCGCCTCAACCAGCTGTGCGATTTCGTCTCGGCTCAGGAAGGTGAAGAACTTCAAGAAGCGGTCCACATCCGCGTCGTCTTGGTTGAACCAGAACTGGTAGAACTCGTACGGACTGGTTTTTTCCGGATCCAGCCAGACGGCGCCGCCGGCCGACTTGCCGAACTTGGTGCCATCGGCCTTGAGCATCAGCGGGTTGGTCAGACCGTACGCTTTGGTATCGCCACCTGCGACCTTGTGGATCAGGTCGATGCCGGCGGTGATGTTGCCCCACTGGTCGGCACCGCCGAGCTGCACCTGCACGTCTTCGTGCTGCAGCAGGTGCAGGAAGTCGACGGCCTGCAGGATCTGGTAGGTGAACTCGGTGAAGGAGATGCCGTTTTCAAGCCGGGAGGCGACGACTTCTTTGGCCAGCATCTGGTTGACGGGGAACAGCTTGCCGTAATCGCGCAGGAAGTCCAGCATCGACATCTTGGACAGCCAGCTGTAGTTATCGACGATGCGGAAGTTATCGGTGCCAAACATCCGCTCCATCTGGGCGGTCAGCGCCTTTTTGTTGTGCTCGATGGTCGCCATGGTCTGCAGCACCCGCTCGGAATTGCGGCCGGACGGATCGCCGATCGACCCGGTGCCGCCGCCGATCAGGATCACCGGCTTGTGGCCCATCAGCTGAAAGCGCTTCAGGATCATGAACGGAATCAGGTGGCCGACGTGCAGCGAATCGCCGGTCGGGTCGGTGCCGGCGTAGATGCCGACGTGCTTCTCTTCGGTCAGCTTGCGCAGGCCGGCCTCATCGGTCATCTGGTTCAACGCGCCGCGCCAGGCGAGCTCGTCTAAAATGTTGTCGCTCATGTTTAGTTCCTCCTCTGTTGGGCCAAAAGCGGCCAGCGGGACAAAAAATCGCCCCTAATCAACGAATTGATCAGGGACGATTATCACCGCGGTACCACCCAAATTATGACTGTGTCATCACTTTGAATGGGTAACGGCATCGCCCGAATCGCCAGGACTGCAAGAGGTGTAATTCACGACCAGGTGCGGGTCGGCTCGCATCATCCGCCGACTTTCTGAAACCGCGCAAGGCCCCTACTGGACTCTTTTGGCTATTAGGTTCAGTCTAACACGCCGGCTCACAAATGCAAGCGCTGATACCACCGAACGCTGAGCGGGAACGACGCGCCACACAACACCACGGAACCAAGCGTCGTCAGCCCCATCAGCCAAAACCCGGCCAGCTGCACCACCAGCAGCAAGCAAATCCCCAGCACGAAGATCAGCCCGATCGGCACGAACAGCCCGGCCACCGGCCAGCGGTCGCCCAGGCGAATCACCGCCGGCAGGCCCAGCCCAATCAACAGCAGCCAGAAAGTCGCCATCAGCCAGATCACCAGCCCCACCGACTTACCGGCGACTATCGGGTCCTCAAAGCGCAACTGGCCAAGCCCCTGCAAGGCCGTCTGCATCAGGACACAGACCGCGCCGCTCAGCAGCCCGAAGGTGTAAAGCCCGGCCACCACGGTGCGGCGCGTCAGCGGAAACAGCGCGAGCAGCGCCTTGACGCCGCGCTGGCCGTTCACAATCAGCGGCATGAAGGCGATGATCGCCGTACCGCCGAAGATGCCGCCACTCATCGCCGCGAACGTCGGCTGGTTGGTCAGTGCGAGCAAAAACATCGCCAACCACAGCAGCCACCCGGACCAGCCCATGCCCATGCTCTGCCAGCTAATTTTCAACACTGTTTTCATTAAGTTGTCCTCCGCGTTCCAGCGCCACCATCAGCGCGTTCAACCCCACCGGCTCGCAAACCACCCCAGACAACGCCTCAGCCGCGTCAACCGGCAGGATGGCGGTCCACCCCACCGCCGTCTCCCGCAGTCCGATCGCCGCCTCTCGCACCAAGGGCGACAGTGCGGTTGCGCCACCCTTGACCTGACGGTAGGCGGCGAGTAGGGCGTCGCGTTCGCCGCCGAATTGCAGCCGCCCGTGATCCAGGTAGGCCAGGTAATCGACTCGGTCTTCGAGGTCCTCGACGATGTGCGTCGAGATCAGCACGCTGGCGTCGCCTGCCGCGATGAAGGCCTGCAGCTCCCCCATCAGGTCGGCTCGCGTCGCCGCGTCGAGCCCGGCGGTCGGCTCGTCGAGCAAAAGCAGCTTGGCGCCATGGCTCATGGCCGCGGCCAGCTGCAGCTTCACCTGGGTGCCGCGCGACATGCGCTGAAAGCGGGTGGTCAGCGGCACCGCCAGGCGGTTCAGCCGGCTCAGGTAGCCCGCCTTATCGAACCCGGGGTACCCAGCGGCGTAGGCCCGGGCGATGTCTTTGGCCGTCCAGGTCTCGCCAAACAGCGGCTGGTCCAGCACGACGCCGATGGCGGCGCGGGTGGCCGCCACGCCGCCTGGGCGGCCCAGCAAGTCAAAGCTGCCACCGGAAAGCGGCGCCAGGCCCAGCAGTGCCTTGAGCAGCGTCGTTTTGCCTGCCCCATTGGCCCCGACCAGCCCCATGATGTAGCCGGCCGGCAGGGCGAGGTCAATCGGTCCCAGCGTGAAGTGACGGTGCGACACCGTCAGCCCCTGTGCGTGAATCAATTCAGTCATGATCATCCCCCGCTTTCAGTAAGTCGTCGAGCATATCGTGCAAGGTGCCGGCCGGCACCTGCCCCAGCGCGGCGTCGTCGATGGCGGCCTGCAGGTGGCCCTCGATGCGCGTCAGCACTCGCTCCTGCAAAAGCGCGGGATCCTGGGCTCGCACGAATGCGCCCTTGCCCGGCACCGTGTCGATGAACCCCGCGGCTTCCAGGTCGCGATAGGCGCGGGTCGTTGTAATCACGCTGATCTGCAGGTCCCGGGCCAGCGCCCGAATCGACGGCAGCTGGGTCGCGGCCGGCAGCGTCCCGCTCACGATTGCGGCCTTGATTTGCGTTTCGATTTGCGCATAAATCGGGACCCCGGCCTGATTGGAAATCGTAATGTTCATGCCTGCCTCCTTGACTCGCTGCGCATCAAGCCCAGCGTTTTGCGCAGCGCGGCGCCGGGGCCCCGGTCGTCGTAGAGCAGAACCGACACGCGGTACAGCCTCAGCGTCGCCCAAAACAATCCGCTCAGCGCCGCCAGATTGATGGCCCCGCTGACAGCGGCCGCCCCCAGGCCAACCTGCCCGGCCGCCACCCGCACCGGCATCACCATCGGGGCGGTGAACGGGACGTAGCTCAAGGCGTTGAGTACCGCCCCACCGCCCTGGGGAACCATGATGCTGGCGAAGTACCCGATCATCGCGAGCATCAACACCGGCATCAGCGCCATGCCGGCCTGCTCTACCGACGACACCAAGGCCCCGGTGCCGGCCGCAAGCAGGCTGTACTGCAACACGCCGATTACGAACGCTGCCGCCAATACCCCGAGGGTGACGCCGGACTGGCTACCGTTCAGGTACGGGCGAACCAGGGACCACCACTCCGGCCGCAGGGCAAAGGCCACCCCAAGTGCCGCGGCGTAGACCGCCACCTGGGTGACAAGCAGCGCCGCCACCCCGAGGATTTTGCCCATGAACTGAGAGGTGGCCGTGATCGCCGCCAGAATCGACTCCTCGATGCGCGAGCCCTTCTCCGTGGCAATCTCCTGGGCAATGATGCTGCCGTAAGTCATCAGGAATAGGTAAAGCAAAAAGCCAACGGCCACGGCGACCACGGTGCTGCCGGCGGCGGTGTCGCCGGCATCCGCCTCCAGCCGCCCGGCCTTAGCCGTGGCGATGCGAACCCGCAGCACCGGCTTGGTGGTCAGGCTCGCCACCTGCTCGGCCGAAAGCCCCAACTTGGCCGCGGCCAGCCCGGTTTGAAGCGCGGCCAGCTGGGTCTCAAGCAGCGTTGTGGCGACCTGCTCACCGCCCTTGCGCTGCGTCAGCTGGGCCTGACCATTTTGCAGGACCAGCACCGCGTCGTAGCGGCCGGCCGCCGTCGCCTTATCGGCCGCGGCCACGCTGGCCACCCGCCGGTAGTGCTGGGCCTTGGTCTGACTTTGAACCAACGTTGCCGCGACCGCCTTATCGGCGACCACCGCGACTTGGACCGTGGGGCTTGGGCCGCTTAAGTAGTAGGCAAAACCGGCGATGGCCACCGCGCAGATCAGCGGTGCCAGCACCAGGCTCAACCAGCCGGCGCTGGTCACGTTCTTGCGGTAAGTCTGTTTCAACACCACCCATGTGCTACGCATGGTGATCACCTGCTTTCAGTTTGAAGATGGTTTCGAGGCTCGGGGCGGCCTGGACGAAGCGCGGAATGTAGCCGTCTTTGGTCGCCGCGGCGAAAATCGCCCGGCCGGCCGCCGGGTCGCGCAGGGTCACCGCAAACCCGCCGCCCTGCGGCACCACCGCGGCCACGCCGGGAAAGGCGGCCAGCTCCGCTTGCGTCAGCGGCGACTCGATGGTCAGGCTGGTGCGACCGAACTGGGCGGCAATCTCCGCCTGGGTGCCGGCCAGCACCGTCTGGCCGTTTTTCAGCATCACGATTCGGTCGGACAGGGCCGTGACATTGTGCATGTCGTGGCTGGAGAAAATGATGGCGCAACCTTCGGCCTGAAGCGCCCGCACCCCCTGGATCAGCAGGTCCGCGTTGACTGGGTCGAGCCCGGAGAACGGCTCATCGAGAATCAGGAGCCTGGGGCGGTGGATGATGGCGGCGATCAGCTGGATTTTCTGCTGGTTACCCTTGGACAGCGTCTGCAGCTTGTCTGAGGGCTTGCCCTTGACGGCGAACGCGGTCATCAGCCGCCGCAGCTCGGCCAAGGCGGCCGGCCGGCGCATGCCGTGCAGTTCGGCGAAGTACAAGACCTGTGCCTGCACGGTCATTTTCGGGTACAGGCCACGCTCCTCCGGCAGGTAGCCGATGGCGCTGCGAGGCAGCCGCGCGATCGGCTGAGCGGCCCATTGAATCGTGCCGGTGGTCGGCTTGAGAAAATCCAGGATCATGCGAAAGGTGGTGGTTTTGCCGGCGCCGTTTTGACCGATCAGCCCCAGAATCTCCCCTGGTGCGACGGTGAAGCTTTCGGTGTCAACCGCCGTGGCCTGGCCGAAGCGCTTGGTCACCTGATTGAGTGCGAGCATAGTGAGCCTCCGTTCATACTGTATATGTTTGACATACACAGTATAGGCGGCGACGTCTGATCGTGCAAGCCTTTTCAGCAACTAACCGTAAGTTTGGGATGCCTTAACTTGCACGGCCACCGCACCGGGGTTACAATAGACTTGTGTTTAGAACGATTCCATTGTGGAGGCCATCATGAATTTAGCTGAGAAAATCAATGTCATGCGTGCCAGTGTCATGGGCGCCAACGACGGCATCCTGTCCGTCGCCGGCATCGTCATCGGCGTCGCCGGGGCCAACACCTCGACCCACGCGATCCTGCTCGCCGGGCTTTCCGGGATGCTGGCCGGCACCGTGTCGATGGCGATGGGCGAGTACGTGTCGGTCAACGCCCAGCGCGACGCCGAGAAGAACGCGCTGATTCAGGAGAGTCGGCGCCTGGACAACGATTACCAAGGCGAGGTCGCCTTTATCCAAGACAAGTACCAGGCCACCGGCATCTCCGCCGACCTGGCCGCCCAGGCGACCGCGGAGATGCTGGCCCACGACAAGATCAACGTCGCCACCCGCGAGCGGTACGGCTTTGACCCCAAGGAGAAAACCAGCGCGATTGCCGCGGCGATGGCCTCGATGATCGCCTTCCCCACCGGGGCCCTGCTGCCGATGGCCGCGATTTCCTGGTTGCCGGTCACGGCTCGCATCATCGGCACCGTCCTCGCGGTGATCGCGGCCTTAGCCGTCACCGGCTACACCGCCGCGGCGCTTGGGTCCGCCAACCGCCTGCGAGCCTCCTGGCGCAACGTGGTCGCCGGCATTTTGACCATGGCCGTCACCTACTTTGTCGGCTCGCTGTTCGCTTAGGAGGCGCGATATGACCACACTGACTGCAAAATCCAAAACCAAGTCCAAGCAGACCATGGCCGAACGCGCCAACACCTTGCGAGCCGGGGTGCTGGGGGCCAACGACGGCATCCTCACCGTCGTCGGGGTGCTGTTTTCCGTCGCCGCCGCCACCACCAACCACTTCACCATTTTCATCGCCGGGCTCGCGGATCTTTTGGCCTGCGCCTTTTCGATGGCGTCGGGCGAATACGCCAGCGTCAGCTCGCAAAAAGACACGGAAGAGGCCGTCGTCAAGGCCGAGGCCGCCTTGCTTGAAACCGACTACTCAAGCGAGCTGCAGGCCGTGGTCGACCACTACGTCGACCGCGGCGTGACCCCGGCCACCGCGGCCAAAATTGCCGCGCAGCTGATGGCAAAAGACGCGCTGGGCACCGTGATTGCCGTCAAGTACAGCCTGCAGCGCAGCCACTACATGAACCCCTGGGACGCGGCCTTCTCGTCTTTGGTCGCCGCGGCCTCCGGTGGCATTTTCCCGCTGGTCGCGATGACCTTCCTGCCGGTCGCCTGGCAGTGGCCCGGCACGATTCTAGCGGTGATTGCAAGCGTCGCCTTGACCGGGTTCCTGTCGGCCAAGCTGGGCGACGGCCTGGTCAAGACCGCGATGGTCCGCAACGTAATCATCGGCATCATCACGATGATCATCCACTACGGCATCGGTCAGATTATGTAGACATTTTTTCAAAAAAATAGCGTTGCCGGCCTCCCATTCGGGAAGTCGACGGCGCTTATTTTGGCTGGAAGGCTCATGCCCCCATCGTCGGCATCAGCGTTTCGCGCAGCCCGGCGGTTTTGTACAGCTGTGTGTCTTTGGTAATGAACACGGCCTCGGCCCCGTTGTCCTCGATTTCGTCGTAGCCCTCGGGCAGCCCGGCGTAAAAGCCGATTGACGACAGGACATCCGCCTGCTCCGCGGTGTCGGCCACCACGGTGATGCTGGCCATGCTGGACTCCACCGGTGCCCCGGTCTTGGGGTCGATCAGGTGGTGGTAGACGTGGCCGTCTTGGTCGAAGTGGCGGAAATAAATGCCGGTGGTGACCACGGCCTTGGGCGCGGTGGTCAACGTCGCGATCGCCGGGCGGTCGGGCTCGCGCGGATCGGTGATGGGAATCTGCCACAGCGGCACCCCGGCCGCGCTGTTGCCGACCAGCCGGCAGTTGCCGGCCAGGTCGATGCGGCCGCCGCTCACGCCTTCCTGCGCCCACAGCCGTGCTAGCTCGTCGATGATGAAGCCCTTGGCGATGCCGCCGAGGTCAAGCGCCATGCCGGTTTTTTGGAGGAAAACGGTCTGGGCCTCGGGATCCAGGTAGACCAGCTCCGGGTCAGTCAGCGCCAAGGCGGCCGCCTTGGCCGCCTCGCCTGGCACCGAAGCGTCGTCAAAGCCGATGCGCCACAGCGCCACCTCGGGGCCCAGCAGCGCATTGTAGCCCATCCGGCGCTTGCTCCAGGCCACCGCCCGGGCGATCAGGTTGAACACCGCGCGAACCGGAATGTGAACCCGCTTTTGCCCGGCCGCCTGGTTGATTGCGGAAACCAGGGACTGGTCGTCGTAAAACGACAGCAGCTTGGCGTAGGCGTCGACCAAAGCGGTGCTTTTGGTCAGCGTGTCGGGCTGACCGCCGCCGTAAATCGTGAGCGTGTTGGTCGCGCCCAGTGCCTTGAAGGTCATCGAATTTGTCATGTGGACTGCTCCTTTTAACTGGCGGCACGTCTGTGAGGCGACGTGTTCGGATTTTGGTGGCGCTTTCGCCCCTCTCCAGTGTAATCGTTCACACCCGCGGCCGCAAAGAAAAAATTATTCGCAAAATTGTCACATTTATTTTGGAAAAAGAGTAAACTAGCGGGTGAGAATATAGCCGCCAAGGAGGACCCATTGTGACTACCTACACGCAAGCACAAACGGAAGCTTTGAAGGAGTTCAAGTCGGATGTCAACCACCTCAATGCCCTGGCCAATGCCAGCCGCCAGAAGCTGATCATGATCTTGAGTACCGTGACGCCGGAACACGGCATCAAGGTCAACGACCTCGCCGATGCGATCGGCCTGTCTCAGCCGGCCACGTCGCACCACCTGAAGACGCTGCACGAAATCGGCATGGTCGACTCCCGCCAGGTCGGCAACATCGTCTACTACTTCCTGACGCTTGACGACACCATCACCCGCCTCGAGCGGCTGACCGCCGCCTTGCGCCGCCAGCAGGCCAGCGTCCCCATTGCCGTTCACTAACCAATGCGCCGCCCGACAATCGCCGGGCGGCGTTTTTGGTGTTTGACGACCGCTGCCTCCGGGGCCCGGGCCGGGTCGGGCCGATACCCTGCGGCGACTACATCACGCAACTTGGCGGCCAATGCGACAGCGACTGACGCACCAAACTGCGAACGCATAATCGGCATCGCTGGGCACGAACCACCGCTAAGGAGATGCCACCCCCGGTCGTCATGATAGTCGTCGCTCAAGGGTTCAGCCGCTCGTGGCCGGTGAGCCGGATTCCCGCTACACCGGCTGCTCCGGCAGGACGCGCCAAATTTCGCGGCCGTAGCGTTCGACGGTCAGGTCGGCCGAGAACCGACCGGAGGCGGCGATGTTTTCCGTCGCCAGCTTGGCCCAAGCCTGCTGGTCGCCCCACAGCGCGTCCAGGCGGCGGTTGGCGGCCAGGTAATCGGCGAAATCGGCCAAGACGAAGTAGGTGTCGTTGTAATCCAGCAGCTCGGCGCGAATCTCGCGGCCCTCCGACTCGATGTTGGGGATGCTGCCGTCCGTCAGCATGTCGACGATGCGGTGCAACACGGGATCGCGCTCGTAGCGCTCACGGGCGTTGTACTCGGGCCGCAGCGCCTTGGCCTCCTGCTCGGTCAGGCCGAACACCGCCATCGATTCCTTGCCGGCGGCGTCGCGAATCTCGATGTTGGCCCCGTCCAGGGTCGCCAGGGTCAAGGCGCCGGTGGCCATCAGCTTCATGTTGCTGGTGCCCGAGGCCTCGGTGCCGGCCAGAGAAATCTGTTCGGACACATCGGCGGCTGGAATGATGGCCTCGGCCAGGCTGACGCCGTAGTTGGGCAAAAAGGCCACGGCAAGCTTGCCTTCACAGTCCGGATCCGCGTTGACCAAGGCGGCGACCGCGTTGATCAGGCGAATCACGGCCTTGGCGTAGCGGTAGCTCGGTGCCGCCTTGGCGCCGAACACGTGAACGCGCGGCGGCCGCACCGCGCCTTTTTTGATCGCCAGGTAATGCTCCAGGATGCCGAACACGTGCAGTAGCTGGCGCTTGTAGGCGTGAAGACGCTTGATCTGAACGTCAAACATTGCGTCGGCAGACACCTCAAGGCCCAGTGTCGCCTGAATCAAGGCGGCCAGGCGAAGCTTGTTCTCGTGCTTGGCGGCGATCAGCCGGCTCAAAAAGGCGGGGTCGCTCGCATGGGACCGCAGCGCGACCAGCGCTTGGGGTTGGCGGCGCCACTTGGTGCCGATGACGTCGTCCAACAGCGTGGCCAGCGGCACGTCGGCCAGCTGCACCCAGCGCCTGGGCGTGATGCCATTGGTTTTGTTGCTGAAGCGGCCCGGGAAAATCTGGTAGAGGTCGGCCAGCACGGTGGTTTTGAGCAGCTCGGAGTGAATCTTGGCCACCCCGTTGACCGCGTGGCTGCCGATCACGGCGAGGTTGGCCATGTGCAGCTGGCCGTCTTGAAGCGGCGCGGCGCGGTTGACTAGCACCGACCCGTAGCGCGACAGGTACCGGGCCCGGAAGCGGCGGTCGACCTCCACGGCCAGCTGGGCCAGCCGCGGCAGCAGGTCCTGAAACATCCCCAGCGGCCAGGTCTCAAGCGCCTCGGCCATCAGCGTGTGGTTGGTGTAGCTCATGGTCGCCACCGTCAGCTGCCAGGCCTGATCCCACGCCAGCTGTTCCTCGTCAAGCAACAGCCGCATCAGCTCCAACACCGCCATGGCCGGGTGCGTGTCGTTGATGTGAACCGCCACGAAGTTCGGCAAGAGCCGCACGTCGCCGTGGGTGCGTTTGAAATGCGTCAGGATGCTCTGCAGTCCGGCCGAGACGAAGAAGTACTCCTGGCGCAGCCGTAGCTCGCGGCCGGCGGTGTCCGAGTCGTCGGGGTACAAGAACTCGGTGATCGCTCCGGCCCGGGCGGTTTCGGCCAGGTCGTGGGCCCGTTCGGCGGTCGGCTCGGCCGCCCACAGCCGCATGGTGTTGACCGTGCCGGTGTGATAGCCGATCATCGCCGTGTCGTAGGGCACCGCCAGCACATCGTCGGTGCCTTGGTACACCGCGGCCAAGTGGCCCGAGGCGTCGGGAACCAGGTCGACGTGACCGCCGAACTTCACGATCACCGCGCGGTTCTCCTTGCGCGTCTCCCAGGGGTAGCTGTCACGCAGCCAGTCGTCTGGCACCTCGACTTGGTAGCCGTCGACGAAGCGCTGCTCGAACAGCCCGTAGCGGTAGCGAATGCCGTTGCCGTTGCCGGCCATGCCGGTGCTAGCCATCGCGTCCAAAAAGGCCGAGGCCAGCCGGCCCAACCCCCCGTTGCCAAGCCCCGGGTCGCGCTCGGCCGCATACACCGCCGCCAAGTCGAGGCCAAGCTTGGCCAGCCCCGCGTCCACCACGTCCTTGATGCCCAAGTTCAGCAGGTTAGAGGCCAACAGCCGCCCCGGCATGAACTCGATGGAGAAGTAGTAGACCTGCTTTTGCTGGGTCTTGTCGGCATGCGCCTTGGACTTGGCCCAGTCCCTGGCGGCGTAGCCCTTCACCACCAGCGCCAGGGTCTGATACTGCTGAAGCGGCGACAGGTTCTCCAGGCCGTCTGCGAACCAGCGCAGCGCCACGTCTCGGTAATCCTTAATGAATTGGGTTGTGGTAATGACCATCCCATGTCCTCCTTTGCGGCCAGTTGCCGTGTTTCAAAAAAGGCGGGAGCCCCCGCCTCGGTGGTGCTAAGGGTGCAGGTGCGAGTAGCCGTCCAGGTAGCGGTCGGCCGCGTTGGTCCAGGCGAAGTCTTGGGCCATCGCGTGTTGCTGCAGCGCCTGGTAAACCGGCGGCTCATTTTGGTAAATCGTCGCCGCGCGAATCAGGGTATCGGCCAAGACCTGGGGCGTGAAGTCCCAGAAGGTGAAGCCGGTACCGGCGCCGGTGGTCGCGTCGTAGGGCTGAACGGAGTCGCGTAGGCCGCCGGTTTCGTGAACGATCGGCAACGTGCCGTAGCGCATCGCCATCATCTGCGCCAGGCCGCTGGGCTCAAAGGCGCTTGGCATGACGAAGAAATCCGCCCCGCCGTAGATCTGCTGGGCCAGCCCCTCGTCAAAGCGCGTGACCGCGGCGACCTTGCCGGCGAAGCGCTCGTGCAGGTGACGGAAGGCCGCCTCCAGGTTGGCGTCGCCGGTGCCAAGCATCACCACCTGGATGTCGGCGCCGGGCAGAATCTGTTCCAGGGCCGCCACCAGCATCCCCATGCCTTTTTGCTCGGTCAGCCGCGAGACGATGCCAAACAACGGCACCGCTCGCTCGGGCAGCCCGACCGCCGCCTGCAGTGCGGCCTTGTCTTGGGTCTTGCCGCTGAGGTCACGAGCGTCGAAGTGGGCCGCGAGGTGCGTATCGGTGGCCGGGTCGTACAGCGTCGTGTCGATGCCGTTGAGGATGCCGACCAGCTTGTGGGCCTGCTTGCGCAGCGTCCCGTCCAGGTGTTCGCCGAACTGCGGGGTCTGGATTTCTTGCGCGTAACTCGGGCTGACGGTCGAAATCAGATCGGCGAAGTTGAGGCCGCCCTTCATGAAGTTGACCTGGCCGTCTTGGGCGAAGCCGTCGTCGTTGAAGAACTGACGGCCGATGCCAAAGACCGTGTCCAACACGCTGGCCGGGAACCACCCCTGAAACTGCAGGTTGTGGATCGTCAACTGGGTGCGAATCTGCTGGTACGGCGTGATCCAGCCGTACTTGTCGTGCAGCAGCACCGGAATGAAGGCGGTGTGCCAGTCGTTGACGTGCAAGACGTCTGGGATGAAGTCGATCACCTGCAGCATTTCGATGATCGCCATCTGGAAGAACCCGAAGCGGCCACCGTCGTCCCAGTAGCCGTACAGCCCGTCGCGGCCGAAGAATTCCTCGTTATCGATCAGGTAGTAAGTCACCGCCTTGAGCTTCAGGGTGCGGATGCCGACGTACTTCTCCTGGCCGCCGAAGTTCAGTGAAAACTGGGTCAACGGCCGCAAGTCCTTGAGGTACTGGGCCGGAAACAGTTTGGGGTAGTAAGGCAGCACGACGCGGATGTCCACGCCTTTTTGCGCCAGGGCCTGCGGTAAGGCGTAGGCCACGTCGCCCAGGCCACCGGTTTTGTAAAACGGCGCCCCTTCCGCCGCCGCGAACAGCACTTTAAGCATGGGTGAGTTCCTCCACTTCGCTGGGCCGAAACACGGTCCGGTTCTTCTCAATCACAATCGGGTGGTCGGGCGAGCCCTGGATGGTCAGGTTGGGGCCGATCACCACGCCCTTGTCCAAAATGGCGTAGGCGACCTTGGAACCGGTCGAAATCTTGCTGCCCTGCATCAGAATGCTGTTTTGCACGGTTGCGCCTTGATGCACCACCACGTTGCGGAAGATCACGGAGTCTGCGACCTCGCCTTCGATGTAGGCGCCGGTGCCCAAGACCCCGTCTTGCACCGTCGAGTCCTTGGCAAAAAAGCTCGGCACCTCGTTTTTGCTCTTGGTCAGAATTGGGATGTTCGAAAACAGCAGCGATTGGTAGTTGCTCTCCGTCAGCATGTCCATGTTGGCGGCGAAGTAGCGCTGCAGCGAGTTGATGCGCGACAGGTAGCCGGTGTATTCAAAGGCATTGGCGTTGCCGGCCAACACCGCCTCGCGCAAGAGCTGCGGCAGCCGGCGGAACTCCGCGGTTTGGGCCGCGGCGTCCAGCAGGTCGATCAAGTCGATGGTCGGCAGCAGGTAGATGTCCATGAAGCTCGGCACCGTGGTCGTCGCCTCACCGTCGTGGCGCTCCGCCGCCTGGATCACCGACGTCGCGATGCCCTGCTCGGACAAGGTCAGCGTCCAGTCCTCCGGTGCAACCGTCTCCTTGGGGACGTTCTTGTACACCGCGGTGATCTCCGCGTCACCGGCCTTGTGGTAGGCCAAAATGGCGTTGAGGTCGATGTTGGCGATGTTGGCCGCCCCCATCACCACCGTGTACTGCGAACCGCTGCGGCGCAGGAACTGGGTGTAGTTCTCGTAGTAACGTTGGCGCAGCGCCTGATCCGAGTAGTCGCGCGTGGCGACGTACGGGAACAGGAACACCCCGCCTTGAATCAGGTCCAGGTTCCACGCGGCCCCGCTTCTGATGTGGTCTTGCACGGACCGCTCGGATTCGGGCATGAACAACCCGACGCTGTGGATGTCGGCGTTGGTGATCGCCGACAGGGGGAAATCGATCAGGCGGTAGCGCCCGGCGAAGGGCAGTGTCCCAATCGGGCGGTGCAGCGTCAGCGGCAACAGCTTGTGGACGTCCTCGTTCAGGTCGATGACGGCGGCCATTTCTCCTTGTCTCATGCTTTTTCCTTCCTTCCTACCACTTCACCGTACCCCACCACGGCGATGTCGTCTTTGGTGCCGATAATCTCACCGTTGTCGCCGACCAGCGCGTTCTCGCCGATGATCGCGTGGTCGATCACCACGTTCTTGCCGATCACGACGTTGGGCATCACCATCGAGTCTTTGACCACCGAACCCTCGCCGACCTTGACGTTTTGGCTCAAAATGCTGTGGTCGATGGTGCCGGCAACGTAGGAGCCATCGGTGATCATCGCCCGGGTGACCTTCGCCGTTTTGGTCAGAAACATCGGCGGCAGCGCCTCGGTCTGCGAGTAGATGCGCCAGTTGCGGTTGGCGATGTTCAGCGCGTTGTTCGGGGCCAGGAATTCCATGTTGGCCTCCCACAACGACTGAATGGTGCCGACGTCCTTCCAGTAGCCGTGGAAGGCGTAGGCGTAGGTCGGCTCGTTGTGGGCCAGGTAGGCGGGAATCACGTCCTTGCCGAAGTCCTCCATCTTGCCGTCGGTCGCGTAGCTTTCCGTCAGGTACTTCTTGAGCGGCGCCCAGTCGAAAATGTAAATCCCCATCGAGGCGAGGTTGGACTTGGGTTCTTCGGGCTTCTCCTCAAAGGCGATGATGCGGTTGGTGTCGTCGGTGTTCATGATGCCAAAGCGGCTGGCCTCCTTCATCGCCACCGGCATCACCGCCACGGTCAAGGTCGCCTTCTTGGCCTTGTGGGCGCGAAGCATCCGCTCGTAGTCCATTTTGTAAATGTGATCACCCGACAGCACCAGCACGTACTGCGGGTTGTAGGAGTCGATGTAGGCCATGTTTTGGTAAATCGCATGGGCCGTCCCCTCAAAAAACTTCTCGCCTTCGCTTGAGGCGTAAGGCTGAAGGATCGTGACGCCGGCGCCGCGTTCGTTGAGCCCCCAGGCCGCGCCGTTTTGGACGTGGCGGTTGAGTTCGAGCGGCTGGTACTGCGTGATCACGCCAACCGTGTTGACGCCGGAGTTGCTGAGGTTGCTCAAGGTGAAATCGATAATGCGGTAACGACCACCGAACGGCACCGAAGGCTTCGCGGTGGTTTTCGTCAGTTTGCCCAGCCGGGTTCCTTGGCCCCCGGCCAGAATCATCCCTAACATCTCTGTAACCATGTTGGTCCCTCCATTTCGAGTAAGAGCGTGAGCCGAGGCGTCCTTAGCGGGACGGGTAGCGTAGGGTTGGGACGGGAAGCGGGTTGTGCTTCCGGTTCCTACCCGAGCTAGCCGCTCCCGCGTTGCCTCGGGGAACGCGTTTAGAGCGTGAGCCGAGGCGCCGTAGCGGGACGGATAGCGTAGGGTGGGGACGGGAAGCGGGTTGTGCTTCCGGTTCCGACCCGAGCTAGCCGCTCCCGCGTTGCCTCGGGGAACGCGTTTAGAGCGTGAGCCGAGGCGTCCTTAGCGGGACGGGTAGCCTAGCGCGGCGGGGTGAAGCGGTCCTTGCTTCAGGCCGCCGTGCGTCGCTAGCCGCTCCCGCGTTGCCTCGGGGAACGCGTTTGGCGCGTCAGCCGGCGCGGTCACGCCTTTGGGGCAATCAGCAATGCGCCCATCGCCGGCAGCACGACGTCGACGGTCGCCGGCTGGCCGTACGCCGGTTTGTCGCGGCTGTGCAGGGTGCGTTGCAGCCGCACCCAAGTCCCGCCGAAGTGCTGGCTTTCGGTGTTCAGCAGCACGGTGTAGGTGCCGGTCTGCGGCACCGGCACCGCAAAGTGTTGCCGCTCCTCCGGCAGCAGGTTCATCACCACCACCAGGTCGTCTTCGGGGCTCAGGCCGTGGCGGATGAAGCTCAGCACGTCGTTTTGAGAGCCGATGGTCACCGTGATGCCGGCCGGCGTTTGGTCATCGACCCACAGGCTCGGGGTCTTGACGTACAGCTTGTTCAGGGTGCGAGTGAACACCTGCATCGCCGCGTTCAGCGGGTCGTTGAGATCCACCCACTCCAAGGCGCTCCAGTCGCGCCACTCGAGGAACTGGCCCCATTCGCCGCCCATGAACAGGAGCTTTTTGCCCGGATGGGTCATCAGCCAGACGAACATCACGCGCAGGTTGGCGAACTGGTTGTAGCGGTCGCCCGGCATCTTGTGCATCAACGACTTCTTGCCATGCACCACCTCGTCGTGGGAGAACGGCAGGATGAAGCGCTCGTCGTGCATGTAGACGAAGGAGAAGGTCAAAAGGTCGATGTGGTCGCGCCGGGCGTAGGGCTCCATGGCAAAATAGCGCAGCGTGTCGTTCATCCACCCCATGTTCCACTTGGCCGAAAAGCCTAGGCCGCCGTCTTGCAGCGGCGCGGTGACCTGCGGGTAAGCCGAGCTTTCCTCGGCGATCATTTGCGCCTCGGGCTTGGTCGCCTGAACCACGCCGTTGAGCCGCTCGAGAAAGGCGCGGCCCTCCAGGTTCTCGCGGCCGCCGTCGCGGTTGCGGTCCTGCTCCTTGCCGGCATCGTAATCCATGTACAGCATGTTGGACACCGCATCGACCCGCAGCCCGTCCAGGTGGCAATGCACCAGCCAGAAAATCGCGCTGGAGATCAGAAAGCTTTGCACCTGGGTTTTGCCCAGATCAAAGTTCCACGTCCCCCACCGCACGTTGTCGGCGCGGTGCGGGTCTTGGTACTCGAAGGTCGCCGTGCCATCGAAGGTCGCCAAGGCATCGGCGTTGCGGATGAAGTGCCCCGGCACCCAGTCCATGATCACCCCGAGTCCCGCCTGGTGAGCCGCATCGACGAAGGCCAAAAAATCGGCCGGGCTGCCAAAGCGGCTGGTCGGGGCGAAGTAGCCCATCAGCTGGTACCCCCAAGACGCGTCCAGCGGGTGCTCCATCAGGGGCATCAGCTCGATGTGGGTGTAGCCCATCTTTCGCACGTAGGGAATCACCGCGCGAATCGCCTCGCGGTAGGTCAGGTAGCCGCCATCCGCGTGGCGCTTGAAGGAGCCCAGGTGCAGCTCATAAATGTTTTGCGGTTGCGGCTGCCCCACGCGCCGTCGCACCCGCGCCTGCCAGGCGGCGTCTTGCCAGTCGCGCTGCGGTGGTCCCGACAACCTGGCCGCGGTGCCCGGCTTCTTTTCGAACGCGAAGCCGAACGGATCGATTTTGGTGGCGACGCTGCCATCCGCCGCGGTCACCTGCACCTTGTACAGCTGGCCGAATTCGGCGGTCAACGTCCCTTCCCAGCAGCCGGTCGCCCCAAGCGGCGCCAGCGGCTGCGGCCGCCACGCCGAAAAGTCGCCGACAATCGCCACGCCGGCCGCGTTGGGCGCCCACACCAAGAAGTGCCACCGCCCCGGCGCCACCTCATGCGCCCCAAAACGCCGGTAGCTTTGAAAATCCTCCCCGCGGTCAAACAGGTACGCCCAGTCCGTCAAGGATTCCGTCAATGTCCTCACCCCTCATTCTTGTTAACGCTTACATCCGGATTATAACACCGTTATCCGAAAATTGAATCTTTAAACTGGCGCGAGCAAAAACTTAATGAATCCGCGCCTGAAAGTGGCACCGGTCTAGTCATCATCTGTCTAGGCACCGACACACGCTACCTTTTCCAGTGTGCGAGCCTCACCGCCAAAACACCAGAAATCAGCTCGTGACTTGTCACAAATTTGGCCGCAAGTCGCGGCCACGAAAAAACGCCACCGTGCGAGACGGTGACGCGGGATGATTCGAATTGGGTTCGTTCAGTTGATTGCGTGGTCGGCCTCAGGTCAGGCTGCCGCCGTGAACCTCGGTGGCCTCGGTGACCAACACGAAGGCGTGGGGGTCAAGCTGGTGGATGCGATCGAGCAGCTGCTGGTAATCGCTTTGCTCCACCACCACCATCAGCATCTCGCGCGGCTCGCCGGAGTGGCCGCCGATCACCTGGTGGATGGTCAGGCCGTGGTCGCTCACGGCCAAGGCTTCCTCGAGCTGCGGCAGCGCGGTGTTGCTCATCACGTACACCGCCTTTTTGCGGTCCAAGCCGGTTTCGACGTAATTCATCACCAAAGAGGTCAGCCCGACGGCAAACATCGCCAGCACGAAGGCCTCAAAGCCGGACACCGGAATGTTGAACAGGCAGACCACCATGTCGACCAAAAATAGCCCGACAGCCGGCTTCATCTTGAAGTACTTCTGCAGGATCATCGGTGGCACCGTGGTCCCACCGCTCGAGGCGTTGAGCCGGTAATTGACGGCGACCCCGATGGCAAAAATCACCGACCCGACGATCACGGCCAGCAGCCGGTCCTTGACCACCAGCGCTTGCGGCGTCAGCGCCAAAAGCACCGGCAAGGCCAGGCTGCCGAACAGGATGCGCCGCGTGGTCGCGCGGTCCAGGAAAAACCAGGCCAACACCAGCATCGCGAGGTTGACGACCAGGGTGGTCAGCCCGACGCTGACGCCAAAGCCCTCCTGCACCAGGATTGCGATCCCGGTCGCGCCGCCCGGGGCCACGCCGTGCGGGGCGTAAAACAAGTTGATGGCAATGGCAATCAGCTCCAACGCGAGAATCATCAACGCGCCACGGACCCACCACCGGTTGAGATATTTTGACATTGCAGGCTCCTTTTCTTTAACATTATAAGTAGATTATAGCATACCGCGTTTACTGAACTGTACCAGCGCCTGCCTGCCGTCGCCACCGTTTCGCACAAAAAGTGTTGCAACCGATTTCATTGTGTGATACATTTTAAGCGTGATAATTGACCACAACATAAAGGAGCGAATCCATATGACCACCACCTCTACAGTTCCTGCAAGCGTTGCAATGCTTCGCGTCATCGAGTCCTGGGGCGTCGACCACGTGTACGGCTACCCCGGCGGCTCGTTCAACTCGACCATGGCCGCCTTGGACGCCGAGCGCGAACGCCTCAAGTACATCCAGATTCGGCACGAACAGGTCGGCGCCTTGGCCGCCAGCGCCGACGCCAAGCTGACGGGCAAAATCGCCGTTGCCTTCGGCTCCGCCGGCCCCGGTGCGACCAACCTGCTGACCGGGCTGTACGACGCGCGTGAGGACCACGCACCGGTGCTCGCCTTGATCGGCCAGGTGCCGAGCACCAACATGAACTACAACTACTTCCAGGAGTTCGCCGAGAACCCGATTTTCGAGGACGTCGCGGTGTACAACCGGCTGGTGATGACGCCGGAGAGCCTGCCGTACGTGGTCGACAAGGCGATCCGCGAGGCCTACAAGCACCAGGGCGTGGCGGTGGTGGTGATTCCCAACGACTTCGGCTACAAGCCGATCCCAGACACCCCTTACAGCAGCGTGTCGCCGACCGACCGCAAGCCACGGCCGCTGCCGGTGGCCACTGAAGAAGAGGTCGCGCATGTCCTTGAGATGATCAAGGCCGCCAAGCGGCCGGTGATCCACGTCGGCCGCGGCATCGGCGCCGGCGGTCAGAAGCTGGTTGAGCTGTCCAAGAAGCTCCAGATTCCGCTGGTTTTGACCGGCCTGGCCAAGGGTCTGGTGCCGGATGATTACGAAGGCAACTTAGGTTACGCCAACCGTGCGGCGATGAAGGCCGCCGACGAGATTTTCGCCGTGTCCGACCTCGTGATCGCACTTGGAGCCGACTTCCCGTTCGCCAACCTGGTGTACCGCACCCACGAATTCAAGTTCGTCCAGATCGACATCGATTCGGCGCAGTTTGGCCGCCACCACTTCCTGGACTACGGGGTGTGGTCGGATGCGACGGCGTTCGTCGACGCGGCGCTGGCCCAAAGCACCGCGGTCGCGCCGTCGCCGTACTTCCAGGCGGCCGTGGCGGCCAACCGCAACTGGCGCGACTACCTGCGCCAGCTCAGCGAGCGGCCGAGCGATCCGCTAGAGTTCGAGGCGGTCTACCGCGAGCTCAACAAGGTCAAGGACCCGGACGCCGTATTCGCCATCGACGTCGGCGACAACATCATCAACGCCTTCCGCTTCCTTGAGCTGACCCCGCAGAACAAGTGGACAATCTCCGCGCTTTTCGCCACCATGGGCTACGGCCTGCCCGGCGCGATTGCCGGCAAGCTCAGCTTCCCGGACCGCCAAGTCTTCAGCATTTCCGGAGACGGCGCCTTTTCCATGGTGATGCAGGACCTGATCACGCAAAAAAAATACGGCTTGCCGGTGATCAACATCGTGACGTCCAACGCCAGCCTGAACTTCATCAAGTCCGAGCAAGACGACATCGCGATGCGAACCCACTCCGGGATTTTCATCGAAGACCAGGACTTCGCCGCCATCGCCCAGGCAATGGGCGTCCCGAGCGTCACCGTCACCAAGAGCAGCGAGCTGCCAGCCGCGTTCCAGGCGGCGCTTGAGGCCACCGCGGCCGGCTCACCGTTTTTGATCGACGCCAAAATCACCGACAAGCGCGGCCTGCCGGTGGAAGAGCTTGAGCTCACGATTGAGGACGGCAAGCTGATTGAAACCGTCAGCGCCAACTACAATGCCAACCAGGCGCTGAGCCGCCCGAAGGACCTCGCCGCCTTCTTCGCCGAGTACGACGGCCAATCCCTACGGCCGCTCGCCGACTTCTTCGAAGAATACCATGTCGCCTTATAACCAGACCACAACGCCCGGCCCATGCAGCCTCCTGCATGAACCGGGCGTTGTTTTGGTACCAGAGCGGAGCGGGGCGTTTAGGCGACCGCCCAGCGTAAGGCTGGCGCCTGGGCCGAACTTGGCCCAGGTGACGGCCTTAGCTGCCGATGCCCCGCGGAGCTCGACGAACCAGAGCGGAGAAGCGCGTATTTAGCGACTCGGCCAGCCTAGCCGTGGCACTTGGGACCCGGGCTTGGTCCCGAGGGCTGCGGCGTAGCTGGACGCAGCCGCGTTGCGCTTCGGAGCTCGACGAACCAGAGCGGAAGCCGGCGGGTTTAGCGGGACGGGTAACCTCGCGTCTCGCTGCTAGTTGAGGGTTCCCGCCTCGCCGGCTGCCTGCTTGTACCCCAGCGCGATGAGCCAAAGCCGCGTCAAAACCGCCAGGAACACGGCCACCATCAAGGGCAGCGCGACGATGGCCAGTCCAATCACCATCAGCCCCGGCGCATCGGTCGCATCCGCCACCTGGTAGATCTGCGGCAACAGCAGCGCGAGCCCGGCGGCGATGCCGACCACCGCCCACTTCAGCCGGCGCAGGCCGCTGACCGCCGCCGCGCTGAACGCCTGGGCCCGGTCGATGACGTCCAGCAGCCGCCACGCCACCACCGCAGCGGTCGCAAAGGCCGCCGCCGTCAGCCACAGACCGGCGGTGAACACCCAGGCCACCACCGGTCTGTGAAACTGGGCCAACAGCAGCCCCGGATAGTGCGGGAACAGGCCAAAGGCGAACAGTGCCACCACCGCCATCGCCGCGACCAGCATCAGCCGCAACCCCAATAATCTAAGCTTCATAGCCAATTCCTCCCACTGCATCTTCTTGACGTTGGCTTCATTATAGCCGCCCCGTCGGTCCCTGCGGTTTAAGCTTCCTTTAAGCCCCAGGTGACAACTCTGTTAGGTCACTGTCACCGAGTTTTCACCCGGCCGGTGCTATGATTAATGGTGAAGGGACGGTGGTAGACCAATGAAGTGGAAATTCTTGCTAATCGGCGTCCTGCTCAGCCTCGGGCTGTTCGGTGGGGTCCGACCCGCCGAAGCCGTGCCGGCCACGCGGGCACCGGCTACCCTGTACCTGCACGGTCACTTCGGTGGTCCCCGCTCGATGGACTACCTGATGCACGAGGCCGAAGTCGAAGACCAGGCCCACACCGTCATCACCGCCACCGTGTCCCGCCACGGTCACGTCACCCTGCGCGGTCGCTGGCCCAAGGCCACCCGCCGCCCGCTGGTCAAAATCGTTTTCAAAAACAACCGCACCTTGCGCTACGACCGCATCGTCAACTGGCTTCACAACGTGCTGGTGGCGCTGCAGCGCAAGTACGGGATGCAAAAATTCAACATCGTCGCCCACTCGCTGGGTAACGCCGCCGTGCTGTTCTACGAGCTGCACTACGGCCAAGACCGCAGCCTGCCGCAGCTGCAAAAATACGCGGCGATTGCCGGCAACTTCGACGGGATCCCGGGTCGCCACCGCGGCCAGCACCCCAACCACCTGCTGCCGGACGGGCGGCCGCACTGGATTGCCCCGCCCTACCAAGACGCGATCAACCTGCGCCATGTGTTCCCCAAGGATCAGGTCGACATCCTGAACCTCTACGGCAACCTCGAGGACGGCAGCCACTCCGACGGCAAGATTCTCAACGCCAGCTCCCGCTCGCTGCGCTTCCTGCTGGGTAAGCAGGCGCGGTCCTACCGCGAAAAGGAATTCCTCGGCTGGGACGCCCGGCACGGCCTGCTGCGGCTCAACCACCGCGTGGCCAAAACCGTCAACCGCTTCCTCTGGCATTAACCGCAAAAGACGCGCCATTCCGCGATTGGAATGGCGCGTCTTTTGCGCTGGGTGCCGGCGGCCGACCGCGGCGATCCTCCGCATCCTTGTAGCACACAAAGGGTACCGCGGGTCGCCCCGCCGTACCCCGATTGATATTGAATTGAAGAACCGCCCCGCCGGCAGGGCAGACTGCCCCCGCCGACGGGTAGAACCGATTCAGTTGGTGTTACGCACTGTGGTGGAACTGGCAGTTGCGGGTCATTGGAGTCAAACCAGGGCTGTTTTCTTTTGCGCGAATTTCTCCAGCGCTAGACGCTCACGCCGCGGACGTGGTCGACATAGGTCGACGTTCATCAGATGAGAATGATAGTCACCGTAGACTGCCTTGAGCTGCGCTTCGGCCGTGCGAGCCGAGAGGCGCTGTCGAATTCTACGGCAATAGAATAACACCGGACGACCGGGATTACCATTACGCCAGTGTAAATGTTAGGTAAATTTTGTGTAAATAAATAACATCCTGCGAATACGGTCAGCCAACCAAAAGGCGCGAGCAGCTCAAAACTCGAGTCGCTCGCGCCTTTTTGCGGTGCTACTTGGCCGCCAGGGTGTCCTTGGCCAAAGTCAGCGCCTGCTGAATGCCTTCCGGCTTCTTGCCGCCGGCCTGGGCCATGTCCGGCCGGCCGCCGCCGCCACCACCGATGGCCGGGGCAATCGCCTTAATCAGGTCGCCGGCCTTGACGCCGGCCTTGATCGCCGCCGGGCTGGCACCGACCAGCAGGCTGACCTTGCCGTCGTTGGCCGTGGCCAGCACCAGCACATCCGAGGCCGCCTTGTCGCGCCAGGTGTCGCCGAGCTGACGCAGCTCGTTCATGCCGGCGACCTTGACCGCCTTGGCGATCAGCGTGAACTGACCGACCGTTTCGGCCGTGTCGAACAGGTTGGCCGAGGCCTGGGCCGCAAGTTTCGCCTGCAGGCCGGCCACCACCTTCTGGCTGGCCTTGAGGTCGGCCTGCAGCGCCTCAACCTTGTGCGGCACCGCCGTCACCTGGTCGAGCTTCAGGTCGGCCGCCGTCGCCGCCAGCAGGTCCTGCTGCTTGGTCAGGAAATCGTAGGCCTCCTTGGACGTCACGGCCTCGATGCGGCGAGTGCCGGCGCCGATGCCGGTTTCGCCGGTGATTTTGAACAGTCCCAGCGCCGCGGTGTTGGTCGGGTGGGTCCCGCCGTCGAACTCGCGGTTGTAATCGCCGATGGAGACGACCCGCACGACGTCACCGTACTTGTCGCCGAACATCGCGATGGCGCCTTGCTTCTTGGCCTCTTCGATCGGCATTTCCTCCCAGGTGATCGGGAGCTGACGCCAGATCTGCTGGTTGACCCGCAGTTCAACTTGGCGCAGCTGCTCCGGGGTCACCTGGCCGAAGTTGGTGAAGTCAAAACGCAGGTACTCCGGCTCAACCAAGGAGCCGGCCTGGTGCGTGTGTTCGCCCAGCACCTCGCGCAGCGCCTGGTCCAGCAGGTGAGTCGCGGTGTGGTTCATCGACACCTTCTTGCGCCGCTCCACATCGACTTTCAGCTTGTAGATTGCGCCGACTTCCAGCGTGTTTTCAACCGTGACGGTGTGCAGGTTCTGGCCGTTCGGTGCGTGTTGCACGTCGGTCACCTTGGCGACCACGACGCCGTCTGCGTCGAGGATCTCGCCGTGATCGGCGACCTGGCCGCCCATTTCGGCGTAAAACGGCGTCTGGTCGAACAACAGCCGCGCCGTGCCGGCCTCGATGCGCTGAACCTGCGCGTCGTCGACGATGATGTTTTCAAGCTTGGCCTGGTCCTCAAGGTCGGTCCAGCCGGTGAACTTGCTTGGCGTCTTGATGTCCATCAAGACCTTGTCCTGGCTGCCCATCGACTGCGCGTCGCCCCGCGCCGCCCGGGCCCGGGCGCGTTGCGCCTCCATGTCGGCCTTGAAGCCAGCCATGTCAACGGTGAAGCCCTCATCCGTGGCGATTTCCGCGGTCATTTCAACCGGGAAGCCGAAGGTGTCGAACAGCTTGAAGGCCGTGGCACCTGGAATCACCTTGAGACCCTGGTCGCGCAACTCGGCGATGGTCGAGTCCAGAAGCGCGATGCCGGCATCCAGCGTTTCGCGGAAGCGGTCCTCTTCGGAGTGGATGACCTTTTGGATGAAGGCCTGGTTCTTCAGAATCTCCGGGTAGTAGCTGTTCATGATCTCACCGACCACCGGCACCAGCTCGTACAAAAAGGCGTGGTCGATGCCCAGCTTCTTGCCGTTGACAATGGCGCGGCGAATCAGGCGGCGCAGCACGTAGCCGCGGCCTTCGTTGGACGGCAAGGCGCCGTCGCCGATCGCGAAGGTGACCGTCCGGGCGTGGTCGGCGATGATCTTGAACGCCACGTCGTCTGCGGCGTTGGCCCCGTACTTGCGGCCGGCACTCTTTTGCTCGGTCGCCTTGATGATCGGCATGAACAGGTCGGTCTCGAAGTTGGTCTTAGTGTTTTGAATCACGGACACCAGCCGCTCCAGACCCATGCCGGTATCGATGTTCTTATGCGGCTGCTCGACGAAGCGGCCGTCCGGCAGGTGGTTGAACTCGGAGAAGACGATGTTCCAGATCTCCAGGTAGCGCTCGTTTTCGCCGCCCGGGTAGTTCTCGGGGTCGTCTTCGGCCACGTTGTTGAATTCCTGGCCGCGGTCGTAAAAAATCTCGGAGTCCGGGCCGGATGGGCCTTCGCCGATGTCCCAGAAGTTGTCCTCGACTTCAAAAATCTTGCTCTCGGGCAGGCCGACCACCTCGTGCCAGATGCGCTTGGCCTCGAGGTCCTTGGGGTAGACGGTGACGTACAGCTTGGCCGGGTCAAGCGCCAGCCACTTGTCGGACGTCAGGAATTCCCAGGCCCAGGGAATGACCTCGGGCTTGAAGTAATCGCCGACGGAGAAGTTCCCGAGCATTTCAAAAAAGGTCAGGTGCCGGGCCGTTTTGCCGACGTTCTCGATGTCGTTGGTGCGAATCGACTTTTGCGCGTTGGTAATCCGCGGGTTCTTCGGCACCACGCTGCCGTCGAAGTACTTCTTCAGCGTCGCCACCCCAGAGTTGATCCACAGCAAGGTGGGATCATCGACCGGGATCAGGCTAGCGCTTGGCTCAACGTCGTGGCCCTTTTCCTTGAAAAAATCCAGGAACATCTGCCGGATTTCGGCACTGCTCAGTTGTTTCATGTGTCCTCCTTCAGCCGCCGAGGCGGCCGGCAAACAAAAAGACACCGCTGCAATCCAAGGACGCTTGCGCGCGGTACCACCTTGTTTGCAACGATGTTCATCGTTTACCACTTAATTACGTTGTGAAATTGTCGTATCAGGGAGCACAAGCCGCCCAGACCACGGGGCTCCCAGCACTGCCCCATTTTCTGGATGGGAAGCTGGACGGCTTGCATATCCTAACGCGCTAATTGTACGTTGTTGAAAGCGGCGTGTCAACCAGACCAGGGCGCAGCAAGGCGGGTTTAGCGGGACGCATAGCGCTGGGTTGGTGCTTGGGGTGTACTTGCCCCAAGGGCCGACCCAAGCTATGCGCTCCCGCGTTGCCTTGCGGAGCCCGACGAACCAGGGCGTAGGGCCGCGGGTGAGCGGGACGGGTAGCGTGAGGCTAGACGTTGGGCCTGAACTTGGCCCAGCGTCTGGCCTGAGCTAGCCGCTCCCGCGATGCGGCCTGGAGCCCGACGAACCAGGGCGCAGCAAGGCGGGGTTCGCGAACCGAGTCCCGTGGCACCGCGCCTTGGCCCGGTCCTCACCTACAGCGCAATCCGCACGATTTTGCGGTACTGGGTGCTGGCGAACGGCCCCGGGGTGGCGCGGTAAAACGGCGACAGGGCCAGCAGGTCCTGGCCGCTTGGCAACGCCGTCAGCGCCCGGCTCTTGGCCCAGTCGCCATCGATCAGCTCGCTACCGGGGCGGCGCAGCGGCACGGTCAGGCCGAAGCGGTTGGGCACGAAGTTCAAGTCCTCCGGCAGCTGGTTACCCCAAGCGAACAGCCGGTGGCGGCCGCCGCCCATCAGGTACTCATACTCCCGCTCGTTGGCCAGCGCGAAGCCGTGGCCGCCCAGCGTCTGCTTCAGCTGGGCCGCGTCCCAGTCGTGCTTGATTGCGACCTGGTAGGCCGTCGCACTGGCCTGGCGCAGCCGCAGCGTCTCGGTTTCGATCACCGGCGGCAGGCTGCCGTCCGGCCCCGGCACCAGCAGCGCCGCGACGGCGCCGCCGAGCTTGGCGTAGGCAAAAAGGTCCCCGCGAAACTTGCCGGTGATGAAATCCAGCTGCCCAATCACCTCGAGCTTGCTGGCAATCGGCGTCCGGGCCACCAGCATCGGCGGCAGGTCGAAGCGGCCGGCCGGGCTGAGGTGGTTCTCCCAGGCCGCCTGGTTCAACCCAAGCGCCGTGCCGATGGCCTGCAGCTGCGGCGCCAGCGGCCAGGTGACGCCCAGCGCCACGTCGGGCATCCCCGGCACGAAGCGCAACCACTCACCGGCAATCAGGTAATCGAAGGTGTTGAGCGTTTGGCCAAAAGTGGTGACGGTGACCGGCTCGATTGCATCGACCGCCAGCAACGGGCTCAGAAAATACCGCCCCAGCTGCGCGGCGGCGAAGCGCCGCGCCTTGTCGTCCAGCGCGTTCCACTCGGGGAACAGTAAGGTTAACTCTGCCATTGTCTAATCCTCTCCTCTACCGGTGCGGCCGCCGGCTCGCCACCGCCGCCCGATGTGGACACCGCTACTTGCACCACAGGCCGGTCGCTCACCCCGCTGCCTGCACCGCCGCCCGGTCGCTCACCCCAAAACGGCGCGGCGAGTCCCCTCACCGCGCCGCCTGCGTCAGTTTTGCTTGTTCTTCTTGCGGGTCGCACGCATTTCCTCGCGCTTTTTGATCTTGTTGTTGCGCCGCCGCTCCTCGGCCACGGCCTTTTGAATCTTCTTCTTGTAGCCGGGCATCTTCTTTTTGGCTTCCTTCTTGGCCAAGCCGCGAATCGCCAGGCTGCGCTCCTCGGTCTTGGGCTTGCGGGCCTGGCGCCGATTGCGGTCGTAGGAGTCGACCAAGGCGCCGTTTTTGAAGGCCTTCGGGGTAAAGTGAATGCCCAGGTGTTCGAGCTCCGCAATCTGCGCCTCTTGACCCGGGGCGTAAAGCGTGATGGCGGTACCGGGCAGCCCCTTGCGGCCGGTGCGGCCGACGCGGTGGATGAAGAACTCCAGGTCGTTGGGAATCTCCGCGTTGATCACCAGCGAGACGCCGTCGATGTCGATGCCTCGCGCCGCCAGGTCGGTCGCGACGACGTACTGGAACTTGAGGTCGGCGACTTCCTTCATCACGCGCTTGCGTTCACGCGGCGGAATGCCGCCGTGAATCTTGGCGACCTTCAGGCCCTGGTTGGTCAGGTAGCGGTGAATCGCGTCGGCCGTGGTCTTGGTGTTGGCGAAGACCAGCGCCAGGAACGGCTCGCCCATGGTCAAAAGCTTGTAGATCAGTTCGTTTTTATCCTGACCCTTGACCGACACCAGCTGGTTGTCGACGGTGTCGGCAATCACGGTCTTGGGCTTGATCACGATTTCGAGCGGATGGGCCATGTACTTCTTCAAAAACGGCTGCAACTTGGCCGGAATGGTGGCGGAGAACACCAGCATCTGCAGGTCCTCTCCGAACACCCCGGCAATCTGGTCGACGCTGGCCAAAAAGCCCATGTCAAGCGTCATGTCGGCCTCATCCACCACGAAGGTGTGGGCGGTCCGGGCGTTCAGCGCCTGGGCCTTGATCAGATCCAGCAGGCGGCCCGGGGTGCCGATGGCGACGTGCGGCTGCTGGTTGCCGAGCTTTTCGATCTGGCGGCTCTTGTCGGTGCCGCCGACGTAATTGTGGATGCGCAGGTCCGGGTTGGCCGCGGCCAGCTGGGTGGCCACGGTGTAAAGCTGGGTGGCCAGCTCGCGGGACGGCGCAGTGATGACGACCTGCACGGCGTCCTTGGTCGTGTCGATACCATTGAGCAGCGGCAGCAGGAACGCGTGGGTCTTGCCGCTGCCGGTTTGGCTTTGGCCGATCACGCTTTGGCCCTTCAGGACGGCGGGAATCACCTGCTCTTGAATCGGCGTCGGCGTCTTGATCTGCATGTCGGCAAGCCCTTGCATCAGGAAGGGCTTGAGGTGAAACTGGGTAAAATCAGGCATTCATGGTCTCCTTATAGTCGTGAACCAAAGCATCCAGCGCGTGTTGAATCTGCGCCGCCTCGGTGAGGTCTTGGGCCTTGGCGCCGGCGGCCAGCGGGTGGCCCCCACCGGCGAAGGCCTTGGCCAGCTCGTTAATCACCGGCCCCTTGGAACGCAGGTTGACGCGGTACGGCGCGTCGACTTGCTCGACGAACATCGCCCAGGCGATCACCTCGCCCAGCCGCCCCGGGGTGCCGACCGCGGCGTGAACCTGATCTGAGGTCAGGCCGAGCGCCTCGACCACGCGGCGGGGAATCACCACCCACGCGGCGCCGGCCGGCGTGACGGTCATGTGCGTGAACACGTAGCTTTGCAGCTTGGCCTGGGCGAAAGTGATTTGGTTCATCCGGTTGTTCAGGGCCGTCGGGTCAAAATCGGCCTGAATCAGCGTGGCGGCCACCTGAAGCGTGTGGGGGCTGGTGTTGTTGAACAAGAAGCGGCCGGTGTCGCCGACGATGCCGGCGTAAAGCAGCCGGGCGGCGGCGGTGTCCAGCGTCAGTTTGTCGCTTTGCTGGATCAGATCAAAAATCAGCTCCGAGGTCGAGCTGGCCGCTGGTACCACCCACTGCAAGTCGCCGTAAGCGTCGTCGTTGGGGTGGTGGTCGATTTTGATCAGCTTGGCGCCGGTCAAGAAGCGCTGGTCGGACACCCGCGGCTGGTTGGCCGTGTCACACACGATAACCAAGGCCCCTTCGTAGGTCGCATCCGCCACCTCATCCATCGCAGACAGCCAATCCAGGTTGCCGACCGCCCCGCCGACCAGCAGGACGTTTTTGTCCGGGTAACCGGCGGCGATGGCGGCGGCCAGGCCGCCTTGGCTGCCCAAGGCGTCCGGGTCCGGGTTGACGTGGCGGTGAATGATAATCGTGTCGTAGTCTTGAATCGCCTGCAAAATCTGGTCTTGGATCATCGTGAATTCCTTTCTAACAGCTGGCAGGTGACGATTGCCTTGGCAACCGGCAGCCCGTCCGTCTGCAGTTCAATGTCAAAGGAGCCTTCGTGCTGGGTCATCTCCAGCGGCCGCAGCGTGATCAGCACCGTCGACTCCAGCTGAATCGGCCGGAAGGTGTGCAGTGAAAGCTGCTCGATCAGCACGTTGCGCCGCCCGTTCTCGTTGAGGTAGTGGGTGACCACGGTGTTGATCGCCTCGTTCATCACCCCGAACGACAGGGTGCCAAGCTTGTTGGTCATCATCGGCGTGGTGTGAAGCTCAAACGCCGCCCCCACGTCCGGCTGCACCTTGGCCGCCTCCAGCTGGGCCGCCACCGTGTCGGCGATGGTGGTGCCGACCGAATCGGAGCCCAGATCCGCCAGGCTGGCGAACACGCTGGCCCGGGTGACGATGCCGAGCAGCTGCCAGTCGTCGTCGACCACCGGCAGCACGTTCAGGCCGTTGCCCTGCATGGTGTGGCCGACGGTGGTGACGCTCAGGTACGGCCGCACCGTCTGGGGGTTTTTGACCATCACGCGTTCAAGCGGGGTGGTCGCCTTCTTGCCGGCCACCAGCTTGGGCGTGACCATCCCCACCAGCCGCCCGTTGCCGGTGATCACCGGCAAGACGAAGTCGGCGCGGGACTCGCGCAGCCGCGTGAAGTCGGCGACGGTGTCGGTGACGTTGGCGGTGCAGGTCTCTTCAAGCGGGGTGTAAATCGCGGCGACGGTCAAAATGTCTTGCTTGATCGCCTGATCGGACAGCGCCCGGTTCAGCATGGTCGCAACGGTGAAGGTGTCGTAGCTGGTCTGAATCACCGGCAACGACGCGGCGTTGGCCTGGGCGATCACCGCGTCGGAGGTCATGAAGCCCCCGGTGATCAAAACCGCCGCGCCATTGTGCAACGCCGCCTGCTGGGCGTCCTCGCGGTTGCCCAAAATGACCAGCGAATTCTTGGTGATGTAGCGGGTCATTTCGCTAGGCGTCATGGCGCCGATCACGAACTTGTCCAGCTTCTTGTCGAGCCCCGCGGAACCGCCGAGGACCTTGGCGTCGATCAGCGTGAGTAGAGCCCGGAACGTCAGCGAGTCGATGTTGTTCACCGGTTTTTGCTCGATGCGAATCGTGCCGACTCGCTCGATGGTGGACACCAGGCCGGTGTTTTCGGCCTCCTTGATCGCGCGGTAGGCGGTGCCTTCGCTGACCTTTTGGTGCTTGGCGATGGTTCGCACCGAAATCTTGGTCCCGACCCCGAGGCTCGCGATGTAGTTGAGGATCTGTTCATGTTTAGTCGCCATTATGTTTGCTCCATTTATACAGTCTTTTCTTGAGTATACCACAGACTGCGGCGATTTCGTTGTCTGTATTGCTACAGTTGTAAGTCAATGTTCTCATACTGCTGCGGATCAAGCGCCGTCAAGGTGATGCCCAAAAGCCGCACCTGCTCCGGCCGGTGGTCTAGGCCCTGCCACAGCTGCCACGCCGCGGCGCCGATCGCGGTCGCCCCTTCGAAGTACGTGTCTTGGGTCAGCCGCTTGGTTTGGGTGACAAAGTCGGCGTCACGCACCTTCAGCACCACCGTCTTGCCGTGCTTTTGCTTCTTGGTCAACGATTCGGCCACCAGTGCCGCGAGCCGCTCGAGCTCGCGCTTGACCGCGGGTTCGGCGGCCAGCACGCTTTGGTACGTTCGCTCCTTGCCGATTGACTTGGCCGTTCGCACCAGCACCGGGCGGTTGTCCACGCCCCGGGCATGCTGGTACAGTCCCAGGCCCATTTTGCCAAAGCGGGTGATCAGCGCCTCCTGGCTGAACTGGCGCAGCGTGTAGCCGTCGGTGATGCCCAGCGCCTCCAGCTGCGGCGCCGTTTTCGCCCCCACCCCGCGGAAGGCCGCAATCGGCAGCCGGTCCAGGAACGCCTGGGCCTGCTCGGGCAAAATGATCGTGCGGCCCTGCGGCTTGTTGTACTCCGAGGCCTCCTTGGCCAAAAACTTGTTGTACGACAACCCAATCGAGCTGGTCAGCCCCGTCGCCTGGCGAATCTGATCTTGCAGCCACAGCCCCAGCGCGATGGTCGTGCGAAACTGGGTGTTGCCGGTCACATCGAGGTACGCCTCGTCCAGCGCTACCGGCTCGATCAAGTCGGTGACCTGGTGGAACAGGTCGTGAATCTGCGCCGACACCGCGCGGTACTTGGTGAAGTCCGGCGCCTTGAAGGTCAAAAGCCGCCGCGGCACCAACCTAAGCGCCTGGTTGGCCGGCATCGCCGAATGCACCCCGTACTGCCGGGCCACGTAATTGGCGGTGGTCACCACCCCCTTGCCGCCGGTGGTTCGCGGGTCGTGGGCGATCACCAACGCCCGGCTGCGCAGCCGCGGATCGTCACGCTCCTCGATGGACGCGTAAAAGGCGTCCATGTCGACGTGAATAATCTTGCGCGACGTGTCGTTTTTCATCGGTAGCTCGAGCATGGGAAACTCCTTTCAGAGGGTGGAACGTGGCGCATTTAGCGGGACGGGTAGCCTAGCCGTGGCGCTTGGGACCCGGGCCTGGTCCCGAGTGACGCGGCGTAGCTAGCCGCTCCCGCGTTGCCGCGGGGAACCCGTTTCAGAGGGTGGAACCGAGCGGTTAGCCGTCCGGCCAGCGTGGGACCGGTGCTTGAAGCGGTCCTTGCTTCGAGTGCTGGTCCAAGCTGGCCGCGGCGGCGATGCTCGGTGGAACCCGTTTAGAGGGTGGAACGCGGCGCATTTAGCGGGACGGGTAGCCTAGCCGTGACGCTTGGGACCCGGGCCTGGTCCCGAGTGACGCGGCGTAGCTAGCCGCTCCCGCGTTGCCGCGGGGAACCCGTTTAGAGGGTGGAACGCGGCGCATTTAGCGGGACGGGTAGCCTAGTCGTGACGCTTGGGACCCGGGCCTGGTCCCGAGTGACGCGGCGTAGCTAGCCGCTCCCGCGTTGCCGCGGGGAACCCGTTTGGCGAGTGGCGCCGACCGGCCAAGATAAAAACAAGGCCCCGCGCATCGCCATGCGCAGCACCTCGTCAATGAAGCGGCTAATCCGCCATCTGAATTCGGGTCGGCTGCCAAAACCAGTCGTGGCCGTCCTGTTGCAGCAGCTCAAAGGCAGCCTTGGGGCCCATCGTGCCGGCCGGGTACGTCGGCATCGTGTCGTCTTTGGCCCATGCGGCCAAGATGACATCGATGTAGCGCCAGGTCGCGGCCAACTCCGTCCAGTGGTTGAAGTTGGTCTGATCGCCAACCAAGGCGTCCTCGATCAGCCGCTCGTAGGCCTCAGGCGCCGCCTGGGCGGCCTTTTTGTCGTGGCGGAAGTCCAGGTTCTCGGGTGTCAGGTCGTTGGTCTGACCGAGCTTCTTGCCGTTGAGCTGCAGGGTAATGCCCTGCGTCGGCTCGATGTAGATGGTCAAGTGAGCGGCGGGTTGGGCCCCGAACAGCCCCGGGGTACCAGGCTTGAAGGTCACGGTGACCTGCGTCGACTTGCGGGTCAGGCGCTTGCCGGTTCGCACGTAGATTGGAACGCCGGCCAGGGCCGGGGCATCGGTTGTGATGCGCCCGGCAACGAAGGTGTCGGTCATGGAGGCCGGCGCCACCCCGTCTTCTTGGCGGTAGCCCGGCACCGTCGCCCCGGCAATCTGGGCGGTCGTGTACTGCCCCCGCACGAAGTTGGCCGCGGCCTCCTGCGTGGTGTAGCGGTGCAGGTTGGCGAAGGCTTCGGCCTTGACCTCGTGAACCGCCGCGGCGGAAAGCGCCGCCGGTTCGGCCATGGTCAGGTAGGCGACCAGCTGCATCACGTGGTTTTGGACCATGTCGCGCAACGCGCCGGCGGTTTCGTAGTAGCCGGCGCGTTCCTCGACCCCGACGGCCTCGGCCAGCGTAATCTGGATGTCTTGGATGAAGTCCTTGTTCCACAGCGCCTTGACGATCGGGTTGCCGAAGCGCAGCCCCATGATGGCCTGCGCCATTTCCTTGCCCAGGTAGTGGTCGATGCGGAAAATCTGGGATTCGGCGAAGGTCGCCGTGATCGAGTCGTTCAGCGCCTTGGCGCTGGCGTAATCGTGGCCAAACGGTTTTTCAATCACCAAGCGGTTGAAGCCGCTATCAGTCAAAAGCGCCTCGGACTTCAGGTGGCTGGCGATGGTGGCGAAAAACGTCGGCGCCATCGCCATGTAGTACAGCCGGTTGCCGGCCGCGTCGTACTTGGCGTCGAGCTTGGCGGCCAGCTCCTTGAGCGTGATGTAATGCGCCGCGTCGGTGACGTCGTGGGACTGGTAGTAAAAATGCTCGGCGAAGGCGACGGCCTGGTCGTGGTCGTTGTCGCCGGCCACGGCCGAAACGACGATGTCGCGGTAATGGGCATCGGTCCAAGGCCGCCGGGCCGTGCCGATCACGGCGAAGTGTTGCGCCAGGATGCCGCGCTTGTACAGCCCGAACATCGCCGGATAGAGCTTGCGTTGCGCGAGGTCGCCGGACCCCCCGAACAAAATGATGACAGCAGCGGTTTCTTCAGCCATTGTTAACTCCTACTCCTGAACTTCAACGAAAATGTGCGAGGCCCGGCCCAGTTCAACGGGCAGGTCCTTGCCGGTTTCACGCTGGTGCAGCGTGATGGTTCGCGCATCCTTGGCCACCACTTGAAAGTGGTCCTCAATGTGCAGCCCCATGCCGAAAATGTAATCGATTACCGCGGCCTCGTCGACCACCCGCTCGATGTGGCCGTGGTCGCCGACGGCCAGGCTGGCCAAGGCGACGCGGCTTTGGTCGAGGTAATGCCCATCCTCATCGGGAATCACGCCGCCGTGGGGGCAGTACTGGGGCTTGCCCAGCATCTTGGCCAGCCGGTCGGCCATGTCCGGCGTGGTCGCGTGTTCGAGCTTTTCGGCCTCCTGGTGAATCGCGTCGACGGGATAGCCGAGAGACGACACCAGAAAAACCTCCCACAGCCGGTGGTTACGCACCAGCATCGCGGCCTTTTGCTGGCCGCTGGCGGTGAGCTTAATGCCTTGGTAAGGGGTGTGCGTGACGTAGTGCTGCTCGACCAGCTTGGTGATCATTTCGCTCACCGACGCCGCACTGACGGTCAGCCCCGCCACAATCTGCTTGTTGGAGATCAAGGCCGTGTCGCCACCCAACTCAAAAATCATTTTCAAATAGTCTTCTTTATTCGGTGTCATTGTTCTCCTCACCTCTTTGTCCACTGTCTTTATTATGCCCGACTTGAGCAAAAATTACACCCTTAATCAGACCGCACCAAAGCGGCCGCCCGACGGCACAGGCGACCACTGCCTTGACGGCGCGTTGGCGGTCAAAAAAGGCTTGCCCGGTGAGCAAGCCTTTTTCGATTAGTCCGCGTTGTCTTCGTCGTCCTCGTCGGCCAAGAAGGTGTTGAGCACCTCTTCGACCATCGCCCATTCGTCGTCGTCTTCGATGGGGAACAGGTCGCCTTGGCTGGCGTCGCCGTTCTCGTCGGGCGTGAAGGAGAAGGCCTGAATCTCAAGCTCCTCGTCCTCGCTTGCGCCTTGCGGGTACAAGAGCACGTAGCTCTTGCCGTAATCGTCGGAGTCGAAGGTGAACAGGACCTGGTACAGATCCTCGTTGCCCTTATCGTCGATCAGGGTGATCAGCTGCTCGTCTTCGCCTGGGTGCAAGTGTTCGTTGTTCTCTTCTGCCATGATAGCCTCCGTCAGGACCGGCTTCTGCGGTCCAGGTAATTTTGCAAAATCATCTGCGCCGCGAGCTTGTCGATGACCTGCTTTTGGCGTTTGCGCGACGCGTCGGCCTCTTCGATCAGCATCCGCGATGCCTCAACGGTGGTCAGCCGCTCGTCGGTGAAATCAACGGGCAACCCAAAGCGAGCCTTGAGCATCTCGCCGTAAGCCTGGGACTTTTCGGCCCGGGGCCCCAGCGTGTTATTCATGTTTTTGGGCAGGCCGACGACGAACTCGGTGACCTCGTACTGCGCCACGATTTCGGCGACGCGGTCCAGCCCGTAGTCGTCCTTGTCCTCGTTGATTCGAATAATCTCAAGCCCCTGTGCGGTCCAGCCCAAGGGATCGCTCAGCGCGATGCCGACGGTGCGGGAGCCCACATCCAAGCCCATTAAGCGCATCTAGTCTTTCTCCTTGCCCAGCGCGTTACGAACAAGCTCCTCGATGATGACATCGCGTTCGTACTTGCGGATTTGGGCGCGGGCGTCCTTGTACCGCGGGATGTAAGCCGGGTCGCCTGAAATCAGGTAACCCACGATTTGGTTGATTGGGTTGTAGCCCTTTTCCTCAAGGGATTGGTAGACGGTTTCTAACGTCTCACGGACGTTTTTCGGGTTGTTGTCCGGAAAATCAAAGTGGACGGTTTGATCTAATGTGCTCATTCCTAACACCTCTATTCTGTCCAGTTCACCCTCTATTTTACTTGAAAACGGTCCAAAGTACAACGGCAGAGGGGCAAGAGTCAACCCAGGGCGGAAGGCCGCGGGTTGAGTGGGACGGCTAGCGTAGGGCTGGCGCTTGAGGCCCGGGTTTGGCCTCGAGTGACGCGGCGTAGCTAGCCGCTCCCGCGAAGCGGCCTGGAGCCCGACGACCCAGGGCACAGCCAGACACATTTAGCGAACCGAGTCCCGCCGCGCCGGTGCTGCCTACGCGTCGGCCGGCCACTGCCGCAGCGCCTCAACCCCGACGGCCAGCGCCGGCAGCTGCGAGGCGACCCCGAAGCCGCGATCATCGTAGGCGTCAATGGCGGCCAGACTGTCGGCGGTGAACAGGATCTGGCCGAACCTGGCCCCGCGAAAGGCCGCACAGGCGGCCATGGCGGCGCATTCCATTTCGACCACCTCAAAGCCCTGCGCCTTGGCCTTGGCGATTTTACCCGGCGTCTCGCGGTAATACGCGTCGTTGGTCCAAGTCCCCACCGCCTTGCCGCGCGGCCCCAAGACCCGCAGCAGGTGAGCGGCCAGCGCCGGATCCAGCGCGATGCTGGCCGCCGGCGGCAGGTAGTGGTAAGACGTCCCTTCGTCGCGCAGGGCCTGGGTCACCACCATCAACTGATTCTCCGGGGCATCGACCAAAACGCCGCAGGAGCCGATGGCCACCACCACCTGGGCCCCGTAGCCCAGCAGGAAGTCCAGCAGCTGAACGGCGGCTGGGGCCCCCAGCGGCATCTGGCACAGGCCGATGGTCTGGTCGCCCACCGCCAGCGCATACACGCGGTAGTGCTTGGCGATGGTCAGGTATTCGCCAACCTGCCGGTGCGGCCGCGTGGCCAAGAAGGCCGCGAAGTTGTCGTCGCTGACGAAGGCCGCCAGCATCTTGGCCGGCAGCACGAAGCCCTCGCCGCGGTTGGGGGCGATCACCGCCGTTGGGTCGGCGTCGTAATCGGTGATGGGAATTAGCATGTGGATAACCACCTTTCGCACTCTGAATTGTGGTTAAGCCTATCACTTTGACGGCCATTGTCCACCGTTTTCTCGCCTAATTCTGCCCCAGCTGTGGCTAACCCGCGGGTTATCCCCAGTGTTAGCCACATATCCCCCGTTTTCCCGGTGCAAAACCACGCGCCGGTCAGACTTACCCACAGGTGGATAAGTCAGCCACGTGAAAAGGGCCGACCCGCGGCCGACCCTCACGTGCTTGTTCCAATGTCGCTCAGCCTTGGGCCAGCCGCCTGGCCACCGCGGCGTGGAGTTGGTCCAGCCACGCGGCGTTTTGCGGGTAAGCCGTGAAGCTGAGCGGCTGGCCGGCCGCCTGTTCAATCATCGCAAGCACCGCCGGGCGACCGATGCGGCTAGCCAGCTGCTGCAAGGCGGCGAGGTCGGCCAGCCCCATCATCTGCACCTCGTTGCGAATGCTGGTCTCCGGTCCATTTTGCCCCGGGTAAACCAGGAACGGATCGCCGCCCGGGAAGAAGCCGGCGGCGTCGGTGACGGCGTAGGGGTCGACCGGATGGGTACTCAAGGCGGCGCTGTAGAAGTTGTAGCCCCAGTGCAGGAACCCCGGGATGTCGAAGACGAACAAGAGTGTCCCCATCACCCGGTTGCGAAAGCTCGGCAGCGCGAAGAAGCGGTTGGGGACCCGGTCGCCTTGGCTGCAACAGTAGTAGGCCCACAACGGCGAGACCCCGGCGGCCAGGAACGGCTCAAGCGCGTCGTCGGCGACCACCGGCAGCGGCACCAGGCCGCTCTCGTGCAGCGCAAGCGACGACACCGCGTCCATCACCCGGCAGCCAGCGAACAAGTCGGCCACGCTGGCGCGAGCCGCGGCGAACTGTGCCATCTGCGCCGGCCCGGGTTCGTCGGACACGTGGTAAAACAGGTGGTCGTTGTCGTAGCCATACTCGGCCATCACCACTCTGGCCGCCGGCAGCAGCTGGTGGAGAAAGGCGACGTAATCCGGATCGGTGGCGGCAGTGGCCCAGCCGAAGCGCCAGGCCCCGGCAACCTGGATGTTCGGGGCGTGTTCGGCCCCCCATTGGGTGAACAGCGGCGGCAGCTCCAGGTTGACCACGCCGAGGCGCCGGCACAGCTGACACCAGCGGCGCAGGTTGGCCCAATCGAAGGTGAAGCGCCCGGGTTCAGGCTCGCTCACCGTGACCAGCTGCACGTTCAGGCGCCGGGTTCCGACCGCGGTGTCCAAGGGCGGCGTGAACAGCGGAGTCAAAAGCGTGTTGATGCCACAGCGGCTGACCGCAAAACCGACGAACTCGGCAATCCGCACCCACAGCGCCGGCTCGTAAGGCGTCAGGTGGTAGTAGTTGGCCAGCCCGTCGACGTGGAACCACTCGGAATGCCACAGCGCCGGCGGGGTCGCCGCGGCCGCTGCGACGGTCAGGTTCACGGTCAGCACCTGCTGGGGCGTCTTCTCATCCCCGACCCGGACTCCGATGCGCCACTGGTGTTGGCCCGGCGCCAATCCCGCCGTGTCCAGCCGCAGCCAGGCGGCTCGCCACTGGCCGAGATACGCGCGGAGGTCGCCCGGCACCAGCGGATCGGGGAACAGCCCCGGGGCGGTTCTCAGGTAGCCCGGGTCGCCTTGCGCGTCGGGGCGTTTGGCCAGCGTGGCCGGCACCAGGCCGACTTGCAGCACCTCCGCGGCCGGCGTCGCCTCAAGCGCAACCGTCGCGAAGGTGCCGTCAAGCGCCGTGGCCGACACCGCCACCTGCACCGCTGCGACCTCCCCTTGCAGCACCGTCAGGCCAGCGGTCAGCGGCGCCGGCGCCTGGTCTGGGAACACCTTGGTCATGCAAGAGACCAGGCGAGCGGCAATGCGATCAGTCATGTTCCGCCTCCTTTTGGCGCCGTACGAAGGCCAGCGTCGGCTGGCACTGCTCAGAGGTGCGGCGGGTCAGCTGACCGTTTTGCACGAAGCCCTCCTCGCGGTTGACCAGGTGCTTGGCCAAGGCCGCCTTCAGCGCCGCAACCGTCGCGGCGTAGGCCGGATCGCCAATCGCGTCGTGTTGCTCGTCGGGGTCTTTGGTGAGGTCGAACAGCTGGTAGCGGTCCTGGCACGGAAACCAGATCAGCTTGATGCCGGCCTGCAGCACGAATTGCGCCGACCACTCCCAGTAGGCGTGTTCGCCAAAGACCAGGCGCGAGCCGGCCGCTTTCGGCGCCTTTCCTTCGATCAGCGGCCGCACACTTTGCCCGTCCGTCGCCACCGGCTCACCGCCGGTCAAGTCAACCAGGGAGGCGAACAGGTCCTGCAAAACCACCTGCGCGTCGATCTGGTGCGGCGTTCCCGCCAGCAGGTGACCGGGATCGTACAGGAAGCTCGGCACGTGAACGCTGCCTTGGTACGGCATCATTTTGCGGAAGAACCCGTGCTCACCCAACAGGTCGCCGTGATCGGAGACGAACCAGATCAGCGTGTGGTCGAACTCGCCGGTTTCCACCAAGGCGGTCAAGAAGCGTCCGATCTGGTGGTCCAGGTGCGAGATCAGCCCGAGGTAGCCGGCCACCATGCGCCGCTCGTCGTCGTCGCGCAGTTTGCCCTGCATGGCCTCCAGGGCCGGCGGCTGGTCCGGCACCCGCTCCCAGTCGCCCATGTGCAGGTCAAGCGCGTGGTCCTTGAGGCGCTGCATGTACATGTCGAAGTAGTACGGCGGCGGGTCCAGCGGCGCGTGGGGCTTGTCGAAGGACAGCTTGAGGAAAAACGGGCAGGTCGGATCGCGCCGCTTCAAAAAGTCGATGCCCTGCTTGACGATCCAGTTGGTCGGGTGCTGATCCTCGGGGTACGGCCACGGCCGCGCGTCCCAGGCGTTGCAGTTGAGCCCGTCGTCCATGTAGTCGCGGTCACCGCCTTGACGGTGCAGGTCGGCCAGGTAGTCGTCGCTGTTTTCAAAATTCCCCACGTAAGGCTGCTGGTGCTTGCGCTCGACGTGCAGGTAGCCGTCGTGCAGCACCACGTGGTCGTAGCCCAGGCGCTTGCGCGGCGGGTAGACGTGCATCTTGCCGATCGCCTCGGTCTGGTAGCCGCGGTCCTTGAAGCTTTGCGGCAGCGTCTGGGCGAAGTTCCAAGGCATCAAGTCCTCGTACCCCACCCGACCGGTGTGGGCCGGGTTCAGCCCGGTCAACAGCCCCGCCCGGGCCGGAACGCAGCTGGGCGTGACCGAGTACATCTGGCCGAAGTTGTACCCCGCTCGGGCCATGTCGTCCAAAACCGGCGTCGAGACAAAGCCGGTCGGGTCGTTGATGCCCAGGCAATCCGCCCGCATCTGGTCGACTTCGATCAACACAATATTTGGTTTCATTCGTCTGCTCCTCTAGTCATCGTTCCGATGTAAGACAGCGTCGGTGCCGCGCGAAACTGGGTGAAAGTGACCCGCACCGCCCGGGTGGTGCAAGGCTGCCCCAGCACCAGCCGCTTGGCACCGATGGTCTGGCCGGACCCCCACCGCTGCCAGCCGGCTGGCGTCTGCACCGCAATGGTGAAGCCCTCGATGCGCTGGCCCAGCGTCAGGTCCTCCTGCAAGGCGACGGTGTCAAACGTCACCGGCCGCGGCCAGGTCAAAGTCACCGTCGGCTGTGCGTCGCCGCCTGCCGCCTGCCAGGCCGCGGCGCCGGCCGCCAATGCGGTGCTTGCGGCAGCGGCCGGTTCCGGCGCGTTCACAGACGCAATAACCGGGGCGGCGCCGTCAGTCGGTCCCGCAGAACTTGAGGCCGTCACCGCGGCCCGGCCAGCGACGTCGCTGCGCTGCATCGCCGTCAATCGCCGCCCCAGCGCCGCCAGGTTGGCCACATCCACCGGGCACAGCCGGCCATCCGCTTGCGGTGGCACGTTGAGCAGGAAGCTCGCGTTGCCGCCAACCGCCGCCGCGTAGAGGTCAAACAGCTCGGCCGGCGTTCGCACCTGGGTATTTTCGGCCGCATGGTGGAACCAACCCGGGCGAATGGAGGTGTCGACCTCCGCCGGGTACCAGGCCAAGGGACCATCGTAGTCGGCCAAAGCGGCGCGGCTGCCAAGATCCGGCAGGCTGGAGTTGAAGCGGCGGGAGAACCCCGGCGTGTCGGCTTGCTGCGAGGCCGCGGCCGTTTTCTCCGCGTCTTGTAGTTCCGCCGGCACCACGCTCCACTCCGCCTCACGCGCGACGCCGGCCTCGTTGCCGATCCACCGCACATCCGGACCACACACCGCGATGGTCGCCGCCGGTTGCAGCCGCCGAATCACCGAATAGTACCGCGCCCAATCATAGCTTTGGCGCCGACCGTTGGGCCCCTCACCGTTGGCCCCGTCGAACCAGACCTCAAACACCGGCCCGTAGTGGGTCAACAGCTCGGTGAGCTGCCCGACGTAAAAGTCATCGTAGGCGGCCCCCGAGCCGTAGCTTGGCTCGTGGCGGTCCCAAGGCGACAGGTAGACACCGAACTTCAGGCCGTGCCGCTGGCAAGCCGCGGCGAAGTCCTTGACCACGTCGCCGTGGCCGCCTTGCCAAGGCGAGCTGGCCACTGTGTGAGTGGTCAAGGCGCTGGGCCACAGGCAAAAGCCGTCGTGGTGCTTGCAGGTCAGAATCGCGCCGCGCATCCCCGCCGCCTTCAGCGCGGCCGCCCAGGCGTCGCAATCCAGTTGCGCCGGGTTGAACCACGCCGGGTCCTCGGTCCCGTCGCCCCACTCCCGGTCGGTCATGGTGTTCATCCCAAAATGCACGAAACCGTAAAACTCGAGCCGCTGCCAGTCTAGCTGGCGAGGACTCGGCCGAACGGCGGCCAGTTGCGCCGGCGTCATGGCGCCACCACCGTGGTGAAGTCAAACGCCAGCTGCCAGGAGAACGTTTCTGCCGTGAACCGCTCGCCTTCCGGCAGCCGCGGACCGCAGCTGGCCGAGCCGATGCCGTTTTGCGCGTAATCCAGGCTCAGCACCGCGGCGGTTGCAACCGGCAGTTCCCAGTCGTGTTGGGCGGCCGTCAGCTGGGCGGCCGTGTAAGGCAGCAAGGAGAAGCTGGCCGGGGCCCCGAAGCCGACGTGCAGCCGGTGGTTGGCGGAAGTCACCGCCAGTTCGCGGGTGGCGTAGTGGCTGCCGTTCTCCTGCGGCTTGACGTAAGGTTCGAAGTTCGCCGCGGCCGTCGTGGTGAACCAGTTGAGTCGGGCCGCCTCGTGCTTGTCGCGGTAGCTTTCCATCGGGCCCATCCCCAGGTACTCGGCCTCAACCGCCGAATCGAGCATCAGCTGCAGCCCAAAGCGCGGCCACTCCGGCAGTGCTTGGCCGCGCGTCACCTGAACGGTGCCGCGCAGCTGACCGCTGGCGGTCACCGTCCAGGTCACCGTCAAGGCGGCAAGCGGCTGCACCTTGACGGCGGTCAGGCTCAGCTTGGTGGTGATCACCACCGCGCCGTCTCGCTGGGACACCGTGCAGCTGTCGCGGTGTGGTAACACGCGGTCGTACCCGGCCGCTCGCCAGGAGTCGGCCAAGTCGCGGTCGTTGTCGATCGGGGCTCGCCACAGCTGCCAGGCCATCGGCGCCTGCAGCCACTGGTGGCCCCCTTGCTCAAGCGTGGTCCAGGTGCCGGTGAAGGCGTCGAGCACATAGGTGAAGCCGAGGCCTTTGACCGTCACCGCCTTGGCCGTCTGGGCCACCGTCAATGCGGCGGTGCTTGGGACCAAGGCCGGCAGCTGGCAAGGCGGATCCTGCAGCACCCGCTGCTGAATGCCGACGTCTGCCAAAGGCGCCGCCGCGCCGGGTTCGCCCAGCGTCCACTCGACGCTCAAAAGCCCGGCGACTGCAGGCAGCGTCACCGCGAATGCCTTGGTGGCGTGAGGCGCCAGGCCGGTCAGGTCAAGCGCCTGCCACGGCCCTGGGACCCCGGCCACGCTGGCTCGCCAGTAGCCGACATAGGCCCCGCCGTCGGTGAAGTCCAGCCGGTTGTGCAACACCAGCTGACCGTTTTGCACCGTGGTCAGGCCAATCGGCAGGTGAACCGCCTGGTACTCCAAAAGCCCGGTGTGTGGCCGCCGGTCCGGGTAAACCAGCCCGTCCATGCAGAAGTTGCCGGCGTCCGGGAACTCGCCGAAGTCGCCGCCGTAGCCAAGCCGCTTGCCGTCTGCCATCAGCATCGCGTGGTCGCACCACTCCCAGACGAAGGCGCCGATGAAGTTGTCGAAGCGCTGCATCAGCTCGTCGTACACCGCCACGCCGCCGGGGCCGTTGCCCATCGCATGCGCGTACTCACACAACATCAACGGCAGCTTTGGGTAACGGTCGCAGAAGGTCTGGCAGCCGGCCGGGCTTTCGTACATGCGGCTGTACACGTCGACCAGCCCCATCGTCTGCTCCGGCGTCGCCGCCTCGGCCGCCGACAGCCCCTCGTAGTGAATCAGCCGGGTGCCATCGGCCTGGCGAACCCAGCGCATCGCCTGAGCGAAGTTCTCGCCGGAGCCCGACTCGTTGCCCATCGACCAGCAGAAGATGCAGGTGAACAGCCGGTTGGCCGCCACCATGCGCTGCTCGCGGTCCAAAATCAGCTTGGCGTAAGTCGGATCTTGCGCCAGCTGGTTGATGTCAGACGCCGCACCGTAAAGGTCGCCTGTGCCGTGGCACTCGACATCCGCCTCGGAGACGACGTAAAAACCCATGCGGTCGCACAGCGCGTAAAATTCCGGCGACTTCGGGTAATGCGACGTCCGAATCGCGTTGAAGTGGTGCTTTTTCATCAACACCAAGTCGCGGTGCCGCATCGCTTGCGTCACCGCCGCTCCCACCCGCGGGTCGGAGTCGTGGTAGTTGGTGCCGTAGAGCTTCACCGCCTGGCCGTTGAGCCGAAGCACCCCGGCCTCAAGCGTCCACTGCCGGAACCCGACGTCCAAAGGCAGCGCCTCGCCGCCGGCAACCACCACCAGCCGGTACAGGGCCGGATGCTCCGCGTTCCAAAAGGCGCAGTCGCTCACCTCAATCGCGATGCCGACCGCCCAGGTACCGGCCGCCACCTGCATGCCGGCCGCATCGTACAACGCGTATTGCGCCGCCGGACCCGCGTAAGCGTCGACCACTAAAGTCCCGATGCCTTGGGCGACGTTGACTTCGGTGTGCCAGTTCAGCGTCGTGGCGTGGTCTTGCGGTCGCGCCAGCAGGTAGACGCTGCGAATCAGGCCGCTGGTGCGAAACTTGTCTTGGTCCTCGAAGTAGGTCCCCACCGACCACTTGACCACCAGCACGGCCAGCGTGTTGGTCCCCGGGTGAACGAAGGCCGTCACATCGAACTCGCTGTTGGCGTGAGGCACGGAGTCGTAGCCGACGTACTGGCCGTTGACCCAGACGTACATCGCCGAGTCCTTGCCCTCGCAGTTCAGGTACCAGCTGGCATCGCCGGCCGCCACCGTGAAGTCGCGCCGGTAGTAGCCGGCCGGGTTGGCGTCGGGCACGAACGGCGGCTGGTAGGGTATCGGGTAGGAGACGTTGGTGTACTGGTGGTGATCGTAGCCGTGGTTTTGCCAGGTCGCAGGCACCGGTAGCACCGCCGTGGTCGCCAGCTGCCCATTGCGCCAAAAGTCTTCGCTCAGCGCCGAGATGTCCGGCAGGTAGGCGAAGTCCCAGTCGCCGTCCAGGCTGGTGAACTGGGGGGAGTCCTCGCGGTGCTTGGCCGCTCGGGCGGCCGCCGCCGTCGGGTAAGGAATGACGTACGGCCGGGCCGGTTCGGTGTTTTCGCTCAGCGCCTGGGGATCTTCGAGTAAGTCGCGTTTTGTCATGATTGTGCCACCTTTCACGTATTCTCGCCTATTGTATAGCGCTTACGCACGGAAGCATATCGCAAAACAGACACTCAAACATGGAAAAATGTCACCTCAAGCGACCGGCCGCAACCTAGGATCGCGACGCCACCAAAAAACCAGGCCGCGGCCTGGTAAGATGTGCGATTAACCGGCTCCCCCGCCTTCGCTGTGGCCGCGGCGGTAGGCTCGCGGCGATTGCCGGTAGACGCGCTTGAACTGGGTGGAAAAATACAGCGGATCCGGGTAGCCACACGCCGCGGCCACCGCCTGAACCGGCATCGCGGTCGTCTCCAGCAGCTGGATGGCCCGGGCCAGTCGCAGCCGCTGCAGGTACTGCTGCGGCGACACGTGCAAGGCGGCCTTGAACTGCTTGGTCAGGTAGCCGCGGCTGACGTTGACCCGCTGGGCCAGCCCCGCCACAGTGAGGGGCTCTTGGTAATGCGTGTGCAAAAAGGCCAGGGTGTCGTCGATGCGCTGTTGCTGAGGCGCCGGTACCGGCGACTGAGGCGGCAGCGCCACCGCCGCACTCAGCACATCCAAAAAACTCGCAAGCGCCGCCAGCCGCGCCAGCTCCCGGCCGTTGTCCGGCCGACACGCCGCCGCCACCGTCGTCAGGACCCGGCCGCACTGTTCGGCCTTCGCTTCGGGCAAGGCGGCCAGCGCCGCCTGCGTCAGCGTGGCCAAATGCTCATCCACCAGGCTCCCGGAGGCCGCCACCCAGGCGTAGGTCCAAGGCGTCGCCGCGTCCGGTCCGTAATCGACCAGCTGCCCCCGCTTGAAGAAGAACCACTCCCCGGCGTGGTAGGCTCGCCGCCGCCCATCGATGGTGACGGCCCCGCTGCCGCTCAGCACGTAATGAAACACGTAGGCCTGCCCCGCCTGGTAGCGGTAGTGATCAAGAACCGTGCAGGGCTGATACCCGCACTCCGTCAAGTTGAGCTCGGCGTGCGTCGCCGAAGCCCGGTACCAGAAGTATTCCAAGCCACCACCTCCCCCTTAATTAAACCGCTATCGCCGCGGAATTGCCACAGCGGTCGCCGACCGCGGACACCTGCCCGGCCATGCCGCGTTGTTGGGTCACGCCGCTGCACGGCCACCGCAGGGTTGACGCACCGGGCCGCCGCCCAGGCATGGATCCGGCTTTGCGCCACACAAAAAGACCACCGATTCCTCGGTGGTCCTGATGTCTTGGCACAAGCTGCAGGTCGCTCGCGAGGGGGGCGAGCCAGGCCTTGACAGCCGTGCGGATTGACTGATTGCGCCGGCCAGGCGGTGAGGGCCGCCTGTGCGACAACCGTGCGGGTAAGCAAGCCGCATGGCGCATGGTCTTTGGGGCTTAGCCCTTGACGCCGCCGACGGTCATGCCCTTGACGAAGTACTTCTGGAAGAATGGGTACGTCAAGGCGATTGGCAAGGTGGCGACAACAACGACGGCGAAGCGCATGCCTTCAGACGGAATTTCCGAGCCGGCGGCCAAGGTGGAACCGCCTTGTGCGGCCTGCTGGGTCAGCATCTGAATGTTGTTTTGAATCTTAACCAGCAGGTACTGCAGCGGTGTCACGTTCGGGCTGTCGGTGTACAGCATCGCGTTGAACCAGTCGTTCCAGTAGC
>NZ_BAAGBJ010000005.1:0-201880 GCF_054785075.1 Lacticaseibacillus suihuaensis | reverse complement strand
TCATGTAATATGAGCTGTTTGAATAGCTCGATTTGTTGTTACTAGCGAATTGACTTCGCAATGTTTAATTCTTTTCAATTAAGAAAAGCCCTATCACATTTACGAAACTTTGTTCAGTTTTCAAAGGACTACCTTGTCGTTAAGACAACTTAATGAGTATATCTTATCGCGACGATGTTGTCAACGGTTATTTTAAGGGGTGAATATTTATTCATTCCCGCCGCTCAGCAACCGGTGGGTCGCTTCGACAACAACAAGTATCTTACCAGCCAAAGGGGCGCAACGTCAACCAAAAATCTGCTTTTCCGCAGAAAAAATTGAAGAACCGAATGCCTTCCGAACGCTCGCGCGGCGATGAATATTCAGTTCCGTGATTCACGAACGGCGATGCCAATTTTGGAGATTTTATTCGTACCGGGTCGGGATAAAAAAAGAACGCGCTCACCGCGCGTCCTTCTCCAACTCCCTTAAGTACTCCGAGACCCATCCGTCGAGGCGGCTGGCGATCGGGGCAAACCCGGTGTGGTACTTCCGGTTCGTCCAGTAATGCTTGCGATGCCGATAAGTCGTCATCGCCGGCGCCGGCTGAAGCGCCCGCAGTGACAAGCTAATCTTGCCCGAGTACTCGTCGATGTCCAAAATAACCACCGCCAAGCTCTGGCCCACTTTGAATAGGTCCCCGAGTGCCTTGACGAAGCCGTGCTGGCACTCGGAAATGTGGATCAGCCCCTGGTGGTCCTCATCGAGCAGGACGAACACCCCATACGGCTGAATCCCCGTGACTTTGCCAGTAATGATATCTCCGATGCGATACTCCATGCTGACACTTCATTTCTGTTTTTCGATTTCCCTTAATAGTATACATGAAAAATCGCACGTGACCAGCCTACTTTTGGATGGTGACCGACTCGATGGTGATCGGCGTGTTCGGCTTGTCGGCCGTCGTCTTGACCTTGCTGATTTTTTGGACGATGTCCAGGCCTTCCAGGACGTGGCCGAAAACGGTGTGGCGCATGTCCAGCCACGGGGTGCCGCCGTTCTTGTAGGCGTCGATCACCGGCTGCGGGTAGCCGGCACCCGGCATCTGGCCCAGCATGTTCTGGTTGATGTGTTCGTTAGAGACGATGAAGAACTGGCTGCCGTTGGTGTTGGGGCCGGCGTTGGCCATCGACAAGGCGCCTTGCAGGTTGAAGACGGTCGGGTTGAACTCATCCTCAAAGGCCTTGCCCCAGATGCTTTCGCCGCCGGCACCGGTGCCGGTCGGGTCGCCGCCCTGAATCATGAAGTCCGGAATCACGCGGTGGAAGGTCACCCCGTTGTAGTAGCCTTTTTCCGCCAGGCCGATGAAGTTCTCGACGGTCTTTGGGGCCTGCTCGGGAAACAGCGCCAGGGTGATGGTGCCAAGGCTTGTGACCATCACCGCCTTGGGACCTTCAAAATGTTCGAGATCGAGTTGTGGGTACATAATTTCCTCCTTAGGCGCGGTGGCCGGCACCACGCATGTGTGTTCAGCTTATTTTACCTTAGCGGCCGCGTGATTACCATGCGACGGCAAAATGTGATACCTTAGGTCAGTAAGTCAGAAATGGGGAGAGACTATGTCAGAACACACCTATGAAATCACTGTTATCGGCGGCGGCCCCGTCGGCATGTTCGCCGCCTTCTACGCCGGCCTGCGTTCCGCCGACGTCCTGCTGGTGGAAAGCCTGAGCGAGCTGGGCGGCCAAACCGGCAACCTGTACCCGGCCAAAACGCTGTACGACATCGGCGGCATGCCCGGGGTGTCCGGCCAGGAGCTGGTCGACCGCCTCAAGCAGCAGGTGACACACTTTCAACCGACGATCCGCACGGCCACGGCCGTCACCGGCATTACCCCGGTTGACGGCGGCTTCACTTTGACCACCACCGGCGAGCCCATTCACACCAAGGCCGTGATCATCGCCACCGGCGGCGGGGCCTTCACGCCGCGGCGGCTGGCCGTCGACTACGACGCCGCGCTGGACGACCGCAACGTCTTGTACTACGTCAAAAACCTCGAGTCGTTCCGCGGCTTGGACGTCGCCATCGCCGGCGGCGGCGACTCGGCCATCGACTGGGCCCTGGCGCTTGAGCCGATTGCCCAGTCCGTCCACCTGATTCACCGCCGCAACCAGTTCCGCGGCCTGGAATCAAGCGTCGAAACGCTGCAGGCCTCGAGCGTTCAACTGCACACACCGTTTTTGATCGATGCGGTGACCGCCGCTTCAGACCGCATCGACGTCGCCCTCAAGGAGGTCCGCGGCCCGGCCGAGGCGACCCTGAACGTCGACCGGCTGCTGGTCAACTACGGCTTCATGAGCGACAACAAGCAGCTGCGCAACTGGGGGCTTGAGCTTGCCGGCAACGCGATCGCCGTCGACTCGCAGATGGCCACCAGCATCCCCGGCATCTACGCCATCGGCGACGTCGCCGACTACCCGGGCAAGCTGAAACTGATCGCCAGCGGCTTTGGCGAGGCGCCGACGGCCGTCACCGGTGCCCTCAACTACCTGTACCCGGAACGCAAGCAGGCGCTGCACAGCACCCAGCTCTACCATTAGGAGGCATTATGACTAACGAGGCAAAATTGTACGAACACACACTCGCGCTTTTGCAGGAACGCGGCGTGACGCCAGAGGCGATCGGTGAGCTGGTGATGTTCCTGCAGGCCAAGTTCATCCCCGGCCTGACGCTCGAGGTCGCCACCCAAAACGCCTTGATCGTGCTGAAGAAGCGCGAGGTGCAAAACGCGGTGATGACCGGCATCGCCTTGGACAAGGCGGCCGAGGCCAACAAGCTGGAGCAGCCCTTGCAAAGCATCATCGCCGAGGACGAAGGGCTGTACGGGGTCGATGAGATCTTGGCCTTCGCCATCGTCAACGTCTACGGGTCAATCGGCTTCACCAACTACGGCTACATCGACCGGGTCAAGCCCGGCATCCTGGCCAAGCTCAACGCGCATGAGCCGGGCATCATCCACACCTTCTTGGACGACATCGTCGGCGCGATCGCCGCGGCTGCGGCCAGCCGGCTGGCGCATGCCCACCCCGAGCTTGAAGACGACAATTATTAAGCTTTGGCCAAGCCCGGCGCCATCGGCCTGGGCCGCGCGTATAATACGGCTTATAATCGCGCAAAGGAGTAAGCCATGACGCAACTGATTGACTTCATTCTTCACATCGACACCCACCTGGTCAGCATCGTGAACACCTTCGGCAACTGGACCTACCTGATCTTGTTTGTCATGGTGTTCATCGAAACCGGGATCGTGATTTTTCCCTTCCTGCCCGGGGATTCGCTGCTCTTTGCCGCCTGTGCTCTGGCCGCCAATTCCGCCTACCACCTGAACATCTGGCTGCTGTTCGCCATGTTCTTGGCCGCGGCGGTGCTCGGCGACACAGCCAACTACGAGATTGGCCGCCACCTCGGGCTCGCCGCCGCCAACACCGGCTGGTTTGCCAAGCTGATCAACCGCGAGAAGCTGCAGTCGGCCGAGGCCTTTTTCAACAAGCACGGGGGCAAAACCATCGCGATCGCGCGGTTCATGCCGCTGGTGCGAACCTTCGCCCCCTTCGTCGCCGGTGGGTCGAACATGCACTACCCTAAGTTCATCCACTACAACCTGCTCGGCGGCTTCCTGTGGGTGACGATGTGCTGCGTGGCCGGGTTCTTCTTCGGCAACCAACCCTTCGTCAAGGCCCACTTCTCCGTGGTGGTCCTGGCCATCGTCGCCGTTTCGCTGGTGCCAGTGCTGATCACCGCGCTGCGGTCCCGCCGCGCTGGCAAGGCCTAGTCGGTCAAACACCAAAGGCGCCGCTTGCAATCCATTCGATTGCAGGCGGCGCCTTTTTGGTTGGTCACAGTATTCCAGTCACAGTCCCCGAGCGTCGCGGCGGCCGGTCACGATGCCCCAGACCATCAGCGCCTCAAACGCCACAAGCGCCAAGGCGAAGCAGGCCAGGAAAAAGTCCTCCGGCAACACCAAGATGATCGGATCGGTCACCGGGTTGAACAGCCAGTCGTTGTTTCTGAACATGATTTTGTGAAAGGCGACGAACACCGCGTCGAAGTTCAACGACATCAACGCCCCCAGCACCAGCGGGGCGACGGCGCCGATCTGAAACGGCCGCACCAGGCGGTAGCGTTCCTTGACCCGGCGCAGCTTGGCCAAAAACCGCACGGCAATCGGGCCGGTCACGATGCAAATCGCGATGTCCAGCAAGAACAGGTGCTTGACGTCGCGAAAGTGCCGGGCCCCGTGAACGCTGACCGGAAAGTCGCTCATGTGCAGATGCGTCTCCCAAGGCAGGTGCAGGTAGCCCATCAGTTGCACGTAGTTGTGGTACAGCTTGCCCATGCCCATCCCCGCCACGTCCTGCAGGTGATCGAGGTGGACGAACAGCGGAAACAGCGCAAAGGACAGCAGAATCGTCAGCCAGATTGCACCGCTGACCAGAAACAGCCACAGGGCCAAGAAGCGCCAGCGCATGTCACACCTCCCAGTCGGCCAGGGAGTCGACTTCGTGGGTCGGCTGAACCGCCTCGGCGCGAACCTGCGCCTTGGTGGAGATGCCGGAGTACACCAGCAGCTGGTCGATGCCAGCGTTGATGCCGGCCTTAATATCCGTGTTGTAATTGTCGCCGACCATCACCACGTCCTGCTTCTTCAGGCCCATGCGGCGCAGCCCCTGCTCCATGATGATGGCCTCGGGCTTGCCGATGTAAAACGCCTTTTGCTGGGTGCTGCGCTCGACCAAAGCGATCACCGAGCCGGCACCAGGCACGTGGCCGCGTTCGTTGGGCAGGTTGGTGTCGGCGTTGGTGCCGATGAACTTGGCGCCGCGCTGGATTGCCAGCGTCGCCAACTCGAACTTGTGGTAGGTGACGTCGTAGTCCAGCCCGACCACCACGTAATCGGGGTCGACGTCGTTGAAGCGCAGCCCGATGTCAAGCATGGCCTGCTTGAGGCCGAGCTCGCCGATCACGTACACCGACTTGCCGGTCGCATCGCCGTTGTTTTGCGCCTGAATCCAGGCGGCGGTGGCGAGGCTTGGCGTGTACACCTGGTCCGGCGTCGCGTGGATGTCGTGGTTGGTCGCCAGGTTGCGGCAGACTGCCGCCGGCGACTTGGTGGTGTTGTTGGTCAAAAACAAAAACGGGATGGCCTTGGCCTGCAGCCGTTCGATGAACGCCTTGGCTTCCGGGATGCGTTCCCGGCCGCGGTAAACCGTGCCATCCAGATCAATCATGTATCCTTTGTATGCCAAAATTTCGTCTACCCTATTTCTCGTTAGTCTCGCGCGAGTGAATCGTGAAGTGACGCTTGCGCGGTTGGTGCGGCGCCACGGTTTCCGCCTTGCCAGCGGTGACCTGCGGCTTCTTGGTGATGCGTTCGCTGTACGGCTTACGCGTAGCCTCCGAACGCCTGCCGGCATCGCCGCGGCGCTTTTGGTTGCGGCCGCCGCGCGAGCGTTTTTTGACCGGCTTGTCCGGCGCGTCCAGCCGCTGCAGCACGAAGTACGCGCAGCCGAAGTTGCAGTACTCCAGCAGGTAGTCCTGCAGGGTGCGAATCAGCTGGTCCTTGTTGGCCCGGCGGTTGTCGTCGTTGTAAAAACCGCGCAGCCGCAGCTGGTCGTAGCCCCAGTCGCCGACGATGTAGTCGTACTTCTCCAGGATGTCGGTGTAACGGGCGGCGAATTTTTCGCGGTCAAAGGCCTGCTTGTGATCCAAGGCGATGGCGTAGCGGCGACCGTCGACGGTCACCATGTCAGACGCCACCTGCACCACGCGCTGAGCCAGCACCTCATCCGGATTCACGGCTTGCTCCTCATTCACGTTCATGCCCCCTTCACCGCCACCGCGGCGGTTGATATTGGTTAAGTATAGCACGAAACCGCCGCGCTTGGGGCGGCAGCAGGCGGCCGGCACTTGGGCGGCTCGAGCCGGCCGGTCGCGACGCGGTTCGCTAAACCCGCCTCACGCCGCTCTGGGCGTCAAGCTACGCAGCGCAACGCGGGAGCGGCCTGCTCGAAGCGTCATTTGGGGCAAGACCCGCCCCAAGTGCCGCCGCTGCGCTACTCGGTTCGCTAAACCCGCCTCACGCCGCTCTGGTGGTCGGCGAGCTACGCAGCGCAACGCGGAAGCGGCCTGCTCGAAGCGTCATTTGGGGCAAGACCCGCCCCAAGTGCCGCCTCTGCGCTACCCGTCCCGCTAAACCCGCGCTTCTTCGCTCTGGAACCAAAAAAAGACCGGCCGCAGCCGATCTTCTCTTGCTTGTCTATGAACTTGGGTTACATCATGCCGCCCATGCCAGGGGCGCCGGCACCTGGCTGTGGGGCATCCGTCTTTGGTTCTGGCTTGTCGGCCACAACGGCCTCGGTGGTCAGAATCAAAGCGGAGACAGACGCGGCGTTTTGCAGCGCGGAGCGGGTGACCTTGGTCGGGTCGATGATGCCGGCCGCGGCCATGTCTTCCCAGACGTCCGTTGCGGCGTTGTAGCCGAAGCCCGTGGCCTCGTGCTTCATGCGCTCAACGATGACGGAGCCTTCAAGCCCGGCGTTTTCGGCGATCTGGCGAACTGGTTCCTCAAGGGCACGCAGCACGATGTTAATCCCGGTCTGCTCGTCGCCTTCCTCGCTGAGGGCGGCAACGGCCTTTTGGGCGTTGACCAAGGCGACACCACCACCGGCGACGTAGCCTTCTTCAACGGCCGCGCGGGTCGCGTTCAGGGCGTCTTCGATGCGGTACTTGCGCTCCTTGAGCTCGGTTTCGGTTGCGGCACCGACCTTGATCACGGCCACACCGCCGGCCAGCTTGGCCAGGCGTTCCTGCAGCTTCTCCTTGTCGAAGTCGGACGTCGTGTCCTCAATCTGCTTCTTGATGGTGGCCACACGCTCGGCGATGGCGTCCTTGGAACCTGCGCCTTCGACAATCGTCGTGTTGTCCTTGGTGATCGTGACCTTGCCGGCCTGGCCGAGCTGTTCGAGCTTGGCGTCCTTGAGGTCGAGTCCGAGGTCGCCGGTGATGACGGTGGCGCCGGTCAGAATCGCGATGTCTTCAAGCTGCGCCTTGCGCCGGTCGCCGAAGCCTGGGGCCTTGACGGCAACGACGTTGAAGGTGCCGCGGATCTTGTTCAAAACCAGGGTCGGCAGCGCTTCGCCGTCCACATCATCAGCAATGATCAAGAGGGCCTTACCCTGCTGCACGATTTCCTGCAGCAGTGGCAAAATATCTTGGATGTTGGAGATCTTCTTGTCGGTGATCAGGATGTACGGGTTGTCGAGGTCCGCTTCCATCTTGTCGTTGTCGGTCACCATGTACTGGGACAGGTAGCCGCGGTCGAACTGCATCCCTTCAACGACGGACAGCTCGGTTTGGATTCCCTTGCTTTCCTCGATGGTGATGACGCCGTCGTGGCCGACCTTTTCCATCGCGTCGGCGATCAGGTCGCCGACTTCAGGGTCGGCGGAGGAGACGCTGGCCACCTGCGCGATTTCCTTCTTGCCGGACACGGTGTGGGAAATCTTGTGCAGTTCGTCAACGGCCGCCTTGGTGGCCTTTTCGATCCCGCGGCGGATGCCAACCGGGTTGGCGCCGGCGGTCACGTTCTTCATGCCTTCGCGGATGATGGACTGAGCCAGAACCGTCGCGGTCGTGGTGCCGTCACCGGCGATGTCGTTGGTCTTAGTTGCGACCTCGGCGACCAGCTTGGCCCCCATGTTCTCGTAGTGGTCTTCCAGCTCGATGTTCTTGGCGATGGTCACACCATCGTTGGTGATTTCAGGAGAGCCGTAAGACTTGTCCAAAACGACGTTGCGACCCTTAGGCCCAAGGGTCGTCTTGACCGTGTTTGCTAACTTGTCGACGCCGGCCAGCATTGCGTGGCGTGCGTCTTCGCCGAATTTAATATCTTTTGCCATGTGTCTCGTTCACCTCATATGATAGATTATTGACTCAGACTACTCAGCGATCGCCATCAGGTCCTTCTCGTGCAGGACCAGGTACTTCTCGCCTTCGTACTTCACTTCGGAACCGGCGTACTTGTCGTAAACAACCACGTCGCCCACCTTGACGGTCAGCGGCAACAGCTTGCCTTCAGGGGTGCGTGTGCCTTCGCCCACGGCGACGATTTTGCCGGATTGGGGCTTTTCCTTCGCGTTGCTGGCGAGCACAATGCCTCCAACAGTCTCTTCTTGTTCCTCAACGACCGATACGACGACGCGGTCTCCTAATGGTTTTAACAAGGCAATCCCTCCATACATAATTGATTAGGCTTAGCACTCTTATGTACCAAGTGCTAACTACATTCATTACTATAACGAGTTTGCCGCCTGAATGCAACCCCCAAGTCGGTCTGTTATACTGACCCTGAACGAAAATCCTTGGAGGTGCCTGATGTCAGGAGTTAAAAATGCTTTCGCGATTGTCGGCTGCTACCTGGTCGCCTTGCTCGGCGGCCTGTGGCTGACGCGCTGGGGAACCGCCGGCCTGTGGCTGGCGGCCGCCTTGGGGCTGGTCTGCCTAGTCGCCGCCTGGTGGTTCAACCGCCGCCTGGTGATTCCCAACGCGATCGAGGCGGCCGGCGTGGCCAGCCCCACCAGCCGGGCCGTGTGGGGCATCTCCGGCATCGCGCTGGTGCTGGCGGTGCAGCTCGGTGCCAGCCTCTTGGAGCAGTTGCTGTTCAACCGCGCCGGCGGCTGGGCGTTGAACCAGACGCTGACGGCGGTGCAGGCCGCCCCGGGCTACCTGGTGAGCCTGGTGGTGGTGATGCCGGTTCTTGAGGAGCTGACCTTCCGCCGCGTCGTGTTCGGCAACCTCGCCGGCGTCACCGGCAAGGTTGGGGCGGCCCTGATCGCCGGGCTGCTGTTCGCCTTGGCCAGTGACCCGACGCACTGGCTGGTCGCCACCCTGGTCGGCGCCACCTACGCCTTTTTGTACGACCGCACCGGCAGCGTCCAGCCGGCGATCATCGCCCATGTCGGCACCGTGGCCCTGACGCTGATCTACGCCTTCGCGCATTAGGCCGGCGGGGCCTTGAGTGGCGAGCTTAAGGATGCGTTAACAATCGCCGCAAGCTGACCCAGCGGCGGTCGAGTCGGTACAATAGCTTTAAGGAGTGATTGCAATGGATACTCGCACCAGCCGCCACGACCAGGGGCGGCCGCACCGGCCCTGGCTCAAGTTCGTTTTGCTCATCGTGTCGACGCTTCTGGTCACCGCCGGGTTGTACGGCCTGCGCCTATACAGCCAGGCCAAGTACGCCTTCGACAAGACCTACGCGTCGCTTGGCAGCAAGGCCAACCCGACGATTCAAAACAAGAAGCCCTTCGCCGCGCTACTAATCGGCGTGGACTCCGGCGCCTTGGGCCGCACCGACAACGGCCGCTCGGACACCCTGATCGTCGCGGTGGTCAACCCCAAGCAAAAAAAGACCACCCTAGTCAGCGTCCCGCGCGACACCGCCGCCAAGATGATCGGTACCACCCACTTCAACATGCAAAAAATCAACGCCGCCTACTCGATCGGCAGCTCCAAGATGGCGGTCGCAACCGTCTCCGCCTTGGTCAACGTGCCGATCGACTACTACCTGACCGTCAACATGGGGGCGCTTGAGAAAATCGTCGATGCGGTCGGCGGTATCGACGTGCAGGTCCCCTTCTCCTTCACCGACAAGGACACCGGCTCCCAGCACTTCGTCAAGGGGCCGATGCACCTCAACGGCGCCTGGGCCCTGGCCTACGCGCGGATGCGCCACGAGGATCCGGAAGGCGACTACGGCCGCCAAAAAAGGCAGCAGCAGGTAATCCGGGCGATTCTCAAAAAGGCGCTGTCGACCGACACGCTGACCCATTTTGACCGGCTGCTCAAGACCATCTCCGGCAACATGCGAACCAACCTGAGCTTCTCGGACCTGACCACCTTGGTCACCAACTACCGCGCGGCCGCCGGCAAGGTCACGACCGACCACGTGCAGGGCCACGACGCCTGGGTCTACCCCGGGCCGTCGTCTTACCAGATTCCCGCGACCAGCGAGCTGCAGCGCGTCTCCGACAAGCTGCGAACCGCCTTGGGGCTAGCCACCGAGACCATCGCCAACCAAAACGTCCGGGAGAACAAGGCCAACACCGGCTTCAACTTCGCTAACCCGGCCGCGCAGGTCTACACCATCTACAACCCCGAGCTCTAACCCCAAAACGCCGTCGTGAGGCCATCGCGGCGGCGTTTTTGCGTCCAGCGGCGCCGCGTCAAAAAGCCGCCGCAACGATTGGGTTGCGGCGGCCGCGCCGAAGCCACCGAAGACGCATGTTCCGGTGGCCTTGGCCTGATTTGGTCACGTTTCTGGCTTCTGCTTACCGTGGTGGTACACCACCGATCTCGCCGGGGCCGCAGCTACCTCGCGTTGCGAGTAGGTCCCGGCTTGGTGCGAACGGTGGGTTGGTGAAATCCTATGCCCTGGTATCTCCTCCTAAGTTGAAGGGGTTGCACTAAAACTCTTGAGTTTGAAAGCCGTGTGGCAATACACTGCGGCTTGGCATGGGTTGGGTACTAGAGGCGCTTGCGCTCCGGATCGTTCCCCTATGCGGCAGAGGTGCCAGCGCTGCGGCCACAGCGTTGTCCCCGCACTTGAACAATCATTCGAGTGTAGCTTAACACCGGACCAATTGGTCGTCAAGCAATTTGACTCGCGTGAATGCACCCGTCGCTCGCCAACCGGTCGGCGAACCACTCGGCATCAACAAAGGCGCATCCCCGCTGGGAATGCGCCTTTGTCGTGCCTCAGCCGGTGCCGACATGCGGCTCGAACTGCGTTGCACTGAAACCTGGCCTACGTCGTACCTCACCCGGTGGCTGAACCGCGGCCTGGCCAGCGTCGTGCCTCACGAACCACGGCCGAACCGCGGCCTCGCACCGCGGCGCTTACTCGGCCTTTTGCACCGCGTCGGCCACCGGCTTGGTGCCGGCCTTGGTGCTGATGGTGCTGTTGATCACCTGCTCCAGGTCGATGCCGGTCATCTGGTGAATCATCGCCAGCTGCTTAGTCATGTTCTCGACCGACTGGCCGGTCACGTCGCCTTGACCGTACAGCGTCACGTGATCGACGTTCTTGTAGGCGTCGGCGTTGGCGGCAAACAGCGCCGGCATCACATCCAGCACCATCTGCAGCTTCCCGGACTCGTTCATTTTGGCCAGGGCGGCGGCCTTCTTCTCGGTCGCCTCGGCCTCGGCCAGCCCGACGGCGCGGGTCTTGGCCGCCGTCGCGTTACCGGTCAGCTCCGTGGCCTTGGCCTCGGCCTGCCCTTGCACCTCGACTTGGTGAGCCGCGGCGTCGGCGGCCTGGCGAACCTGCTCCGCCTGGGCGGCCGCCTGCAGCTTGACCTGCTCGGCAGACGCTTCGGCCGACAGCTTCACCTGTTCGGCTTCGGCCTGAGCCTTGGCGATGCTGGCCGCCTTTTGCGCGGCGGCCTCCTGCTCGGCCTGGTAGCGGTTGGCGTCGGCCTGCTTACGCACGGTCGCATTCAGCGTCATTTCCTGCAGGTCTGCGTCTTTTTGCGCCAGCTCGATGTCTTTTTCCTTTTGGACCTGCTTGGCCTTCATCTGCTCGGCAATCGAAGCCTGATCCGCCTGGGCCTTGGCAATCTGCTGCTCCTTTTCGAACTCCGCGACCTGCACGGCCTGGGCGCGTTTGGAGTCGGCGACCTGCGTCTGGCGCTTGATCTCCTCTTCCTGGGCCAGCTGGTCGGCCTCGGCCTGCTTGATGCGCCGCTCCTTGTCGGCCTCGGCCTCGGCGATCGCCGCGTTCTTTTTGACCTCGGCAATCTGCTTTTTGCCCAGGCTGTCCAAGTAGCCGTTGCTGTCGGTGATGTCCTTGATGGTGAAGGACACGATCTGCAGACCCATCTTGGCCAGGTCGGAGCTTGCGACCTCCTGCACCTTCTCGGCGAACACTTCGCGGTTTTGGTAGGTGTCCTCGACGGTCAGCGTCCCCAAAATGGCGCGAAGGTGGCCTTCCAGAATCTCGGTGGCCTCGCCGTTGATCTGCGCGTCCTCCTTACCCAGGAACTGCTCGGCGGCGGTGGCGATTTCCTCAAGCGAGGAGCCGATCTTCAGGATGACCGTGCCGTCGACCTTGATCGGCACCCCGGCCTTGGTGTAAACCTCGGGCGTGGCGACCTCGATGGTGCGGGTGTTAAGCGACAAGGCGTCCCAGCGCTGCACGATCGGCAGGATGAACGCCCCGCCGTTGGTGATCAGCTTCACCTTGTTACCGTTGGTGTCTTGGTAAGAGTGCTTGCCGCCGATCATCGCCCCGGAGATGATCAAGACCTCGTTGGGCAACGCCGTCTTGCGGTGCGTGACCAAAAAGACAAAGAACAAAATGATTAACACGGCGATGACGCCGATGATGATCAGACTCGAGTAGTTTTCCATCATGACACTTCCTTTTAGTAGCGTGTGGCCGGTGCGGTGGCGCCGCCCGGACTGCAAAAATCCCTTATTCCGTTGGCGGCGTTGCCGGATCGCGAACCGGCTGCACATACGCCACCCCGGCCTTGAGCTCGATCACGACGACCCGGGTACCTTGCGCGATGCGAGTGCCTGGGTCGTAAGCGCGAGCGGCGTAGGTCTGCCGGGCCCGGCCGTTGCCGACGACCATCACCTCGCCGAGGCCACCGACCGGGATCGTCAGGCTGAGCCGGCCGACCAAGTAGGCCTTGCTGCTTTCGGCGGTGCTGTTATCGACGCCGCGAAACAGCCGGCTCAAGGCCGCCAGAATCGGCAGTGCGACCAGGGAGAAAAGCGCCCACAAGAAGGCGCCGCCGACAATCGCCACGAGGAGGCCGACCAGCGCCAGCACCCACCAGGGTTGATTCCACAATGCCTGCATGGTCTCACCTCATCCCATGAAATAAAGCCAAAGCAACACGATCGCGACCACGCCGAGAATCAGCGTCCCCCAGTTGATCCCGCCGCCGGGCTGCCGGGTCGGGTTGGCACGCGGTGGCGCCGCTGGTTTGGGCCGCGCCTGATCGCCGCGAGCCGCGGTCCCACGCGGTTTTGTCGGGGCCTCGGTTGGCATCCGCACGTGGGGGGCGTTGGCCTGCCGGTGCGACTGCTTGGCGGCATTGCGCGGTTGGGGCGCGTTGGCCCCGCCCGTTGTGCCCTGAGTCGCCCGGTTACGCGCGGCGCCTTGCCCGTTGCGGGCGGTCTGCCGGCCCCCGTTGCGCTGACCGCCGCTGCCACTTTGACCGCTGGCGTTCTGGCCGCCGTGCCCCGCCAAGCGCTTGCGGTCGGTCCGAGCCGCCTCGCGCGATTGCCCGGCCTGGGCTGCGGTGGTCCGGTCTTGGGTGGCCGCCGTCGCCGCGGTGGCCCGGCCGCTGGTGCCCTGGCCGTGCGGGGCCGCGTCCAGCCCGGCGCGACCCGGCGTCGCCCGGTGGCCGGCCACCGCCTGCGCCGTTCGGCTCGGCTTGGTCGCAAGCCCGGGCCGGCCCAGACCCAGCCCCGGTCGCAGCACGTGGCGCTGCTTGAGGCTGACGCTTGAATGATGCTGTTTCAACAACTGACTGCCGCGCTGTCCGTCTAGGCTCATGCCGCATTCCTCCCCGCTAGTGATCGAGGTCAATATACCAATTTGTAGCGCTTACGTCAACGTGACAGCCCCTGTCTCCCCGGTCCTGCCGCCGCCAACGCTCACCTAGCAAAAAAGCCGCCTCTTTGTGAGACGACTCGCTTATGCTAGTCTTCCTCGGTGTCCTGCAGGGTTGGCCCGTAGTGTTCCAGGAAGTAAATCAGCGTCTGCAGCTCGGTAGCCAGGTCGACGTTTTGGACCCGAACGTAGCTTGGCACCGAGATGCGCAGCGGGGTGAAGTTCATCACACCCTTGATGCCGGCCTTCACCAGGTCATCGGTGATGCCCTGGGCCGCATCGATCGGCACGGTCAGAATCACGATTTCGATCTGCTGCTGGCGCAGCTGCGACACCAGCTCGGACATCGGGTACACCGGCACCCCGGCCTGAATGGTGCCGGCCAGCTGGGGGTTGACGTCGAAGGCCGCGCTGATGCGGATGCTGTTGGTCTGGCGGAAGTTGTAGTTCAAAAGCGCGTGGCCGAGGTTCCCGACGCCGACCAGTGCCACGTTGGTCAGGCGGTCCTGATTGAGAATTTTCTTGAAAAACTTGATCAGGTCCATCACGTCGTAGCCGTAGCCGCGCTTGCCCAGCGCCCCGAAGTACGAGAAGTCGCGCCGAATGGTTGCCGAGTCCACCTTGACCGCCTCGGACAGCTCCGTGGATGAAACCTTGGTGGTGCCGGAGTTCGCGAGGAAGTTCAGGTAGCGGTAATAAAGCGGCAGTCGCTTCGCCGTGGCCTTGGGAATCATCGTTTCAGCCATCAATATGCCTCCTAAGTTGGCCGCGTCAGCGCGGCAGCTCTGCATGCCTTATTGTGAAATTGTCAGCATGCTTCTCAAAATATAGTAACCGCTTTTTCATAAGACTGCAAGTTTCTAGACCGGTCATGCTCAACTTTTTTCACAACCCGAACATTCCTTCTATGGTAAACTGGAATTATTGACGACTGAAAGGAACGATAAGATGATCATCATGCAGGCCCAAGGCGTCGGCCGCACCTTCGACGGCAACGACTTATTCACGGGCATCACGCTTGAGGTTCAGACCAACTCCCGCATCGGCTTGGTCGGCCCCAACGGCATCGGCAAAACCACCCTGCTGCGCATACTCGCCGGACTCGACCCGGCAGACGGCGGCCTGGTCACCACCGGCAAGAACATGTCGATCGGCTACCTGGCGCAGGATTCGGGGCTCGACTCCAGCCGCAACATTTTCGACGAAATGCTGACGATTTTTGCCAAGCAGATTGCCCAGGAGCAGCGGATGCACGAGCTCGAGGCCGCGATTGCCGACCCCAAGCTCGCCGAGAACCAGGCCGACTACGACGCGGTGCTGAAGCAGTACGACCAGCTGCAGCACGACTTCGAGGCGGCCAACGGCTACGGCTACCGCGCCGAAATCCGCGGCGTCCTCACCGGCTTCAACTTCCCGGAAAGCACTTGGCAGATGCCGATTCACACGCTGTCCGGCGGCGAACGCTCGCGGCTGGCCCTGGCGAAGCTTTTGCTCGAGCACCACGACCTCATCATCTTGGACGAGCCGACCAACCACTTGGACATCGACACGCTCAGCTGGCTGGAGGGCTACCTCAAGACTTACGCCGGCGCGATTCTCACCGTCAGCCACGACCAGTACTTCCTGGACCACGTGGCGTCTGAGATCTACGAGCTGACCCCGAGTCGCGCGGTTCACTACACCACCAACTACACCGGCTACCTACAGCAAAAGGACCAAAACCGCGCCTTGGCGTGGAAGGCCTACGAGAAGCAGCAAGAAGAAATCGCCAAGCTCGAGGACTTCGTGGCCAAAAACATCGTCCGGGCCAGCTCGACCAAGCAGGCCCAGGCCCGGCGCAAGCAGCTGGAGAAGATGGACCGGCTGCCGCGGCCGGACGGGCCGGAGAAGACCGTGCATTTTCGCTTCAGCCCCGAGAAAACCTCGGGCAACGAGGTGCTGCAGGTCCAAGACGCCGCCGTCGGCTACCCGGACGGCCCGGTGATGGCCGGCCCGATCAACTTCCAGGTCAACAAGGGCGACCGCATCGCGATTATCGGCCACAACGGCGTCGGCAAGTCCACCCTGCTCAAGTCGGTCCTCGGCCAGATTCCGTTCAAAGCCGGCCACGCGCGGTTCGGCACCAACGTCACCACCGGCTACTACGACCAAGACCAGCACCAGCTGCACTGGGACAAGTCCGTGATCGCCGAGATCTGGGACGACCACCCGACCATGGCGGAAAAAGACATCCGCTCCGCGCTGGCGGCCTTCCTGTTCGACGCCAACGACATCGAAAAGCGCGTCGGTGACCTCTCCGGCGGCCAAAAGGCGCGGCTGGAGCTGACCAAGCTGTCGTTGAAGCACGACAACTTCCTGGTCCTGGACGAGCCGACCAACCACCTGGACATCAACTCCAAGCTGGTCCTCGAGCAGGCGCTGGCCGATTTTGAAGGCACCGTGCTGTTCGTCTCGCACGACCGCTACTTCATCAACCAGCTGGCGACCAGCATCGTCGCCGTCGAGCCGAGCGGCGCCGACCTGTACCTGGGCAACTGGGATTACTACCAGGAGAAGTTGGCCGAAAAGCTCGCGCTGGCCCAGGAGAACGCCGACCCGGTCGCGGGGCCGACCGTCAGCGCCGCCAAGGTCGACTACCAGCAAAGCAAGGCCGACCAAAAGGCGCAGCGCAAGCTCGAACGCGAGGTTGCGGCGCTTGAGGACCAGCTGGGCGAGCTGGCCGATCAGGCCGACGCGCTGCAAAAGCAGATGACCGCCCCGGACGTGTTGACGGATTACGTCAAGATGCAGGATCTGCAGACGAAACTGGACGCCGTCAACGCCAAGGTGGCGACCACCGAGGACGCCTGGGAAACCGCCAGCCTGAAGCTGGAGGACATGCAAGGCGCCTGAGACCCCAACAGCGGCCCGGCCGCACTTCCATTGCGAAGTGCGACCGGGCCGCTGTTAGTCCGTCTATTACCGGCGCCGCCGCACCGGCCCGGGCTTGGGCAGCACGACCTCGCCGCGGTGGCCCAGGTCGGGTTGTCCAGGCTTGGGCTGTGGGGCCTGGGCGGCACGAGTCCGGCCGGCCGAGGCCTGCGCTTCGGTCGCCGCCGCAACCGGCTGCGGCTGGCTTGCACCGCTCGCAACGGCCGGTGCCGCCTCGCTGGCCCGGGGGAAGTTCAGCCCCGGCGTGGCGGTCAGCGACTCGTCGGCCAGGTGGTGATGCGCCAGCTCGATGTGAGCGGCCGCGCCGATCATCGCCGCGTTGTCGCCGGTCAGCCGCACCGGCGGCACAATCAGCGTGATGTCCGGGTGCCGGGCGGTCAGGGCCTGGGCCAGCGCCGCGCGAAGCCCCTGGTTGGCCGCAACGCCGCCGGCCAGCACCAGCTGGGCCACCGGATGCGCGTCGAGGGCCGCCATGGTTTTGGCCACCGAGACGTCGATCACCGCGGCCTGGAAGCTCGCCGCCAGGTCCTCGCGGCTCAGGGTCTCCCCGATCTGGTCGGCGTGGTGAACCGTGTTGATGAACGCCGACTTCAGGCCGCTGAAGCTGAAGTCCAGGTCGTCTGAGTCGACCATCGCCCGAGGAAAATGAAACGTGTCCTGCCCCAGATGCGCCAGCCGGTCGACCTCCTTGCCGGCGGGATAGGGAATGCCCAGTACCCGCCCGATTTTGTCGTAAGCCTCGCCAGCCGCGTCGTCGCGGGTGTCGCCGATGATGGCGAACTCGCCGGGCGCGTTGACCGTCACCAGCTCGGTGTGGCCGCCGGACACCACCAGCGCCAGCAGCGGGTAGGTCAAGGGCTGCACGAACCGCGCGGCGTAGATGTGGCCGGCCATGTGGTTGACCGGGATCAGCGGCAGGTGATGCGCGAACGCGACCGTTTTGGCCGCCGTCACGCCGATCATCAGGCTGCCGACCAAGCCGGGGCCGTAAGTCACGGCCACCGCGGTCAGGTCGGTGTAAGTCACCTTGGCCTCCTTCAGCGCCAGGTCGATGACCTCAGTGATCTGCTCGACGTGGTGGCGCGAGGCGACCTCGGGTACGACGCCGCCGAAGCGCTTGTGCGAGTTGATCTGCGTGGCGATGATGTTGCTCAGAATGCGGGTGCCGTCTTCGATCACCGCAACCGAGGTCTCGTCGCAGCTGCTTTCGAAGGCTAGAATCAGTTCACTCAAAGTACTCGTCCTTTCAATCCAGTGGCCGCCACATGTCCATGGCGTCCTTGTGCGTGGCCACGTAATACCCGGGCTTGATCGCCCCGTCGTAAAACCCCAGCTGGTGGTACAGGGCCTGGGCCGGCGCGTTGTCGGTGCGAACCTCAAGCGTCATCTGCCGGGAGCCGAAGTCGTAGGCCTTGTCAATCATCACCTGCATCAACGCGGTGCCGATGCCCAGCCGCTGCACGGACGGGCCGACCGCGATGTTGGTGATATGGGCCTCGTCTCTGGTGAAGCTGGCGCCGACGAACGCATCGATGCCGTAGTCGCCGGCCAACACCAGGTACAGCGAGTGCTGCACCTTGCGCAGCTCGGACAAAAAGGCCATGCGGTCCCACGGCGTGTCGCCTTGGTATACCGCGCGTTCAATGCCCAGCGCCGCGTCGATGTCGGCGTTGCGCATTCGCCGCAGGGTGTAGGCCACCCCGTTGATGGTCAGCGGTCGCTCGGCGAAGGCCAGGCTGGCCGGCGGTTCGTGGTCCAGCCACGACTTAAACTTTCTCAACATAAGGGGCATGTCCTTTGTCGTCGTGCGTTTTCAGCCAGTTGGTCTCCGCCTCGGTCAGCCGCAAGTAACGCGGCACGAAGGTGATCGCAGACACCGGTGTGCTCATTGCGCCGAGCTGCGCCAGCCGCGCGGCGTCGGGCAGCGCCGTGATGGCGTCGGCAAAGCTCGCCGCGTGACCCAGCGCCGCCTGAATCGGCTCGCGAAAGGCCACGGCGTCCGGCCCGGTGAAAACGGCCGGCTGCTTGAGCACCGCAAGCTCCGCCAGAAGCTGATCCAGCGGCAGGTGCCGGTCGGCGATCACGTTTTCAAGCCGCCCGTTGGCCCATTGGTAGCCGCCGGCGAACACGTTGTGGCGCCGGGCGTCCATCAGCGGCACGATCACCGCGGTGGTCGCCGTGACGCCGGCGGCCAGCGCCGCCAGGCTGGACACGCCGACCAGCTCCAGGTTCAGCGTGTAGGCCAAGGTCTTGGCCGTGGTGACGGCGATGCGCAGCCCGGTGTAGGAGCCCGGCCCCTGCGCGACCACTACCCGGTCCAGCGCCGAGGCGGTCAGGCCGGACACGTCCAGCAGGCGGTGAATCGTCGGCAGGAGCTGTTCGCTGTGGGTTTTCTTGCGGTTGATGGTCATCGTGGCCAACACCAGCTCGCCGTCGGTCACGGCCACGCTCATGGCCTGATTGGACGTGTCGAGCGCTAAGATCTTCATGGTTAAGGTCAACTCCTATTATCTCTGACAAGGCGCGTCGGCCCCGGTCGCAGCGGCCCGAACCGGCGCCGCCCTCGGTCGCAGCGGCCCGAGGCGGCAACTTGGCCCGGCCGCACCGCGACGCCAGCGCCTGACCGCGCGTTTTTCTCATGCCCCTTAGTGTACCACAAAGGGACCGCCTAAGCGGTCCCTGGCTCTGGCATTCAGTTGAGGTGGGGCTTGATGCGTTCGACGGCCTTGAGCGTCGCGTAGGACAGGAAGGCCTGAATCGGCCACATCGCGAGGTTCTTGACGGTGCGAATGGCGATGACCCCCTGCCATGGCGTTCCCAGCATGTCGATCCACACCGTGTTCATGAAGATGTTCACGATGATAATCACCAACCCGACGGCGGTGACGACGCGCCAGACGGTGACCTTCTTATTGTAGAAGAAAACGCCGTAGATGATGGCGGCCAGGACGGCACTCAGCGTGAACGGTGGAAAGTTCGCGCCGGGGTTGAAGACGATGGTGGAGAGTTGGTCGGTGAAGGCGGCGGTCAGCCCCGACAGCCACGGGCCCAGGTAGTAGGCCATCAGAATGGTGGCGAAAAAGGCCGGGCTGAACTTCAGGAAGCTCGTGCCAAACGACAGGCGACCCAGCACAACCTGCATCGCCATGAACATCGCCATGTAGACGAGGTTGCGGGTGGTGAGCTTCGGGCCGGTCAAAGATAATGCTTGCATATGATAATCCCCTTTGCGGAGACGCCAAAAGCGGCGAATGCGGACCCACCACCGCGGCAATGCCTTCGTCCGCCGTTCACATTCCGTTCCGGCGGCACTTAACGCGGTGAGTCCTACTCCTTAGATTTTTGGTACGGCCTTATCATACGCCTTTTTCCGAAAAACCGCAAGAAACCGCGACCTTATCGAATTATTGTTCGGGGATTATGTGCAAAATTGATATCGGTTTTGCACGAGCTTTCCGACCTGGTCAACTTGCGCTTGCAAAGCGCCGGGCGCATGTTACGCTAGTGAGGACGCGGCGCGTGACGCTCGCGCATGCTCTGGAGGCGACTGATGATGAAACACATTTTGGCTTTGCACACCGGCGGCACCATCGCCATGACCGCGGATGAAACCGGGGCCGTGGCGCCTGGCGCCCACAACGCCCTCTTGGCCCAAGACGCGACGCTCGACGGCATCGACGTGACCAACGAAGAGGTCTTCAACCTGCCGTCGCCGCACGTCACCCCGGCGCGGATGCTGGCCTTGTCCAAGCGCATCCGCCAGGCCGAGGCGGCCGGCATCGACGGGATCGTGGTCACCCACGGCACCGACACGCTGGAGGAGACGGCCTACTTCCTGGACCTGACGCTGGACCCGACGATTCCGGTGGTGGTGACCGGCGCGATGCGCTCGGCCAACGAAATCGGCTCCGACGGCCGCTACAACTTCCTCGGCGCGATTCGCACCGCGGCCAGCGCCGGGGCCCGGCACAAGGGCTGCCTGGTGGTGATGAACGACGAGATTCACACCGCGCGGTTCGTGACCAAGACCCACACGACCAACGTCGCGACCTTCCGCACCCCCACCTTCGGCCCCATCGGCCTGGTGACCAAAACCGGCGCCGTGTTCTTCCAGGAGCTGATCAACCAGGCGGCCTGCCCGATCGACCGGGTCGTCTCCAATGTTTTCCTCCTCAAGGCCTACGCCGGCATGGACGCGACCTTGCTCGACGCCTTGCCGGCCACGACCGCGGGACTAGTGATTGGGGCGCTGGGGGCCGGCAACCTGCCGCCGGCGACGCTGCCGGCGCTTGAGCGGCTGATGCAGCGCCACGTGCCGGTGGTGTTGGTGTCGCGCTGCTTCAACGGCGTCGCCGAGGCCGTCTACGACTACGAAGGCGGCGGCGTCAACCTGAAGAAGGCCGGCGTGATTTTCTGTCAGGGCCTCAACGGCCAAAAGGCGCGGATCAAGCTGATTGTCGGCCTCAGCGGTGGCAAGTCCGGGGCGGAGCTGGCCGCGTATGTGAACAATGCCATCAGCTGACTGGTCCCTGCCCGACCTATACGCGCAACTCGGCCAGGCGCTTGGGCCCAGCGGCTGGTGGCCGGCCGACTCCAAGTACGAGATCTTGGTCGGCGCGGTGCTGGTCCAAAACACCAACTGGGCCAACGTCGACCGCAGCCTGGCCAACCTGCGCGAGGCGACCGGCTTTGACCCCGACAAGCTGGCCGCCTTGACCCAGGCCGACTGGGTGCCGCTGATTCGCCCCAGCGGTTTTTACCAAAACAAGAGCCGGGCGTTGGTCGGCCTCTTCGCCTGGCTGGCGCATTGGGACTTCGACCTCGCTGTCATCGGCGGCTTCCCGCCGGCGACGCTTCGAGCACAGCTGCTGGCCCTGCGCGGCATCGGCCAGGAAACCGCCGACGCGACGCGGCTGTTCGTCTTCGATCAGCCTACCTTCGTCGCTGACGCCTACGCCCGGCGCCTGTTCGGCTTCCTCGGGAGGCCGTATGCGACCTACCAGGCGCTGGCCAAGGTGACACAGGCCGTCGCCGGCTGGTCGCTGCACGACGCCCAGGAGTTCCACGGCCTGATCGACAACTTCGGCAAAACGGTCAAGACGCCGCTCGACTTCGCCGCCAGCCCCTTGGCCGGTGGCCGACTGGCGCCTTTGAGGGCGTCACTGGCCTGATGCCCCGGGCCGCTGAACGGCCGCTCGATGCTTGATCGCACTGCCGGTGATTGCATCGCCGGTAATTGCACCGCCGGTAATTGCACCGCCGCGACTGATGCGGCGGTGTTTTTTGGCGTGGCGCTGGTTCAAGCAGTCACGCGGCCGCCTCGGCTTCTTGGCCTTTCATGACCGGCGTCTGTGGCTCCTGCCACCACACCGCCACGTCCTTTTCATGAACTAAAACTTTGGTGGCAACAACGCGCTGGTCCAGCGGTGGCCGCCACCGCAAAGACCACACGACTGGTGAAGCGGCCACCATCGGCACAAGCCGCGGATATTGGGATTTTAATTGAGGGCGGCATTAAGTGGCACGCAATCCAATTGACCCATGTCGTGACACTCCGTATACTGAGGCGGATGAGACCACTCATCAAACCCGCTTCCCAAGGAGGAAACTTATGACAGAGCTTCGCAGCAGCACGACCCGGAAAAATCGCCACCGCATTTGGGTGACCGCCGCCCTCGCCGCCACGACCCTGCTCAGCTTCCAGGCGCTGAACGGCCAGCCCGTTCACGCCGCCAGCGTGATGGTCAGCCAGGCCGGCGTCACCGCCGCCCCAACCGCGCCGATCACCGACGCCACGGAAAACGGCGCCGCCGACCAAACCGGCCTCGGCCGCCCCGACTACAACCACGCCGGACCTAACACCGATGCGACCGCGCAAGGCGCAACCGACCAAACCGGTGCTGGCCGACCGGACTACAACCATGCCGGACCTAACACCGATGCAACCGCGCAAGGCAGCACAGACCAAACCGGTGCTGGCCGACCCGATTACAACCAAGCCGGACCTAACACCGATGCTTCTGCGCAAGGCGCAACCGACCAAACCGGTGCTGGCCGACCGGACTACAACCACGCCGGACCGAACACCGATGCGACCGCGCAAGGCAGCACAGACCAAACCGGCGCCGGTCGGCCCGACTACAACCACGCCGGACCTAACACCGATGCGACCGCGCAAGGCAGCACGGACCAAACCGGTGCTGGCCGACCGGACTACAACCACGCCGGACCGAACACCGATGCGACCGCGCAAGGCAGCACAGACCAAACCGGCGCCGGTCGGCCCGACTACAACCACGCCGGACCTAACACCGATGCGACCGCGCAAGGCAGCACGGACCAAACCGGTGCTGGCCGACCGGACTACAACCACGCCGGACCGAACACCGATGCGACCGCGCAAGGCAGCACAGACCAAACCGGCGCCGGTCGGCCCGACTACAACCACGCCGGACCTAACACCGACGCGACCGCGCAAGGCAGCACAGACCAAACCGGTGCCGGCCGGCCCGACTACAACCACGCCGGACCTAACACCGACGCGACCGCGCAAGGCAGCACAGACCAAACCGGCGCCGGTCGGCCCGACTACAACCACGCCGGACCGAACACCGATGCTTCTGCGCAAGGCGGCGCCAACCAAACCGGTGCCAGCCAGGCCGCAACCGACGCCTACGCCAAGGGCCTGATGATCGGTCAAACCGGTGCCGCCTTCCTGCCGACCAGCGTGTTGGAAGGCCTCAGTGCCGAGGAAAAAGACGCCTTGCAGCAAGGATTCGCCGCCGGCCACACGCTTTGGGCCAACCGCCTCGACGCCAAGACCAAGCCCAACACCGACGCTTCCGCGCAAGGCGGCGCCAACCAAACCGGTGCCAGCCAGGCCGCGACCGACGCCTACGCCAAGGGCCTAATGATTGGCCAATCCGGCGCCGCCTTCCTGCCGACCAGCGTGTTGGAAGGGCTCAGTGCCGAGGAGAAGGAAGCCCTGCAGAAAGGCTTTGCCGCCGGTCACACGCTTTGGGCCAACCGCCTCGACGCTAAGACAAAGCCCAACACCGATGCGGCTTCGCAAGGCGGCGCCAACCAAACCGGTGCCAGCCAGGCCGCAACCGACGCCTACGCCAAGGGCCTGATGATCGGCCAAACCGGCGCCGCCTTCCTGCCGACCAGCGTGTTGGAAGGGCTCAGTGCCGAAGTGAAAGAGGCCCTGCAAAAAGGCTTTGCCGCCGGTCAGCTGGTCTGGGCCAACCACGTTGGACCCAAGCCTGAGCTAATCATCCCGGCTCCCGAAATTGGGGAGAAGCCGACCCCGACGCCAGGGCCGGAACCGACCCCAGAACCCGAACCTAAGCCGGAGCCTGAGTCGAAGCCTGAGCTAAAGCCGACCCCGGAGCCAGAACCGCAGCCAGAATCAAAGCCAATCCCGGAACCGAAACCAGAACCAAACCCAGCACCTGAACCGAAGCCAACGCCGGCACCCGAGTCTAAGCCGACCCCGGAACCAGCTGAAGTAACCACGGCCACCGCGACCACCCCGGCCGTGCCGGTCACCACGCCGACGCCGTCGAAGGCCGTGCCGACAGCCGGCGGTAAGCCGACGGGCCTCAGCGCGACCGGCCGCGTTCACACCCGCAGCGGTCAGGCCACGCTGCCGCAAACCGGCGCAGAACCAAACCGCCTGCTGAGCGGTGCCGGCCTCCTGGTCGCCTTGGCCGGACTGTTCGGACTTGCTGGTAGTCGCCGCAAACGCGTCTAGTCACCGCACCGCCGCGGCGCATCCCGCGGTGCCGACCCACGCCACACACCTAACCCGGTGAGAATCGGCATGCCGCCCTGAGTCGTCACTGGGAACAAATCTCGCGACCGGCACCTGGACCGCACTTCAGGCAGCACTTCAGGCAGCACTTCGAATCGCACTTCGAATCGCACTTCGAATCGCACTTCGAATCGCGACTCGACCCGGTACCTACCCGCCACCGCGGGACCAGTCAAAAACAGCGTCACAACTTCGCAATTGCCGCAAAGTTGTGACGCTGTTTGCTATTCCGTTGGGTTAGCGAACGCCGAACGCCAGGCGCAACGTCGCCATCGCGTTGTCGCCGCTGATGGTGTAGTAGGCGCTCGTCTCGCGCCAGCTCACCGTATTCTGGCGCTTAGTGCCATCGGCCACGTGCAACACGATGGCGCCGCGGGTCGCGGTTCGTGGCAAGGCGTTGCTGGCCAGGACGCTCACGACGTTCTTGGCCAGCTCCTTGGCCTCGGTGGGGTCCTGCTGATCGTCGGCCACGATGATTGCGTAGTCGCCCTGTCGCCAGCTCACGGTTGCCTGCCCGGTGGCGGTGCTGACGGTGCCGGTGAGGCCGGCCCCCAGTGTCGTCTCAGTCTTGTCCGGGTCGGGAGCACGGTAGGCGAGCTTGCCGGCCTCGGTCTGCGCCTGGGCCGTGCTGGTCGGCGTCACCTTTTTGAGCGCCAAGGGGGCCGCCGTGGTCGTCAGCTGCGCGGCATGCTCGGCAAAAAGCAGCCGGTAATCGCCAACGCTGCCGGTCGCCTTGGTGTGGACGGTCACGCCGTCGCCGAAGGGGTTGACGGTCGGCACCTTGACGCCCGGCAGCTGCGCCTCAAGCGTGGCCTTCAGGGCAGCTAGGTCACTGGTCGCCTGCCGGGCCGCCACGCGGGTCGCCTGGCCGGCCCGCACCGTCTTGCCGACGTGCCGGGCCACCACCACGGTGTGCTCGGCCTCGGCCTGCGGCGCCGCGCCGGCGCGGCTGGCGACGTAACCCACGCCGCTCAGCAAGAGGATCGCCGGAATCAATAATAGTCGCTTATTCATCTGCTCCCCACCCTTCTCTCATTTCATTCTACGCCAGATTGCGGCGGCTGGCCAGCGCTTTTTGAAGCCGATTTCAGATTTTTCAGGCCTTGCCCCGTCTATTTTTCGCCGCCGCAAGCGCCGCGATGAAAGCGGCTGTTGAAAATTTCATTACGTGAAAACAATGAGAAAATTCCAACCAATCAGTGAGAAAAAGGCGGCACCCGACTGCCGGGTGCCGCCTTCTTCAGATTGTCTCCCAGGTCATCGTCGCCGTCGCGTTATCCGCCCCGGTCACCGAAATCTGGTGGTGCGAGGTCGCGCCGTCGATGGTGTAGGCCGACTCGACCGTGCTGCCGTACGTGACCTCACGCGCGAACTTGATGTCAACGCTGGTCAGCCGGTGCGTGGTCAGAAAATCCGCCCCCAGCGCGTCTTCCATCCACTCCATGTAATGAGTGTTGTTGACGTGGCCGTTGCCGTCGATGTCGAAGTACCGCACGGTGTAAGGCTTGCGATGCGCGAAGCCCGTGAGCTTGGGCAGCCGCGGGTAGCGCCTGACCTTGGTGGTTTTGGGTGCCTCGACCTTGGCCGCGAAGCTCTCGATGATGGGAATCAGCTTGCGGGTCGTCAGGTCCATCATCACCCACGCGCCGCTCATCGTCGCCAGCGTGTTGCCGGCGGGGTCTTTGACCCAGTACTCGCGGTAGGTCATCAGCTTGTTGTAGCCAGAGGCCTCCGTGCCGACCACCAGCGGCTCCTCGACTTTGGGCATCCGGGTGATCGCGATGTGGTACTGCGTGATCACCCAGCCGGCGCCGTGCTTGGCCAGCGCCGCGATGCCGGCGTCCAGCCGGTCCAGCTGGTGCTCGGACGTCAGGAGCATGATGTTGGTCAGGGTGGCCAGGCTCAGGTTGCCGGTCTTGGTGCCGAGGAAAAACGGCACGGTGACCGCTTCTTCGTAAATCATTGCGGCGCCTCCAATTCGTGATAGGCGGCATAGACCGCCTGCTTCTTCAGCCCGTTTTGCTTGGCCACGGTCTTGATCGCGTCGTTGGGCCGAGCCCCGGCCGCCACCAACGCTTCGACCTGCTCACGAAGCGGCACGGTGCTTGGCGTCGGGGCGACGACCGGCGCCGGGCCGACCATCACGACGAACTCGCCACGCGCGTTGTCGACCGCCCAGTCGGCCAGCTCAAGCAGGCTGCCTCGGGCGAACTCCTCGAATTTTTTGGTCAGCTCCCGGGCCAGCACCGCCGGCCGATCGCCGAACACTGTGGCGATGCTGGTCAGCGTTTTGGCCAGGCGGTACGGCGACTCGTAGAAAATGACGGTCTGCGGCTGCGTCGCCAGCGCCTCAAGCGCCGCCTTCTGTTCACTGGCCTTGCGCGGCAGGAAGCCGTAGAACATGAACGGCTGCGGCGGCAGGCCCGAGGCGATCAGCGCCGTGGTCGCGGCGTTGGCACCGGGCAGCGGCACCACGGGAATCCCGGCCTCAATCGCCGCGGCGACCAGCTCCTTGCCGGGATCGGAGATCGATGGCATCCCCGCATCCGAGACCTGGGCGATGCTGTCGCCGTTTTGCAGCCGCGCCAGCAGCTCGGGAATCCGGGCCTGGGTGTTGTGCTCGTGGAAGCTGATCTGCTTGGTAGCGATGTCGAAGTGGTTCAAGAGTTTTTGCGTGTTGCGCGTGTCCTCGGCGGCGATCACCGCGACCTGCTGCAGGACGTGGACGGCGCGAACCGTCATGTCCTCGAGGTTGCCGATCGGCGTCGGCACCAGGTAGAGGGTGCCGACGTCGTGTTCGGCGAAGCTTTTCTGCTGTGTCACGCCCATCAGTGTTCACCGTAGATGATGTCGACGCAAAAGGCGCAGGGCTCATCGTTGACCCGGCGCTGGCCGTACATGTACGGGCAGACGTGGAAGCCTTCCTCGTACAGGTTCTCCAGGTTCAGCTTGGACTTGGACAGCTCCACGGCGCCTGTCGACTTGTGGTCGCCGCTTTTTTGCAGCTCCTCCAAGTGCTCGCGCAGGTGGCGATTCTCGATTTCAAGCTCCGCGTTCTTCTCCAGCACCGTCGCCATGTCCGTTTTTAGGGCCGCCAGCTGCGCCAGGATGGCCGAAGTCTCGTGTTCTAACTGCAAAAAGCCGTCATAGAGATCTTTCTTCTCCACGGGCTCACCTCCACTACTCGTGACTCATGTGATTAATTCAGGTGCGACTGGTTGCACCAAACGCGGCGGTGCCGCGCCGTTGGCCGGCGGGATGGCCTACCCCGCCACCCCCAGCGCAATCACCAGCGCCTCGGTGGCCGATTGGAAGGTCACGTTTTGACGCAGGCGAATCTGGGCCTGCAGGATGGCGGCGAGACCGCCACTCAGGCGCCGGCCGCTGGTGCCGGCCAACCGCGCCACGCGCGGCTCCTCGCCGAACGCCGCGACGCCGGCCACCCCGTAGTGCTGGTTCAGCGCGTCGGCGTAGGCCTGGGCCAAAAGCGCCAGCACCTGCTCTTGATCCGGCGGGGTTTTGGCCAGCGGCACCAGGTCGGCTTGCACCGCGACGAAGGCCGCGGGGTCGCCGGCGGCCAGCTGGTCGACCAAGGCCAACACTCGCTCGATGCGCTGGGCGAACTGCGGGTCGGCGGCCATCGCCGTGCCGGCCTCAACCGACGCGCTCAGGTGAGCGGCGACCCGGGCCAACGGCGGCGTGACGCCGGCGGCTTCCAGCTGCTCGATCACTTGGCTGCGAGCCGGCGCCGGGAAGTTAATCACCTGGGCCCGTGACAGAATGGTCGGCAGCAGTTGGTTTTTGGCCGTGGTGGTCAAAATAATCAGCATCCCCGGCACCGGCTCCTCGTAGAATTTCAGCAGGCTGTTGGCCGCCCCGGGCGTCAACCGCTCGGCGCCTTCGATCACGAACACGCGCTGGTTGCCTTCCACCCCGCTTTTGCTCATTTCCTGCTTCAGGCCCCGCACGTCGTCGACCTTGATGCTTTTGGCGTCGCTTCGCAGCCACACCACGTCCGGGTGGTTCTCCGACAGAATCCGTGAACACTCCGGGCACTTACCGCAGGGTTGGCCGTCTTGCAGGTTCTGACAAAATAGGCGCATCGCCAACCACTGAGCGAACTGCGCCTTTCCCGTCCCTTTTTGGCCGTTGAAAATGTAGGCCTGGCTCAGCTGCCCCTCCGCGATGACTTGGCCGAACTGCCGCACCAAGGTCGGCTGCAGCGCCTCGATGTCTGGCATCAGAAGCGGTGGAACGCGTCGACCGGCAGCACGAAGACGGTGGCGCCGCCGACTTGGACCTCGATCGGGTAGGCCATGGTCGAATCGGAAGTCGCGTCCAGGTTAACCGGCGGGGTCATGAACTGCTCGCGCGTCTGAGCGGATTCCTTGATGATCTGAAGCACCTCTTGAACGCGTTCATCGTCGATCCCGATGATGAACGTGGTGTTGCCGGACTTGAGGAAGCCGCCGGTGGTCGAAAGCTTCGTTGCCCGAATATTGGCATCGATGAATTCGCTCGACAGCAAGTTGGCGTCCTTATCTTGAACGATGGCTAGAATCAACTTCATGGGCTTACTTCCTTTCTGCGCCGCTAAGCCAGCCAGCTCGCGGACAAAACCGTGTGCAACGTACCCAGACAATCCGAGACGACTTGAGCCAGTGGCTTAGTGGCATCGATGGTCACAATCCGCTCGGGCTCGCGCTCAGCCAGGCGCAGGTAGGCCCCACGCACCCGCCGGTGAAAGGCAATGGACTCGCGGTCCAGCCGGTCGTACTGGCGCTCTTGCCGATGCGCCTCGATGCGAGCCAGCCCGACCTGGCTTGGCACGTCCAGGTACAACGTGCGAACCGGCGTCAGCCCCTCGGTCGCGAACTGGTTCATCGCCAAAACCGCGTCCTCACCGATCTGCCGCCCGGCGCCTTGGTAGGCTACCGAGCTGTCGACAAAGCGATCGCAGATCACGACCTCCCCGGCCCCAAGCGCCGGGCGAATCACCTCGGCCAGGTGCTGGCGGCGCGACGCCGCGTAGAGCAAGGCCTCGGTTCGCGCATCCATCTCGGTGTTGGCCGGATCCAGGATCAGCTCCCGGATGGCCTCGGAGAGTTTGGCACCGCCGGGTTCGCGGGTGAGGCGAACCGGCTTGGCCAAATGAGCCTGAAGCTTGGGCATCAGCGCCGCCAAGACGCTGGTTTTACCCGCACCGTCGGGTCCCTCGAACGTGATGAATGTGCCTGCCAATACACTGCCTTCTTTCTCGTCAATATCTATAGTGTACTTGAAATCAGCGCCGATTGCACCAAATACCAGGGCGAAGGCCGGCGCCTTTAGCGGGACGCATAGCCTAGCCGTGGCGCGTGAGGCCCGAACTTGGCCTCGGGTGCCGCGGCGTAGCTATGCGTTCCCGCGTTGCCGGCCGCAGCCCGACGAACCAGGGCGGAGGCCGGCGCCTTTAGCGGGACGGGTAGCGTAGGGCTGGCGCTTGGGACCCGGGCCTGGTCCCGAGTGACGGCCCCAGCTAGCCGCTCCCGCGTTGCCGGCCGTAGCCCGACGAACCAGGGCGGAGGCCGGCGCCTTTAGCGGGACGGGTAGCGTAGGGCTGGCGCTTGGGACCCGGGCCTGGTCCCGAGTGACGGCCCCAGCTAGCCGCTCCCGCGTTGCCGGCCGTAGCCCGACGAACCAGGGCGGAGGCCGGCGCCTTTAGCGGGACGGGTAGCGTAGGGCTGGCGCTTGGGACCCGGGCCTGGTCCCGAGTGACGGCCCCAGCTAGCCGCTCCCGCGTTGCCGGCCGTAGCCCGACGAACCAGGGCGGAGGCCGGCGTCTTTAGCGGGACGCATAGCCTAGCCGTGGCGTGTGAGGCCCGAACTTGGGCGCAATCCAAACAGCCCGGCGATGGCCTTGAAGGCTCACGGCCGGGCTGCGGATGGCGGCTACTTCTTGTTGAGCTGCCAGCTTTGGTTGTCTTCTTGCAGCTGCTGAGCCGCCATCTCGGCGACCAAGGCGCCGGAGACATCACGAACCCGGGCCTGGCGGTGCAGGAAGTCGAACAGGCCCTCCTGCAGGTTGACCTGGGCCCGGGTCGCCTCGTCGACCTCGCGGAACGTGGCGACCAGCTTGCGCTGCGCCGCCATTTTGTCGCGAACCCGGTAGACCGTGGTCATCAGCTCGCGGTCTGCCTCGGTTTTGATGTTAGGACGCTTCTTGAAAAACATGGCCTCGCCTGCTTTCTACAGTTCGGTTCGCCCTTCGACGGCCTTGAGCAGGGTCATCTCGTCGGCGTATTCGATGTCCGACCCGACCGCCAACCCATGGGCCAGGCGGGTGACCTTGATGCGAGCCGGCTTAATCAGCCGCGCCAGGTACTGGGCAGTGGCCTCACCTTCCGGCGTCGCGTTGGTGGCCACGATCAGCTCCTTGACCTCGGGATGGGCCTGGAGCCGCTTGATCAGGCTCTCGATGTTCAGGTCCTCGGGGCCACGCCCTTCAATCGGGCTGAGGACGCCGTGCAACACGTGGTACAGGCCGTGGTACTCGTTGGTGCGGTCGATGCTCATCACGTCCTTGGGCTGCTCGACCACCAGAATCGTGGTTTGGTCGCGGCTTTGGTCGCGGCAGATCTCGCAGGGCTCGGTGTCCGTGATGTTACCGCAAACGGTGCAATAGTGCAGGTCGTTTTTAGCGGCGGTCAGGCTCTTGGCGAAGGCCGCGACGTCGTCTTGGTTCATGTCGATGGTGTAAAAGGCCAGGCGCGTGGCGGTTTTGCTGCCGATGCCCGGCAGCTTCATGTAGCTGTCAATCAGCTTGGCGATGGGTTCTGGGTACTGCATAACTTCCTCCTTCGACACAACGCGGCCGGTCGCAACCGACCGGTGAGGCTACATCCCCAGGCCGCGGGTGTACTTGCCCATCTTGGCCTGGGTAGCCGTGTCGACCTGCTTGAGCGTCGCGTTGACCGCCTCGATGATCAGGTCCTGGAGCATGTCCGGGTCGTCTGGGTCGATCGCTTCCGGCTTGATCTTGATGTCTTTGAGCTGCTTGTCGCCGGTGAAGGTGGTGGTGACCATGTCGCTGGCGGAGCTTGCGGTGAACTCGGTTTGGTTCAGCTCGTCTTGCGCCTCGGTCATTTCCTTTTGGAGCTTCTTCATCTGCTTCATCATACCCTGCATATTGCCCATTCCACGCATATTCGTCATCCTCTTCTTTCAGTCATTCTTGATTGCAACATTGTCTGCGTCGCCGAACATGTCGGCGATGGTGGTCAAAACCGGGTCGGCCGCCTTCTTGGCCGGCTTGGCCTTCGGGGCCCCCATTTCCTGGAGGTAGGCCTTGCGAACCCGCGGCCACTCGTCTTTTTGGACCAAAACGACCTTGAGCGTCTCCCCCATCAAGCGGTTCAACGCCCCTTCCAGCTCGGTCATTAGCGCCGCGTCGTTCATCGCCCGTTCGACCAAAATGTCGTAGGCGAAGCTGACGATCACGCCGGTCGGGCTGGCGGCGACCGGATCGGAAATCCGCATCATCGCGCGTTTGGTCACCGACAGCATGTTCAACAGGTCCGGCCAGATGTCCTTGACCTTCAGCAGGTCGGCCTTGGTCGCCGCACCGAGAATCGGGTACAGCTGGGCCTTGTTGACCTGCGCATGCTTTTTGGCCGCCGGCTTGGCCTTCGGGGCCGGGGCCGGCGCGACGCCGGCTTGCTGGAGGCCGGCGACCGTCGCCTGCAGCTTTTGAATCTGCGCCTCCAGGGCCGTGACCGACTCGCTCGGGGCGGCCGCGGCCGGCTGGGCCACGGTTGCTTGCGGGGCCTCGCCCAGCCGCACCGTGGCGACCTCCAGGTACAGCGTCGGGTGGTTGGTCAGCCGCAGCTGCCCCTGCGTCTCGTTGAGCACGTTGATCATGTGGTACAAGACGGCCGGCTGCAGCGCCTGGGCCAGGTCCTTGAAGTGGCTATCCTGCAACGCGCTGGTCTCGCCGACCAGGCTCGGGGCCTGCTGGAACACCAGCAGGTCGCGCAGGTAGCCGATCAAGTCGTCGAGCAGTCGCCCGGCGTCTTTGCCCGAGGCCAGCAACTGCTCGATGGTCTCAAGCGCCTGCGCCGGCTCGTGGTTGGCCACGGCGGTCAGGTAGGCGCCAAGCTGCGCCACCGCCACGCCGCCGGTCACATCCAAAGCGTTTTCCACCGTCACGTGGTTTTGGCCAAAAGACAGCACCTGGTCCAAAATCGACAGCGCGTCTCGCATCCCGCCTTCTGCGGCCTTGGCGATGATGGCAAGGGCCGCTTGATCGTAGGTGATGCCCTTGTCGTCCAGGATGTAGGCCATCCGTGAGACGATGTCGTCTGCGGTGATGCGGCGAAAATCAAACCGCTGGGTGCGGGAGATGATGGTCGCCGGAATCTTCTGCGGCTCCGTGGTGGCCAGGATGAATACCACATGCGCCGGTGGCTCCTCCAGCGTCTTGAGCAGCGCGTTGAACGCGCCGGTCGACAGCATGTGGACTTCGTCGATGATGTAGACCTTGACCCGGCCGACGGTTGGCGCGTACTTGGCCTTGTCTCGGATGTCTCGAATCTCGTCGACGCCGTTGTTGGACGCCGCATCGATTTCGATCACGTCCGTCAGGCTGCCGTTGTTGATCGCCTGGCACATATCGCAGGTGTTGTCGGGTTCACCATCTTGCAGGTGTTCGCAGTTCAGCGCCTTGGCCAAAATCTTGGCCACCGAGGTTTTCCCGGTGCCGCGGGGGCCACAAAACAGGTAGGCGTGGCTGGTCTGCCCCGTCACCAAGGCGTTTTTGAGCGTGGTTGTAATCGCGGTTTGACCGATCACATCCGCGAAGGTCTGGGGCCGCCAGACGCGGTATAAGGCTTGGTAACTCACCTGACTCATCCTTTCTGTACTCGTTCAAGTGTACCACACGGCCGCCTGATTCGGGGTGGCAAACGCGCCGAGTTTGGCCGCGTCTTACGGCCCGGCGAAGGCCGCGGCGGGGGCCTGTCACCCGAGGCCAAGCCCGGGCCTCATGCGCCAGGCCTGCGCTTGCCATCTCGCTAAACCCGCACCTCTTCGCTCCGGGGTCGTCGAGCTACGATGCGCAACGCGAGAACGTCCAGCTAGGCCTGTCACCCGAGGCCAAGCCCGGGCCTCATGCGCCAGGCCTGCGCTTGCCGTCTCGCTAAACTCGCACCTCTTCGCTCTGGGGTCAAAAAAAACCGGCCATCCATTCGATGGCCGGGCTCATTGACTACAAAACTTAAGGCACATGACCGGCGATTCTTAGTGCTGCTTCCTTCCGGACCTGACACAATTCGAAAGGCGGTCATTGCCTCAAGGCCTTTCGGCAAGAATAAGTATACCCGTTTTGGTTGCTTTTGGCCAGCCCGGGTTCGATAATGGCCATAACTCAGAAGGGAATGATTCCATGTCTTACAGCGTTACCTTGCTCAAGCACCAGGTTCTTCGCACCGACCGGCTGGTGCTGCGGCCGTTCGCCGTCACCGATGCCAAGCGCCTGTTCGAAATCGGCAGCCAGGCGCAAGTCGCCGATTTTTCCATCAAGTACCCGACACTCGACGCCGCTTACGCCGGCCTGGCCGACTACTGGATTGGCAGCCCCCTGGGCAAGTTCGCCGTCACGCTGGACGGCGAGCTGATCGGCGCCTGCGAGCTTCACGCCGATGAGAAAAACCGCAAGGCGGAAATCGGCTACTTGCTGGATCCGGTCTACTGGGGCCACGGCTACGCGACCGAGGCCGCCGCGGCGGTGATGGCCCTGTGCTTCGACCTGCTCGGCGTCACCCGCGTCGAGGCGATGCACGACGCGCGAAACCCCCGCTCCGGCCGCGTGATGCTGCGGCTGGGCATGCACGAGGAGGGCCGGCTTGAGGCCGAGCACATCGAAAACGGCGTGGCCGTGACCACCGTCGTGATGGCCAAGCTCAAGGAACGCAAGTAGGCGGTTCCGCCCGGGGCGTGGTTAGCAGCCTAATCCCGCCGGCGGTTCACCGACCGCTGGCCGCGCCACCTAGCACCCGAGCCGCCGCGCCGGGTGCCGCCGGTCATGCAGCCGCACCCAGCGCGGCCGTCACTTGACCCGGCCGCGCCACCGGTCGTGCGGCCGCACCTAGCGCGGCCGCCGTCACTTGGTCTGGCCTTGCCGGGCCTTTTTGGCTGCCTTGCGCTTGGCGCGGATGGCGCGAAAGAAGTCCTGCAAAAGCGCCGCCGCCTCGCCTTCGCGAACGCCTGGCACGACTTGGACCTGGTGGTTGAAGCGCGAATCCGTCAGCAGGTTCATCAGGGTGCCGGCCACGCCGGCCTTGGGATCGGCGGCGCCGTAGTAGCAACACCGCACCCGGCTGTTGATCATGGCGCCGGCACACATTGGGCAAGGCTCCAGGGTCACGAACAGGTCGCAGTCCTCCAGGCGCCACGACTTCAGGGTCGCGCAGGCCTCCTGAATCGCCAGCACCTCGGCGTGCAACGTGCTGTCTTGGCTGTGCTCGCGCAGGTTGTGGCCGCGGCCGACCACCACGCCGTCGTGGACGATCACTGCCCCGATCGGCACCTCGCCGACCAGGCCAGCCCAGCGTGCCTCTTCCAGGGCCAGGCCCATGTAGTGTTCAATGTCTGCTTTTTCCAATCGGACCTCCGTTTCGCCGAGGCGGGTTCTTTGTTACAATGGACGTGAAAGTTGGTGAGACAATGGCAGCAATGCTCCCATTACTCAAGCGGGTGGTGCCGGTGATCACGGCACCGCCCTTTCCGGAAAACGCGCTGGTCGTGACCGTCGACAACCAGGTCGTCGCCATCGATGCCGAGGCGCTGACGCCGCGCGAGGTCGCGCTGGTCAAGGCGCTGCTCCCGCAGGCGCAAAGCCAGCACCCCTGGGCCCGGTTCCTGCGCGGCGAGGGGCTGGCCCCGACCACCCATCCGGTTCGCATGCTCTATTTTAACGTGGATCTGCACAATAGCCAAGCGACGCCCGGGGCGTGGCTCGACGCGCTGTGCAGCCTGTTTGCAAGCGCGGTTACCGGCTTTTTCGACACCGCCTCAAGCGGCGTGGTGATCGAGCCGACCGAAAACTTCATCGCCAGTGCCGCCGACCTGGCCGGCATTCTCGACACGCTGGACTCGGATTTTGACTCCAAAACCCGCCTGTTCATCGGCCACCCCTGGCCGGTCGACGACGAGCTGCCCGGCCTGGTCGCCGCGGAACGCCAGCTGGCCGCCGCCGCCCCGCAGCGCCTGGCCACCATTCAGCAGACGGCGCTGACCACGCTGACCCGCAACGCTCGCCAAAACAACCCGCTGCTGCAGGCGCTGACGGCCGTGATCGCCCAGGACGCGGGGATGCAAGACGTCATCACCACGCTGTACCACGAGCAGGGCAACCTGACCGCGGCCGCCAAGGCGCTGTTCCTGCATCGCAACACGCTTCAGTACCGGCTGGAAAAATTCGAGCACCAAACCGGCTTCAACCTCAGGCAGATGGACGACCTGGTGCTTTGCGCCTTGCTGATTCAGGCCTGAGCGTTCAAAAACACGCCGTCGCAGACAATTGCGACGGCGTGTTTTTGCTGGCCGACGGTGGTTCGCGTCCGGTCCCCCGCTGTGAAATGGGTTCCCGCCGCTAGGCCTTCGTCGTCTTCAGGATGTAGTAGCCGTGTTCCTTCTTGACCACGGCGGCGTCGCCGAAGGTGGCCTTCATCAGCTTCAGGGCCGACGGGGCGCCTTGCTTTTTTTGCAGCACCACGAAGAGCTGGCCGCCCGGGGTCAGGTGGGCGAAGGCGCCGCTCAGAATCGCCGACACCACGTCCTTGCCGGCGCGAACCGGCGGGTTGGTGACGATCACGCCGAATTGGCCTGTGACTTGCTCGTACACCGAGGACTCGAGAATCGTGACGTTGGTGATTTGGTTGGCCGCGGCGTTGCGCTTGGCCAGCGCCAACGCGCGTTCGTTGACGTCGCTCATCGTGACGTGCCGGGCCGCAAAATGCCGGGCCAGCGCCAGCCCAATCGGCCCGTAGCCGCAGCCGACATCGAGAATGTCGCCGGCGGCAAGCGCCGGGTCCGTCGCCACCACGTCGATCAGGACGCGGGAGCCGAAGTCGATGGTGTGCTTGGAGAACACGCCGTTGTCGGCGGTGAACAACAGGTCGTGGCCGGCCAGCGCGAAGCGAAAGCTGTGTTCGTCATGCGCCAGCGTCGGGTCGTTCGTGTAATAGTGATTCATGGGTACCTCACTTCTTGGGAGTCAACACCGAGCCGATCTGGCTGACCAGGCCCAGATACTTGTGCCACAGGCCGTGCGGCGCAGCCGTCACCGGGGTGTTGACGAGCATCAGGATTTGCAGCAGCGTGAACAACAGCGACTGCCGCTTGCGGTACGCGACGTACTTGGGGGTCCAGGTGGTCACGTACTTCTCTTTATAAGAGCGTAACCCCTGGAAGCCGTAAAAGCGATACCCATATTCATAAACCAGGTGGGCCATTTTCTCTTCCAAGAAGGCGAAGTCGGAAGTCCCGACGTTGCTCAAAGGCGCCATGCCCATGTTGAACTGGGTGTAACCCGCCGTCTTGGCGCGTTCGAACAGGTTGACGAACAGCGCGTCCATGATGCCGCTTGGCGCCGCCTCACTGGAGCGCATCAGGTCGATGGACATGACGCCCGGGCCCATCGGCATGATGCTCGCGAAGGACACGATGCGCCCCGCCGCGTCTTGAATCACGGCCACCGGCGCCTGGTTGAGGTAGCGCGGGTTGAAGTAGCCGAGGGAAAAGCCGATCTCGGCCTTGCCGTCCAGCCAGCTGTCGGAGACCTGGCGCAGCTGCACCATGGTCGCCGCGTCGAACGGCGGCGTCAGCCAGGCGAACTGGTAGCCCTGACGTTCGAACTTGTGCATCAAGGCGCGTTCGCCCTTGCGCTTAGTGCCGGCCAGGGTGAAGTCGGTCACGTCGACCGTGCCTTCCTCGCCGAACTTCATGAAGTCAAACCCGTACTCGTGCAGCATCACGGTCAGCCGCTCGGACACCTCGTAGAACACCAAGGACAGGTCCTGCTTGTCCGCCTCCCGGATGAAGTCGGCGATGGCCGGCGCCCAGTTCTCGTGGTCACCGATCGGCTCGCCGAGGATCACCAGCTTGTCGCTTTTCTTGCGGAACAAGAACAGCACGGCGTCCTCGCCGTCGACTTGGTAAAAGCGCATCAGCTTGTCGCCGGTGAACGCCAGGTGCGACACGGCATTGCCGCCGACCCGCGCGATGAAGGCGCGAAGCCGCGCGTCGTCGACCAGGCCGCCCAGCGTTTTTTGCGGATTGCTCAAGTAACCGTAGATCAGGCTCAGCGTGATGGCCGCGACCAGCACCCCGGCCAGCGTGGTCACCCACATCCGCTCGGACGGGAAGAAGAACACCGGCGGCACCGGGTGGTGGTGGTGAATCTGCGGCACGTTGTAGAACAGCGCGACGGCGTAAAACAGCGCGGTGACGGCGAAGATGCCGCCGTCGACGATGCGGTTACCCCAGGGAAAGTCCATCCGGTCGCGCGTCAGCTCGCGCTTGGCCAGCACCGCCGCCAGCAGGATCACCGCCAGGAAAATAATGAATTTCACGCTGACCTCGCGCCGCAAAGACGCCACCAGCGCCAACCCCAAAATCACCAGCGTCGGCCAGTAAGCGCGACGCACCCGGTTGGCGATGCCTCGCGCCAGCCCGAAGATGATGAAGGCCATCATGATGTTGGTCACGCGGCTGAGAAACAGGAAGGTCCAAGGGTACAGCCTGAGGTAAACGGCGTTGCGCAGCGCGATATCCGGCACCACGCCGCGCAGCAGCAGCATGACGGCGGAGAAGTAGAAGAACACCACCAGCGTCACGTGGCCGAGGCGCGTGAACACCTGCACCGGCAGCCCTTCCAGCCGGGCGTTGAGCTGGCGGCCGGCGTCTTGGATGAACAAGCCGACCCCCAGGATGAAGGGCACGATGTAGTAAAACAGGCGGTAGAAAAGCAGCCACACCACGCCGATGTTGCTGTTGACGCCGACTTGCGCCAGCCCCATCAGCATGAACACGTCAAAGGAGCCCAGCCCCCCGGGCACCATCGAGATCACGCCGAGCACATTGGCGACCAAAAACAGCGGCAGCACATGCGCCAGGTTGACCGGGGCCCCGATGAAGTGGCCGATCAGCAGGAAGAAGCCGGCCGCGGCCCCCCACTCGCAAAACGAGCCCAACGTCAGCCGCAGCTGCCGGGCCAGCGGCATGTCGGCGAACACGCCGCGGCCGTTGAGGTGCGTGACCAGCATCAGCACCGGGAAGTAGGCGCCGCCGCCGATCAGCCAGACCCAGTAATCCGTGTACATCCGGCCGATCCCGAGGCCAAAAATCAGCCCCAGCGCGATCAGCGACCACAGCGACAGCCCGGCCAAAAGGAACAGTGCGATTTTGGCGATCGCGGCCAGCACTTCCTTGTTGGTCGCGTGCTTGTGGTAGAAATTGGCGCGGAGGCTGGCACCGAGGAAGCCGCCGAACCCCGCGATGTTGGTGAACGAGTTGACGATCCAGCCGGACTTGGCCACGTACCACGGCCGGTACGACCCAGGCAGCATCTCGGTAATCACGAAGTCGTAGTTCAGCATCGGCAAGACCGCCGCCATGCCGATGACGGCCATGGCTAACAGCGACCACGGGCTTTGCGTCGCCAGGCTAGCCCGTACCTCGTCGCCGTTCAGCTCGCGAAAGATCCGCCCCAGCATCACGACGGCAAAGACCAATACCGAGACGACAAACAGCACCTTCAACAGTGTGAGGTGCTGCTTGACCCAGCCGACGATTTTTTTCCCTAAAGTTTTCAACAGACGTCCTCCATTCAGACCTCTATTATATGAAATTTAGGCGGCCCTGTGCGGCAGGTAACAAAACTGTTAGCTCACCGGGCCGAAGACGCACCAACCCCCCCGACGGCGAATTTGGGCGTGGTGGTGTTGACACGTATCGGGTGACCAGCCCCCTGCGCGAGCTGCCACGCCTCAGTGAGACCAACCGAAGCCGGGCTGGCCCTACCCGACGTTCAGTTTAGCAGGTAAGCGGTACCCCGGCGAATCTGACGCTCGTACCACCGAACTTTTGGGCGGCTCACTTGGCGAACAGCTTCAACAGCGTCGCCTCGTCCAGGAAGGGCAGGAAGCGGCGAATCTGCGACTCCGCCGCCCCACCGGCCGCGCCTAACCGCTTGATGTGGTGGGCCAGCACCGCCGCCTTGACGAACGGCGCCATGGCGACCAGCCGCTCATCGGTCACGTCGGCCGCCTCAATGGCTTCGAAGTGCTCGGCGGCCTCGTCGTAGCCCAAAAACGGCAGGGCCGCCTTGAACAAGTCGGTGTCGTCTGGTGCCTGGGCCAGCAGCTTGGCCAGCGTCGGCGCAGACACGAATGGCAGCAGGTGGCGGATGCCGTCAAGCGGTTGCGGCGCCTCGGCCAGCCGCAGCGCCACCGCGTTAACCTTGGCCTGGGTCAAAAACGGGGCGAGCTTGCCGATGTAGGCGACGTCGGCCGACTCGCCGCTGGTCAGCTTGGCGTCGACGATCGCGTCAAGCGCCGTGGCGGCCAAGAACGGCGCGAGCTTGACTACGGCCGCGTCGTAATCCGCGGTGCCTTCAAGCGCCTGCAGCTGCGTGGCCAGCGTCTCGCTGCTGAGAAACGGCGCCAGTGACGCGAGGTTGGCCAGGTCCAGCTGCAGGCCGCTGGCGCTTTTTTCGACCTGGCTGGGCTTCATCACCGGGGCCGCCTGGGCCAGGGTCTCGGGTTCAAGCGGGGCGTCGGCCTCCACGATGTGAACCGTCGCCTCCGCCTTGGCCGAGCCCAAAAGCTCGGTCAAAGGCAGCTGCAGCACCGCTGCCAGCTGCGCGTATTTGTCAATGTCCGGCAGCGACTGGCTGCGTTCCCAGTTGGACACCGCCTGGTAGGACACGTTGAGCTGATCGGCCAAGGCGCTTTGGGTCAGGTTCAGGCGCTTGCGAGCCGCCGCAATCTGCTGGCCGATGCGCTGGGCGTCAAAAATGTAGGTTTCTGTCATGATAGTTCCTCCTGCCGCACTCGACGGCGCTGTGATGTGATGCTGACCTCAGACTACCCGATTGCGGCCAGCTTGCCTATCAAGCCGTGCTTGAGTCGCCGCCACAAGCCGCTTGATAACGATTCAGCGCTTTTCGGCTCGCCTAGTATTCATAAAAGTTAAGGGCTATAATTTTAATTAAACTCATGAGAGGACGGTGAGGACATGCGCCTGCCGCACAACCTGGCCGGCTTGGCCACGCAGATTGGCTTTGACCTCAAGAAGAACTGGCGCTCGACCACCAATCTGGTGGTCTTCGTCGTGTTCGCCGCGCTACTTTTGATCACCTTTTTCACCGCGCAAAGCGGCAGCGACTTGTCGGCTCGCCAGACCTACCAGGCCTACGCCAGCGCCGACAACATCATCCAAAACCAGGCCTTCGCGCTGCAAAAGACGGCCGACCGGCGCAAGCTGACGACGGCCGAGCGGCACCGCCTGACCCGCAAAATGGCGCAGCACGAGTACTTCAAGACCATCATCTTGGCCGACGCCGCCGTCTTCTCGCCGACTCTAACCAGCATGCGCGAGGCCAAGCTGACGTCGCAAAAGGCGGTGCTGGCCTACCAGCGCTACACGCTGCGCGAAACTCGGGCCGGCCGGCTGGACCTGGCGATCATCGCCGTGCCGGGCAAGCAGCCCGATGCCAGCCTCCTGGGCCGCAAGCTCGACGTCGCCTTTTACCAGTACCTGGTCGATCACAAGCTGGTGGAGATCCCGGTCACGCGCCAAACCGCGCCGGCCAACAACTACATGATCAACGTCTTGCTGTACCGACTGTCGCCGCTTTTGCTGCTCGCGGTGTTTGCGGTTCAGGCCGGGCTGCTGTTCACCAACGAGAAGCGCCGCGGCACCATCAGCTTCATGAACAACCTGCCGACCGGCAAGCTCGCGATTCTGACCGCTCGCATGACCAGCTACGTGCTACTGACGCTGCCGCTTTTGCTCATCGCCGGCGCCGTCACTTACGGACTGGTCGCCCAAAGGTTCGGCATCGGCAGCTGGCGGTACCCGATCGTGTTCTCACCAGATGGCCAGCACGTCGCGACCATGTTCCCCGCCCAGTTCCTACTATTGTACACCGGCTTGATCCTGGCCGGGGCAATTTGGCTGATGGCCGTCAGCGCGTTGACCAGCCTGTTTTCCGGGTCGCTCGGCGTCAACCTCGGGGTGCTGGCCGCGGTGATGCTGACCGCGTTGCCGCAGGTCACCGGGCTGTCGGTTCTGCGCGGCGTCGCGCCGTTTCTGCCGAGCAGCTACCTGCAGGTGTCTTCTGTCGTCTTGCACACCACCGCCGGCCCGATCCTGAGCGTCGGGGCCGGGGTCGTCGTGCTTTTGGCCTGGAGTGCCGCGCTGTACGTCGTCTGCGCCGTGGTGTTGCACCGGCGTGAGCGGCTCTAGCCGAAAGGAGGAACACCATGCTTGCACTGATTCGCCTGGAACTGCGCAAACAGCCGTGGGTGATCCACGCCATCGCGCTGGTCGGGATGCTGATGCTGTTCGCCGCACCGATGGGCCATTACCTCGGCGTTTTGCCCAACCAATACTACATCCTCAACGGGGTCAAGCACTACTTGAGTACCCGCCAAACCGCGGACGACCGCTACCACCAAGTCGTCGCCACCGTCGACCGCGAGCTGAAGGCCAACCTCAAGCAGCAGGCCTACTACCCCGACCACAACCGCGCGGCGGCCGTCACCATGCTCAAGGCGGTCCAAAAACCGCTGGCCGACCGCGATTTTGTCAAGGTCAACCAGCTCACGCTGGCCGCCATCACCAAGCACCCGACGATCGTCTACAACGACTACGCCAAGGGCTTCCTGCAGACCAGCGGCGCCAATCAGGTCAACAAGTGGGAACGCGTCGCCTACCCGCTGCGGTACCTGGTGAAGCACCGCGAAAACCGGCTGCTGGCCATCGACCAAACCACGTCGGCCACGGCCATCGTCTACAACGTCTGGGCCAAGGCCGGCAGCCACGCGGCCCAAACCGCCAGCGCCGATGACCCCAGCCAGATGACCGACTCGACGGCCATCGATCAAGGGACGCCTTTGATGTGGGCCTTTTTGGCCTACGCAACCATCGTCTTGACCCTGGTGTTCAACTTCGACCAGCGCAACCACACCGAGGCCTTCATGCGCATGACCCCGGCCGCCGACTTCCGGCTGGCCGTCTCTCGCGCCGTGATCACGCTAGCCGTGATCTTCGCGGTGATGCTCGCCTTGATCGGCCTGGCGCTGGCCGTCAACGCCGCCGTCCCCGGCCAGACTTGGGGCAGCCTGAGCCTGCCGATCGCCGACACCTTCCAGTCCCACACCACCGCGGTGCCGATCTGGCTGTACCTCGGCCGGGCCCTGGCCCTGATGATGGCCTGGGCCGCCTTGATCGCCGGCATCGCCTTCACCGTCAGCCAGTTCTCCGCCAACGCCTTGGTCGGCATGATGGTCGCCGCGGCCCTGATTCTTCTGATGCCGCTGCACGTGCTGGACGCCTTCGGCCAGCCGGTTCGCCAGCTGTTCCCCGCCTATTACACCAACCCGGCGGCCCTGCTCAACCACCTGGACTTTTTCGCCGGCATCACGCTGGGCTAGGTGCTAGCGCTGTTCGGCCGGTGGCTGGTCGCCACCTGGCTGATCGGCGGCGTCGTGCAGTGGCTGCGCAGCCACGTGCGAGGGCCGTGGCTGGCGTGACGCCAAGCGAGACTGTCCTGCGCGTCAGTGACCGAGAAAACCGGCCGCACCCCGCATGAATGATCAGCTCTCCGCTCTGGATCGTCGCGCTTTGAGCCGCAACGCGAGGGCGGCCTGACTGGCCCGTCGCGTGAGGCCAGGCCCGTGCCTCCCAGGCCGACGCGAACCGCTCTGGACACAAAAATGCCGCCGCACCACTCCCGATTGGGAATTGTGCGGCGGCATTTTTAACGAACCGTGAGCTGAATTACTTCAGGGTTACGGTTGCGCCAACGGCTTCAAGCTGTTCCTTGATCTTGTTGGCTTCTTCTTCGTTAACGTCTTCCTTGACGTTAGCTGGGGCACCGTCAACCAGGCCCTTCGCATCCTTCAGGCCAAGGCCGGTGATCGTGCGAACTTCCTTGATAACCTTAACCTTTTCCTGGCCAACTTCGGTCAGTTCAACGTTGAAGGAGTCCTTAGCTTCTTCAGCTGCACCAGCAGCTGCACCGGCAGCGGCTACAGGAGCTGCTGCGGATACGCCAAATTCTTCTTCGATTGCCTTAACGAGGTCGTTCAGTTCAAGAATGGAAGCTTCTTTGAGCTGGTCGACGATTGCTTGTGTGTCTAAAGCCATGTTTGTTTCCTCCAATTTATATTGTATTTGAAAATTAGGTTGAACTCAGGCTGCTTTAGGCAGCTGGTTCCTCGCTCTTGCTGTCGGCAATAGCCTTGACAGCGTAAGCAACGTTGCGAACTGGTGCCTGCAGAACAGACAGCAGCATGGAAAGCATGCCGTCGCGATCTGGCAGCTTGGAAAGGGCAAGGACTTCTTCAAGGCTTGCAACCTTACCTTCGATGATGCCACCCTTGATTTCAAGGGCATCGATCTTGTCGGCGTACTTCGCCATGATGCGGGCAGGTGCGACAACATCGTCGTTAGAAAAGGCGATGGCAGTCGGGCCAGCGAACACATCATCCAGTGCCTCGTAACCGTTCAGGTCAGCGGCGCGGCGAAGGTACGTGTTCTTGATAACTTCCATCTTGACGCCGGCGTCACGGAGCTCCTTACGAAGTTCGGTCACTTGTGCGACGGTCAAGCCACGGTAGTTCACAACAACGGCACTCTTAGCAGCCTTGAACTGTTCAGAAATGCCGTTAACGACCTCAGCCTTCTGTGCGATAATAGCTTCACTCATTTGGTTCACCTCCTGTTAGTTTGTTGAAGTTTTTCGCATAAAAAAACTCCATGTCCACCAAGACATAGAGGTATCTAATCGTTCCGATACCACCTCGGCAGGATGATTAAGGCTTGCGCCCCCTGAGTCTTAGGTAGAGTGAAATAATCACGAGGCCCATCTTACCATTGAGCGGCGCCAGGCGTCAAGGGGGCGGGGAAAATAAAAGGCGCGGCTGAATGGCCGCACCCTTATGCGATGCATCATTGGGTCTGTAAATATGAGTCGGCATCCGCAAAGGCGCTTGGAACGTACTTGGTTCCGCTGTACTTGCCCGCTTTGGGCCCAAACTGCGCAGAACGCCCGGCATAAGTGAGCTTATAACTGCTGATGCTGACGTTTCGATACTGAATATCAGATAGCAAGATTTTGAAGTGGTCGCCATTATCGTCCTTGAGTTCAACTAGGATATTGTCATTGTCCTGCCATGCATTGACTACCTTGCTTTTCCGGTAAGAGCCGCCTTCCGCAATCTTCCACGTGAAGTCTTCATCGTTACCCTTGAACGAAGACTTGGCCGCGTCTTTTTTTCTCAATTGATGCGACGAATTCTGCTCCACTGCCGGATCGATGCCCAGAAACAGGTCCTGCCACGCGTTCGTGGGAATCGCCTGATCATGCGGCGGCAGCGCTACTTCCGGTTTCGGCAGCGCCTTGTGCTGGAGATCTGCCTCCCAACTTTTGATTTGCGGCAATCTGACGAACTTCTTAAGACGATCGGCGTGGAAGATTCTACTGTTGTTTGTTACAGTCTCTCGATCGGTTGAAGTAGTCATTCCATCTGACTCCTCTGCCGACTTTTTTTGACCATAAAACTTGCCACGAACGTAATCGTACTCATCGCTTACTCGTGTTGTCGTCATTGTCAATTTCCCCGTCATAAGATCAAGATGGTACTTGCCTTCGGCCATCGCCTGATTGTGCCCTAGCTCACCCAATGAACTCAAATCACCACCGGCAACAGCGACATTATGCCACGCCTCGGGGGCCCCATCGGGTTGGGTGATTACAATCATGCGAAAACGGTCCTTGGTAAAGGATACCGTACTCTGATTGCCCCATTCCAGTGAATACGAGCTGTTGGCAACATCTAGGTACTTATGCGCCAGCTTCAGGTACTGCTTCTTCACGCTCGGTAATTGACTCGCAGACGGCTTGCCAATGTAGTGTTTGGGAATGGGCGCATCACTGATGTCCGTTAACTGATACTTCTTATCGAAGGTCATCGTGAACGACTTGGGCCGCTTCTTATCCGCGTACTGGCCAGTGAGCTCCGCCGCCTTAGGGTACTTTTTCCCCTTGATGACCGGGCACGAATACTCGCCACCCCAGCTCGGCGTCAACTTGAGGTGACGCCCGTGACCGCTCATCCGCCCGGTCTGAAAATCAACCAGAATGAACTGACGATCACCTTCCGGGTAATCCGGCCGCGAAATTCGTGACACTGTCATCGACTCAAAGGTGTGATCGTCCTTGAGCTGGATTGAAATCGTGGATTTGTGGCCCGTGTCGTCCTTGCCACTGATCGAGTAGCTCATCTGATCCACCCCCGGCACCCGGTCGGCCACCGGCTTGCCACAGGCGGTCAGAATCAGGCCCAGCGCCGCGGTGCCGAGCAGGAGCAATCGCTTCAAAGGTTTCATTCGTGGTTCCTCCCCAGCAGGTTGAGCAGGATGCCGACGCCGTAAACCGCCATCACGGCCACCGGCAGGTACTGCACCATCGTCGCCAGGTTGCCGATGTCGTCCAGGCTCGCACCGCTTTCGTAGGCCGCCCGGGCCGCCTGGTAGGCGCTGGCGAAGGGATGCGCGTAGACGTAGCTGGCCGCAGCCGCGGCGGCCGCACCGGCCAAAACGGCCAGGGCCTTAAGAATCGCCCCACCGTTGGCCTTGTGCATCAGGCCCTTGACCAGGCCCCCGACCACGGCCAAAATGCCGAGCCGCAGCGCTAGGTAACCCCAGATGAACACGTAACCGTCGCTTGACAGCGAGCCGGACTGAATCACCGCCTGCAGCTGGCCGATGCCATCGGTCACGCCTTGGCCGCCTTGCTGTTGGGCGAGGTAGCCGACCACGCCGACCACCAGCCCCAGCCAAAGCTCCAGATTATTGGTGAAAAGCGGCTGGTGCGGCCGGGCCACCGAAGCGCCCTGGTTAGCCGTGCCCTGGACGGGTTGGCCGGCCGCGGCCGCAGTCGCAGTCGCTGATGCCGGCTGACCGGCGACTGGTTGCGTTCCGGTAGCGCCGGTCGCCTGGCCGCCAGTCGCCCCCACGCCACCCGCTGCCGTGGTATCACCGGGCTGCGCCGCGGCAGACTCAGCACCGGTGGTGCCGCCTGCGGTCGTCGCCGCACCTCGCGCGTTTTTCACGCTGTCGGCCAAGGCGCCGGCCTGCTGGCTCAGCTCGTCTTTGACCTGGTTCAGCCGGGCCAGCTGCTGCTGGTTTTGCCGGCGTCTGACCTCCGGATCGGCCAGCCAGTCGTCCAGCCGCCGGTCCCAGCCAAAGCGCGTCTTGTGCGTCAAAAGCGGGTAGGCGTAGCACAGCACCATGTAGGCCAGCATCAGCCAAGTCGCCCACCAGGCAGGCAGGAACACGGCGACCCACGCGACGGCGAACAGCATCAGCGGGTTGGCCTGAAAGAACCGCAGCGCCTGAATCCAGTGCTTCTGGTTCGGTGCCAGCGCCGCGGTGAACGAGCCGGCCGGCGTCTGCTCGGCCAGCTGGCGCCGCAGCTCGTCAATCTGCGCCTGCAGATTGGGATCGGCGGCCGGCTGCGGCTCCTGGGCCGCCGCGGCAGCTGACGTGGCCGCGTTCAGATCAGCACGTCCCGACGCCGAGGCGGCGGTGTTCGAACCGCCAGCACCCGTGGCAGTGGCGGCAGCGTTCGAACCAGCCACATCCGTGACAGAGGCGGCAGTGTTCACCCCGCCGGCACCCGCGGGCGCGGTCTGCGCCGCCGGGGCAGTCTTCGCGGCCGCCGTAACATCTGGCGTCGACGTGGCAGCGCCTGGCGTTGCGTCGGCCGCGTTCCCATCCAGTGCCGCGGCATCCCCCGGCGCCTCGCTCAGCGCCTCCAGCTGCGCCGCCAAGTCCTTGACCGCGTCATCCGAAGGCGTGGTAAGCTTCTTCTCCATGCTTTCTCCTCCAAGCGACGGCGGCACACAAAAAGCCGGCCGCGTCGCAATTATTCCCCATCCGTTGCATATCTGCAGGTCCGGAGTGGGTTGAGCAATAATGACTTAGTCGGCCGACTATTTTTTGAAATTCGAATTATGCCTACATTGTAGGCGAAAAAGGGCAAGCAGACAACCTTAATCTCAGCACTGTTCGCCGCCAACCTCCTCGCAAAGAGCTGCTAATGTGCTTGCCAATTCGCCACGTCGTTCGTATATTGTGCTAAAATATCTTAATAACGGGGCAAATTCCGAATGATTATTCGGAAATATCGAACCTTTATCGTTTTTGCTGGGGCTTACGTGAGGCTTTCGCATCTCATCATCAGTTTGCCCCACCCCATGCAAGCCAGCATTGCAATACCACACCCGTCTTGGACACCTGATCAGGGCGGCGGGTCAACTTCACCAGGAGGACGCCATGAGTACCGCAAAGGAACGGTTGTTACTGGAGTACATCACGAAAAATCGCCGGCCGGTCACCGCCAAGGAACTGGCCACCTACCTCGGCGTGTCCCCACGGACGGTCAAAAACTATGTTCACAATCTGAATACTGCACAGGCGACCGCTGTGGTTCAATCCAGTTACAGGGGGTACGAAATCACGCCCAAGGCCGGCCAATCCGCGATTCGGCAGGCAAGGACGACCGCCTCACCAATTCCGCAAAACTATGCCGAACGGGCGCAGTTCATCAACCAGCGCTTCCTGCTGATGCACACCAACATGTTGAATCTCTACGACCTGAGCACCCAGCTATTCGTCAGCATCCAGACAATCAAGAATGACTTGGACCGGATGACCCTATCCTACGCGAATTTCCACGTCCAATACATAGTCCATCGCGATACTGTCACGCTTCAGGCAAGCGAGCAGGCCCTGCGTCGACTTGGCAAATACACGCTTTTTGAAGGCAGCGACAAGAGTTTCTTTGACCTTAGCGAGTTTGAGTCGCTGTTTCCAACCGTCTCCATGACGACGCTTCACCGCCTCGTTCAGCAAACCGTCGACAACTACGATTTTTACATCAACGATTTTGCCCGACGCAACCTCGTGCTTCACCTCGCCATTGCCATCATTCGCATCCAAGGCAAAAACTACTTGCAAGACGCCCCGACCCCGCTCAAGACGCCACAAGACAGGGTTCACCGGGCCGCACTTGAGCTGGCCGATGCGATGGCGGCCGCGTTTCGCATCGAGTTGACTAAGGACGAACGCAATAACATCTACCTGTTGTTGAAGACCAACGTGAATTTTTCCAACCCCTTCTCCGGTGAGGTAGCCGACAACGAGCTTGATCCGGCGGTGCTCGCCTTCACTCGCCACGTCACCGCTGCGCTGGGTCACCAATACTACGTCGACCTCTCAAATCCGACGTTCATCAAGCTACTTGCCATCCACTTTCAAAGCCTTCACACGCGCCTCCTGCACCACCAACAGACCATCAGCGCCGTCAGCCCTGTCGTCCGCGTGGCCTACCCAATCATTTTTGACATGGCGGTGTTCACGGTCGTGGCCTTTGAAAAACACTTCAGATTGCAGGTGACGGCCGACGAGGCAACCTACATTGCACTTCATCTCGGTGGCGAAATGGCCCGTCAGCGCGTCGACGACGAGAAGGTGCAGGCCGTCTTGGTGTGTCCCGAGTACCTGCACCTCGGTACCCATCTGATTCGCCAGCTTCAACAGCGCTTTGGTGAAGACATGGCACTGGTTGCAACGCTGCCCGACGCGACCCAGCTGACCCGGTACGCTTACGATCTGCTCTTGACCACTGTGCCGCTTCCCCGCCAGCTGACTAGCCAGAAACTCACGATTGAGGTACCACTACTGGGGTTATCAGGGACGCAGACCGACATTTCCGATGCAATCGAAATCATCAAGAATCGTGAGGCCCGAGCCATTTTCCACAGTAGATTCGATGAGCTCTTCAGCCCCCAACTATTCTGGCCGGCAGCGGACGCAATCGCTGACAAGAACGCGGCGATGACGCGCATGGCCCAGGCCATGAAGCAGGCAGGCAAGGTGCAGGCAAGCTTTTTGCAAAGCATTCTGGACCGCGATGCGGCCTCAAGCACCGGCTTCCCCAACATCGCGATTCCCCACTCGCTGAACATGGACGCGGTCAAAACAAGCATTGCTGTAATGCTTTGTCCCGGCGGCCTGCGCTGGGGCGAACAGGTCGTGAAGTTGGTCTTGGTCATCGCCATTCCCCGTGCCGACGGCGCAATGTTCCGCAAGCTCTATCAATACCTGATCCAGATTCTGAGCGAGGGCAACAACGCCCAGCTATTGAGTCGTTGTCAATCCTACGCCGAATTTCGCCAGCTGATGCTGGCCATGGGCGTCTAGTTGCCCCGAGTCGGGCAATTCTCTAGTTGAGCGTGACCGGGTCGCGCCGCTATGCTTGAGGCGCATTCAATCTTCTAAGGAGCGTGACTCGCAATGGCAACTCAACGCATTATGCTTTGCTGTGGGGCTGGTTTTTCCAGTGGCTTTCTTGCCCAAAAAACCCGGCAGGCGGCTAAGAAACAAGGACGTGACCTTCATGTCGACGCCCGCAGTGAATCTCAGGTCGCACAGTATCTGAACAACATTGATATGCTCCTGATTGGGCCGCATTTCGCCAATCAGCTGGCGACTTACAAGGAAATGACGGCCGGGCGCGACATCATCGTCGCTGTGATTCCATCAGAGATTTACGGGACGCTGGACGGCAGTGGGTTGATTGGCTTCATCGATCAGCTGACACAATCCAACGCCGCCGAGTAGGAGGCTGACCATGAAAGCAATGATGGCTTGGCTTCAAAATTCCTTCTCCCCAGCGATGAACAAGGTGGCGCGTAACCCCTGGGTCGCGGCCGTATCCAGTGCGATGATGAAAATCCTGCCGTTCATCCTGGTCGGGTCTGTCATCTACTTCTACAACGTGTTCCGCACCTACATTCCGGTGCTGCCCGACCTATCCATAATCCTGCAGTGGTCATTTCAGATGATTTCCATTGTCCTGGTCTTCATGGTGACCAGCCAGGCGATGGAAAAACTGGATCATCCCCAGTACCAGATGAATGCTGGTCTGACCGCGATTATCGCCTACTTGATGTCTACGATGCCGAAAATCAACGCCAAGAGCATCATGACCATCGATTTCTCCAAGTTCGGCCCATCGGGGATGTTCGTGGCGGTGGTGGTTGGCCTGTTCGTCGCGGCGATTTATCACTGGTTCGCTAAGCTTCACCTGCTTGAAGACAGCACCGCGGTCCCGGATTTTGTCGGTGAGTGGATCAACAACATCATCCCCATTTTCATCGCAGTGGCCGCAATGATGCTGCTGGTCGATAACCTTCACTTGGACATCTACAACCTGATTCTCGACCTGTTCAAGCCCATTCAAAGCTTCGGTTTCACTCTGCCTGGCTTCATTCTGATCAGCCTGCTGCCAGCCTTCTTCTTCACGCTTGGGATTTCGACGTGGTTCATCGGCGCCGTCACCACCCCCATCCTGATGGCCGGCACCGCCGCCAACATTCAGGCTGCCGCCGCGGGTCACGCCATTCCGTACATCGTGTGCTACGAAAGCATTTACGCACTGTCTTTGATTGTACTGGGCGGCGCTGGCGGAACCCTGCCGCTCAACATCATGATGCTTCGATCCAAGTCCAAGCGCCTTCGGACCCTGGCCAAAATCTGCCTTGGCCCCTCGCTGTTCAACATTAACGAACCGATTGCATTCGGCACCCCCATCGTCTTCAACCCGCTGTTGATGCCGCCGATGTGGATCAATTCCATCCTGTCGGCTATCATCGTGTGGTTTGCGATGAAGTGGCACTTTCTGACCATTCCTAGTGCAGCTCTGACAACCGGCCAGTTTCCCGCCCCCTTCGGCTACATCGTCATCACCCGCGATTTTCGCGCCCTTCTGTTCTACGTCCTGATCTTCGCGCTGCTGTGGTTGATTTGGCTGCCGTTCTTCAAGGTCTACGAGCATAACGAACTGGCCAAGGAGCAGGACACATCCAAGGATTAGAGGAATTATTATGGCAGACACAGAAGAAACATTAATCACGGTTTCCATGCAAATCATTCTTCACGCCGGCAACGCGCGAACGCACTGCACTGAGGCCGTCGAATGTGCTAACCAAGGAGACGGGGCCAAGGCAGATGCACTGTTAGAGGCAGCCCAAGACGAGATTGTGCTGGCCCATAATGCCCAGACCGCGATCATTCAGCAAGAGGCCCAAGGCGCCAAGTACAACCTCCCTGTTTTGTTCATTCACGCCCAAGACACCCTTATGACCATCATGAGCGAGCTGAATTTCAGCCGTGAGCTGGTTCGCCTTTACAAGTACATTCAAGTACACTGCCTAACGGACAAATAGGAGGTCATCATGTCTTTTCCTAAAACATTCCTTTGGGGCGCTTCCACCAGCGCCTACCAAGTCGAAGGAGCCGCAACCGAAGATGGTAAGGGACTATCTCAACAAGACATCATCAACCAGGAGAACTTCACCAAGCGCGGTTTCGCTACTGCGGCGGTTACCAGTGACCACTACCATCATTACGAGGAAGACGTGGCCCTCATGGCCGAGATGGGCTTTTCCACCTATCGCTTTTCCATCGCCTGGTCGCGCATTTTTCCGGCAGGTGTCGGCAAGCCCAATCCCGCTGGCGTCGCCTTTTACCACCACTTGATCGACGCACTCAAGGCCAACGGCATCGAGCCCATCGTGACCCTTTACCACTACGATCTGCCTTGGGCACTGGTTCAAAAGTACGGTGGCTGGCTTAACCGGCAGGTCGTGGCCGATTTTGAGGCTTATGCGCGTTTCGTCATCATGGAGTACGGCCAAGATGTCACCTACTGGACGACCATCAACGAGCAAAGCATCATTGTGCAGTACTGGACGCAAAAGTGTTACATTCCCACGAACTACCAATCTCAAGATCAGCTGCGGTTCCAGATTAATCACTACATGAACCTGGCTCACGCCATCGCCTGCAACCTCGTGCATGAGCTAGTTCCCGGTGGCAAGGTCGGCGCCGCAATCGGCTACGCGCCGATTTATCCGCTCACCTCCACCCCGGCCGATCAGCTCGCGGCGCTGAACGCCAACGATTTGCGCAACTGGTACTACCTAGACATTTACTTCAAGGGTTTCTACAACGAAGGCGCCTTTCGTTACCTGAAGGCCCACGACCTGGCGCCCGATATCGCGCCTGGCGATATGGCGCTCATCAAGAGCGGCACCTCGGACTTTCTGGCGTTGAACTACTACGCCAGCGAATGTGCGAAGGCCTGCCCCGATGACGGCGAGACGCCGCTTCAGTTCAGCGGCGTCAACTGGAGTGGCAAGAAGGGGGCCATCAGCGGCTATGAGACTCATCCCGGCTACTACCAGCTCTGCAAGAATCCCGCGCTGGACACCACCGACTGGGACTGGGCCATCGATCCAGATGGCATGGAGTACCTGCTTCGCGATATCTATACCCGCTACAACAAGCCTTTAATGATCACTGAAAACGGCATCGGGGCCTTCGACACGCTCACCACGGATCATCACGTTCACGACGACTACCGCATCAGCTATCTGCGTGAACACATTCGCGCGGTCGGCCACGCAATCGATGCGGGAGTTCCGGTCATCGCATACTGCCCATGGTCTGCCCTCGATCTGCTCTCAACCAGCAACGGTGTCAAAAAACGTTACGGCTTCATCTACGTAGATCGAACGGACAGCGATTCCAAGCAGGCCGCGAGAATTCGCAAGGACTCCTTTTACTGGTACCGCGGCGTTATCGCCTCGAACGGCGAGCAACTCGACTAACCCGTTGCGCCTCATGTCGAAACAACTAATGCCTATCAAAAAGATCTGTCAATTCCGACTTGCTCGGGGCTGGCAGACCTTTTTTAATAGGCAGCAGCGTCGCGTATGCATCGGAACACAAGGCGACATTATCGCACAGCGACACCGTGCCAGCGTTCCGTAACCAGGGTCAGCATTGGCCGCCGCTCACTTGACCTCAAGGCGTAGCAGCTGGCGCATCCGTGTCTTCATGGCCAGCGTTCGGTTGAGCTCGTCAATTTGGTTGGCGCGAAGCTCGAGGCTCGCCAGCAAGTGGCGCAGCCCCAGCGTGTCGCCGGTCGGCGCGGCCGCCAGATACGCGGTCATCCCCGCCGCCACGTCGCGGTGTTGTGCGTCCAGCGCCGCGGTCAACTGCGCCAGCTCCTCATCCAGTCGTGCCAGTTCCTGTTTGGCTGTCATATCCCAGTCCTCCTGTCGCGCCCCCACGCGTATTTGCGCCCATTATCGCATGCCGAGGCTGCCTTGGCTAGTGGTATACTGAAGGCCAGACAATCCCAGGAGGTTCACCATGTCACTCACCATTCGCCCCTACCGGCCAAGCGATGCCGCGGCCTGGCTCGCCGTTCGCGCTTCGGCTTACAGCCGCTCGCAGTTCAACGACCAGATCGAACCGGCTCGCGAGCAGTACCCCGAGGCCGATTTCGGCTACGCAAGCGTGGTCGAGCTGGTCGCAGAACGCGCCGGTCAGCTGGTCGGGCTGATTGACGCCGGCGTGTTCAACGCCGACCGCAACCAAGGCGACCTGTACGTTCAAAATCAAGGCACCGGCAGCTACATCGAAGTCGTTGCGGTGGCGCCGGCCGCTCAAGGTCAAGGCGTCGGCCGCGCCTTGCTGACGGCTTGCCTGGCCGCGCTGCGGGACCGCGGGGCCGATTTCGTGGAGATTTTCACCCGCAGCGATGCGGCGGCCAACCGCCTCTACCAAGGCATTGGCGCGGTTGAAATCGCCCACAGCTGGCGGGTGCTGGGCAGCCTTCGCGATGCGCCGGCGCCGCGACAACACTGGCACTTCAATCCGGCCAGCCAAGAGCTTGAGGTCACCGACGAAACCGGGCGGCGCCTCTTGTACCGCGCCGAGCAGCCGCAGTGGTTCACGGTTTTCACCGCCTCGGCGCTTTCGGCCTTTGACATCGAGGTGCAATACGTCGAACGCACCTACTTCCTGAAGCTCACCTGAAGTACAAAGGCAGCCCTGTCGCCTCGCCCGTCTGCAAGACGGACCAGGTGGCAAGGCTGCCTTTTTGAGGCGCACGACCTAGCTTGCCGGCTCGAAGAACGTCAGCAGGTCGCTGCCCAAGAGCAGCTCGGAGCGGTACTTCTTGGTCAACGCGATTTTGCGCTGCGCCGTCGCGTCCCCGCGGTCGGCCGCGGCCAATGCGGTGTAGTAGGTCAGCACCGCCTGTTGGGTGTAGGCCAGCTGGGACCACTCGCCTTGCAGCTCGCGCAGCAGCCGAGTGACGATTCCGGTGAACCCGAGGCGCTGGGCCCGGCGCAGAATCATCAGGGCGCACATGCCCCGCGCCTCGATGACCGCCGGATCGACCACCGTGCTGAAGTCGATGTAGTCCTCGAACGTGCGAATCAGCCGCAGGAAATCGGCGTCGGCTAGCAGATCGCACCCAAGCGTGAAGAGCTGGATGACCGCGGTCGGCCAGGTCTGCTGCGACGCGAAGTACCGCCCCAGCGCCGCCTGCTTGCGCGGCGACAGGCTGCCCTGCCGCAACCCAGCGATGACGACCTCAAGCTGCCGATCAAAGGCGTCGTTGAACACGCTTTGGCTGTTGGCCACAATCGTCGCGGCGTTAGCCAGCCGCACATCGTCGAGCCGCAGTGTGACCCGGGCGGTGATCAACCCGTGCAGCAGCACCCCGCGGTCGGTTTCACGAAAACAGGCCCGGGTGAACTTGGTCACGCTGAAGCCCAAGTGGTTGAGAATGGCCACCAGCCGCGCGAACGAAATGTTGGCGTTGTTGCGCTCGAAGTTCGACAGCGCCTGGGCGCTGAGCACCCCGTCGGCGGCCTCGCTCAGCGTCTTGCCGCGCGCCACGCGCAGGTGATGAAAGGTTCCCCCGAAGTCCAGCTGTGTCTCCTCTGCCATGTGACGCCCTTCCTTTCCACTCATTGACTCCATGTTAGGCGGCAGGGCGGCCATTGTGCGAAAGTGAATCAGAATGTGCAAAAACGCCTCAATTCGTGCATCGCTTCCGCGGCGCAAAAAAGGCCCGGCCGTGGCCGAGCCCGTCTGGATGTCACCGCGGCTGGGACTTTGGCGCCGTCCCCATGAACTCGCGGGCGTCTGCAGCCACCTCCTGCGGCGGGTTACCGGCCTCGCATGCTGCCGGCCAGAGGTCGGAGGCCATGAGCAGCTCCTGGTTGCCGCCGAAAATGGCCATCAGAAACTGTTTGGTGTCCGGCATCAGCGTTTTGGCCTGATGATTCAGCCGCAGCCATGCAGGGCTAGCTTGCGTTGGCCCCGTGGTCACCACCGCCGCCACATATTGCGCATAACGACGCAGAATGCTCCACGCCAACGTATCGGCCCCACCGCGTCGAGGTGTGGCGAGCCCCTGAATCGTGTCGGTGACCGTCAGCACTGCAGCCACTTCATGAGTCCGATAGGCTACCAGCAGCAGGTTCATCCACAAGGTCACGTAGGTTTGAACCGGGATCCGCGCGATGACGGGACTGGCCGTCGCAATCGCCTTGACCAGCCGCTGCATGACCAGGCGAGCCGATTGCATGTCAGCATACCCCCCGACGTCGCCGTACAGGACGTAATCCTGGTAATTCCAGTTATCGTAGGTCATCAGCAGTGCCACCATCGCCTTAACAATCGGCATTGTGGACGAGTTGTCAGCGGTGCCTTCGACGTCGATGGCGCGAATCAGTCGCCACATATTCAGGAAAAACGGGCTACCCGCTGCCAGCGCAAGCTCGTGAACTTGCGCCGTCTCGGCCAGATCGGTGGCAGTCAGCTGTCCCGCGGCGCGCCGTGTGATGTGCGTCTGCACCATGGTCTGAATCGTAGTGGTCCCCGGCAGGTCCCGAACCGTGAGAAATTCCCCCACTCCGATGTGGCAGCAATCCAGCAGCCGACAGAGCTGATTCAAACGCAGCGTGTCGCTGCCGTCGCAAAAGCGCCGGTAGACACCGCGGGACAGGCCGGACAGGCGACACAGGTCCTTGACGCTGACCCCCTTGGCGCGACGTAACCGCGCAAAGCGCAACCCAAAGTTGGCCACGTGCTGGCTGTGGACTGGCGCGACAACTACCTGCTCCCGCCGACGCCTGTCGTGATGGTAGGGGCAACCGGCCAGAAGTCCTTGCAGCCACGTCTGAAGTCGGCCGGTCAGGCGGTGAGGTGCGTCATCCTGCCACGCAGTCAGGATCGCCAACCGCGGCGCAAACACCGCCTCTATGTCAGTGCTCGCTACCTGCGGCCGCTCGAACAGCGACCGCAGTTCCTTCGCGATTGCCGCAATCACCCAACCGTCATAGAACCTCCGATCTGCATCGTTGAAGGTCTCACCGTACCACCGGCAGACTTGCGCGACATTCTCGCAAATGTGCGTTTTGGCCGCCGCCGTCGCATACGCAATCAGCAAGGGCTCCTGGTTCCCGAACGCGGTTTCTCGCACCGCGGTACCGGCCGCGCCGCCGCTCACATACCGCGACATGCAGTGCGACACAATCGGCCAACTGAGGGCGGGCGCGGCAATCACAAAACACTGAAGCTCAAAGCGAGACCACTGCTGCCGCTGCCGCAGCGCCGCCACCACCCGGCGAGCAATGGCCGGCCGTGCCGCCGGTGCGGCCCGCCGCAGGTCAACGAGCATCGCCAGCAGGCGGTAATCACTTTGCTGCGTCTGTACCGCCATTGCCAGCAATGACTCCCGCAAAGGCTCGGCATCGGCCAGCGGGGCCGGGTCACGCAGTCGCTTCAGCGCGTGATTCTCAACGCCAGTCAGCCGGAAGTAGTCCTTCTCCAGTGCCTCCCCGATGGCCGAACCCGGTGCCAAGAACATGAAGTCGATCCACCGACAGAACTCGCTGACCTTGGGACTGACCTCACCGCGCAAAATCCGGCGATACGTGGTCGGCGAAAAACCGATGTACTGACACAGCGTCTTCACGCTGATGTGATGGTCGACGCGCGTCGCCTCGAGGTACGCGCTGTAGCTCAACTGTGCCATTCCAACTAAGCCTCCAAAAATTTTGTCCCCCTCATTTTGCCGCCCGGCCGGCCCGAGCGCAAGCGTCTCACCGCGCCGGCCAAAGTTTTGGCGGCCGTTCTCAAGTATACTTGACGGCGGCGCAATTTTTTGTGCTGTCAGTCAAGTTCAGTTGAGCACTCGCTTCATCCCAAAAAACGTCCGGCGCATCGCTGCGCCGGACGCGCCGAAGCCACCGCGGGTTCGGATCCGTGGCGGCCTCGGTTATTTTGTTGATCACTTGCGTTCTTGTGCCGATGGTCCCGCGGCGCCCGCGCTGCTGCGCGGTACCTTGGGACAAGCCACCGGTCAATGCCCCGCCGCAGCTACCTCGCATGGCGAGTAGGCGGACCAATGAGCGGCCGGTGGGTGGTGGTCCACACCCTGGTGGTCGGCCCCAATCGGAGGAGGCCGTTGCACGAAAACGTCGACGTTGTTGCCTGGTTCGGCATGGCATGGGTGGGGGTACTGGGAATGCTTATGTCCCGGACCTTCCCCCTAAGCAGTAGAGTTGCAAGCGCTGCGGCCGCAGCGTTTTCGCCTGCCCGTTGACAATCATCTGAAGCTAGTGTAAGCCCTGTCATTTCAGCCGTCAAATTTTAAGCTCACGTTTTTGACCAACAAAAAAACAGCCGCTCGAAAGCGGCTGCTCAACGTTCAATTAGAAGCCCAGGGCATCGGTCTTGACGCCAGGACCAAAGGTGGTCGTAACGGTCAAGCTCTTGATGTACTGGCCCTTGGCGGAAGCCGGGCGAGCCTTCAAGATCACGTCGTTCAGGGTCTTGAAGTTCTCAACCAGCTTGGCGTCGTCGAAGGACACCTTGCCGATTGGCGCGTGAACGATCCCCGCCTTGTCGGCACGGTAAGCCACTTGGCCGGCCTTGATGTCGTTGATCGCCTTAGCGACGTCCATCGTCACGGTGCCGGTCTTCGGGTTAGGCATCAAGCCTTTCGGGCCGAGGACACGGCCGAGACGACCAACCTTGGCCATCATCGGTGGCGTTGCGACCGCAACGTCGAAGTCCAGCCAGCCGTCCTGGATCTTTTGAACCAGGTCGTCGCCGCCGACAACGTCGGCGCCGGCATCTTCAGCGGCCTTAGCCTGAGGACCTTCAGCGAAAACGATCACGCGGCTGGTTTTACCAGTCCCGTTAGGCAGCACAACGGCGCCACGGATCTGCTGGTCAGCCTGCTTAACGTCGATGTTCAAGTTGTAAGCAACTTCAACGGTTGCGTCGAACTTGGCGAAGTCGATCTTCTTGACCAGGGCAACCGCTTCAGCGGGTGCGTAGGTCTTGGTGGCATCAACCTGCTTTGCTGCTTCGATATACTTCTTTGCTTTCTTAGCCATTCTGGAATTTTCCTCCTTGCAAATGTGGTCAGCGGGCCGAAGCCCTTCCACTTGATTCATTCAGCTTTCGCTGATGATCCGGATTATAAGCCCTCGACGGTGAAGCCCATCGAACGAGCGGTCCCTTCAACCATGCGCATAGCAGCCTCTACGTCTGCAGCGTTAAGGTCTTGCATCTTCGTCTCAGCGATCTGACGAACTTGGTCCAACGTGACCGTTGCGACCTTCTTCGTGTTCGGTTCGCCTGAGCCGTGTTCAACACCAGCGGCCTTCTTCAAAAGGACAGCAGCCGGTGGGGTCTTGGTTACGAAGTCGAAGGAACGATCTTCGTACACGGTGATCACAACAGGGATGATCATGCCGGCCTGGTCTGCAGTCCGTGCATTGAAGTCCTTGGTGAAGCCCATGATGTTGATCCCGGCCTGCCCAAGAGCAGGACCTACCGGGGGAGCTGGAGTTGCCTTCCCCGCAGGGATCTGGAGTTTAACGATGTTTGCTACTTTTTTAGCCACGAAACATAACCTCCTTAAGTCCGTGATGTGGTGATGATGGCCAAGACAATTTTGGCCTCCCACGCGTATGCCTAAACATACCTGAATAAATTACCATGAATGCCCGCCAAAAGCAAGCATAGGCGGCCATGTCGCACCAGGAGTGGACCCGAGTCGGCACCGGCCCGGCCGCGGGAGCGGCTTTGGGTCGGCGAGCTGCGTCCCGCTAAACCCGCCGGCTTCCGCTCTGGGTTCGTCGAGCTGCGCAAGGCAACGCCAATCCGCCCAGCTAAGGCCGGCACTCGGGGCAAAAAACGCCCCAAGCGTCGGCCTTACGCTAGGCGGTTGGCTAAATACGCCTTGCTCCGCTCTGGGTTTTTAGTGCTTGTCCACTTGGTCGAAGTCCAGTTCGGCCTCGACTTCGCGCTCGAACATCATCATGGCGACCTTCAGCTTGTTCTTCTCCTTGTCGACGGCGGTGACCTTGCCGTCGGTGCCGGCGAAGGCGCCGTCGACGATGGTGACCGGCTCGCCGACCGTGAAGTCCAGGTTAGTCTGGCGGGTGCTCATGCCGAGGCTGTGCAGGATGGTCGCGACTTCGTCAGGCAGCAGCGGTGACGGCTTGGAGCCGGCACCATGGGAGCCGACGAAGCCGGTCACGCCTGGGGTGTTCCGCACAACGAACCAGGATTCGTCGGTCATGACCATTTCGACGAGGACGTAGCCCGGGAAGGTTTTCTCCATCTTGGTCTTCGCCTTGCCGTTTTTGACCTCTTCCTCTTCTTCTTCCGGCACGATCACCCGGAAGATGTAGTCGTCCATCCCCATCGACGTCGCGCGGGATTCGAGGTTCGCCTTGACCTTGTTTTCGTAGCCTGAGTAAGTGTGCAGCACGTACCAGAGCTTTTCTGCTGATTCGACCATCATGATTCTCCTTTTTTTGAGTAAAATAAAAAACCCGCCCCAAGACGGGACGCGGTTCGATGTCTGAGACTAGTATAGCAGGAAAGCTGCCGAATACCAACTAGAAAATGAAGGCGTTCAAAAGCAGCAGGATGATCCAGTCGGCCAGCGCGAAGTACAGCGCGAACAGCAAGGAGGTGATGATCACCGTGGTCGTGTCGCGCCGCGTCTCCTTGGCGGTCGGCCAGGTGACAAGCGTCATTTCGTGAAACACACTCTTGATGAACTTCATGGTCTTACTCCTCCCTTACTTGGTTTCGCGGTGCTCGGTGACCCGCTTACAGTACTTACAAAATTTATTTAACGTCAAGCGCTCAGTCCGGCGCGGGTTCTCCGGCACGAAGTAGTTCCGGCGACCACACACTGAGCAGGCAAGTGCCACTTTTTTAACAGACATTTCGGGCCTCCAGTCATTCAACCTAGCCTACCAAAATTTCACCCAGTGTGCAAGCCCGGCCAGGCCAATCAGCACCGCGACTTCGGCGCCGAAGGTCACAAGCATCGTGTGAATCGCGGTGATGAAGGTCGCCTGCTTGCTGGGGTGCTGCAAGAAGCGGTGGGTGTTTTGATGCGCCAGCGGCCAAAGCCCCCACACCAGAATCACCGGCCAGGGCAATAGCCGCAGCGCCACGCCGACGCCGATGCTCAGGTAGGCCAGGGCCGGCAGCCACGGGTAGACGCGCAGGGCCCGGTCGCGGCCCAGGTAGTAAGGCAGCGTGAAGCGCTGGTTGCGGACGTCTTGCTCAAGGTCACAGATGTTGTCGGCAAACATGGTGGCCGCATCTAGCAGCACGATCGGTAGCGCGACTACGAACAGCCGCAGCAGCAGCGGCACGTCAACGCTCAAGGCGAAGGTGCGACCCGCCAGGCTCAGGGCCACCGGCCGCGGCTGTAGGTGGCCACCAGGTGCATGTCTTGGGTCAGGCGGTTCAAGTCAGCGTCGCGGCCGGTGACCAGCAGTCCTTTGTGCGTCAGGCCGAACTCTTGGGCCTGATTGACGCTGGCCATCTGGACGGCCGCCGCCAGGTCGGCGGAAGTGAAGCGCTGGATGTTGGCGAAGGCGCGGTCGAAGGGCAGCACCGAGCCGGCGATGGTGCCATCGGCAAGCCGCGCCTCGACGCCGCGAACCGTGACGGTTTGGCCGCCCAGCTCGCTTTGACCGTCGCCCAGGCCCTTGGCTCGCATCGCGTCGGTCACCAGCTCCAAGCGGCCCGGCCCCTTCAGGCGGTAAGCCAGCTCGAGCATATCCGGCGCGTTGTGGAAGCCATCGGCGATCAGCTCGCAGGTGATCGCCGGCTCCAAAAGCGCGTGGCCCATCACCCCGGCCTCGCGGTGAACCGCCAGGCGCTGGGCGTTATACAGGTGGGTGACGTGTTGGGCCGGGCAGTGCAACAGCGTCGCCCGGGTCGCGTCGCTGTGCCCAATCGCAAGCGCGATGCCGTGGCCTTGGCAGTAGGCCTCAAAGCCGTGCGGTTCGCCGACCTCCGGCGCGTAGGTAACCAGGCGAATCAGGCCCCGGGCCAGGTGCTGCCACCGCGCGACGGCCGCAGCCGACGCCGGCTGGATGTAGGCCGCCGGCTGGGCCCCTTTGTAAACCGGCGAGATGAACGGCCCCTCCAGGTGAATGCCCTGAATCAAGGGCGTCAGCGCCGCCGCCTGGGCGATGCCGGCCACCGCCCGATCGATGGCGCCGGGCGATTGGGTCATCGTGGTGGGAAAAAGCGTGGTGACCCCTTCTGCCGCGGCGATGCGTTCGGCCATGCCGGCGATGGCATCAGCGTCGCCGTCCATCGCATCCACGCCGTAACCGCCGTGAACATGCATATCGATGAAGCCCGGCACGATCAGGTCACCGTGGACATCCTCCACGGATTCACCCGGCTGCGGCGCAAAGGCGGTCATCGGCCCCGCGTTTTGCACCGTCTCGGCGAAGCGAATGAAGCCGTCCTGCCACTCGGCGGTGCCGGTCACCAGATGCGCGTGGGTCAAAACCCGCGGCTTCATTCGGTCGCCTCGAACGCCGCGACGGCCGCCGGCACAATCAGTTCGGCGTTCGGGTGGGTCTGCACCAGCGTGACCGGAAAGGCCGCGGTCGGCGCAGCGCCCACCGCCTGTCGCACCACGCTGCGGTGCCAGTCGCGAAAGCACCCCAGCACGATGCGGTCGGCCGCCAAAAGCTCGCGCATCCCGAGGGTGACGGCCTGTGTCGGCACCAGGGCCAACGCCCCATGGGTATCGCCGATCGCGCTGGCGATTCTGGTCGCCGGCGTCAGGTCGACCACGCGGGTCGGCAACGCGGCGAAGGCGGCTACGGACAGGCTTGGCTGCGGCTCGTTGAAGGCGATGTGGCCGCTCAAGCCGATGCCGCCGATCACCAGGTCGGCGTGGCCCAGCTTTGCCAGCAGACGGTCGACGGCGGCCGGGTCCTGCGGGTCGGGGAACACGCGCTGGGCCACCGGCGGCGCCAGCGCCGGGTCCAGCCGGTCGTACAGGTTGGCCTGCATGAAGCGGTGGAAGCTCCAGCCGGAGGCGGCGTCGATGAAGCGACCGGCCACCACGTACTCGTCCATGTTCACGAACCAGGTGTGGCGCAGGTCGAGCCGCTCGGCGTTGGCCCGGGCGACGAACACCGGGTATTGCCCCATCGGCCCCACCGGCGTGATGATGACGGTCGGCTGGTTCGCCGCGTTGTTGGCGGCGATGGTGGTGATCATCGCGTCGGCCAAAGCGGCGTAGACGTCTTCGACCTCGGGGACGACGGTCAGCGGCAGCCGGGCCCGTCGCTTGAGTTCCTCAACTGAGTAGCGGTAGTAGTCTTGCATGGGTGCCTCCTAATCCGCGGCCTTTTGGATCACGTCCAGCAGCAGGTAGTCGCTGGCGGTGGCCAGTTCGCCGGTGTCCTTCAGGGTGCCGACCTTGATGAAGTTCTGCTGCTGCGCATTGTACAGCTTGGCCAGCTTGCCGCTTGCGGCCATCTGCTTAATCTGCTTGCTGGTGTAAAGCGTCTCCATCCCGACCATCTGGGCCTTGGCCTGCTTGGTGGTGATCGCCAGTGCTTTGGCGATGTACGGTGCGACCTTGCTGATCGAAGCGGCACGGGCGTCGTTGGCCGCCATCAGCGCCTTGGTGATTTTGACCACCCGGGCCGCGTTGGCCTTCTCGTACTTAGCCGTCACCACCCAGGAGCTGATGAACGGCATCGTGCTGGCAAAATCCTTATCGGAGGCTAGGGTCACGGCGTCGTCGCCCAGCTTGTCCTTGATGGTGGTGGTGCTTGGCGACCAGGTGGCCGCCGCGTCGACCTTGCCGGAGGCCATCGCGCTGGCGATGTTGTTGGCCGACATGTTGACCACGGTGACGTCCGAAGTCTTCATCCCGGCCTTCTTCAGCGCCGCCTCGAAAATCATCTCGGAAGTGGTACCGGCGACCACCGCGACCTTCTTACCCTTCAGGTCGGTGATCTTGGTGATGCCCTTGGCCGAGTTGCCGATCAGCTCGTCGGCGGTGCTGACGCCGTCGATCATGATCACCTTCGCGGCGCCTTGGGCCAGGGCCGTGTGAGCCCCGGAGCCGATGTTGCCGACGTCGATGCTGCCGGACTTCATCGCGGCGAGGATCGACGGGCCGTCGGCGAAGGCGACCAGCTTGACCTTGAAGCCCTGCTTCTTGAAGTAGCCGGCCTGATCGGCGATGGCGGCCAGGCCAACCGAGTTCGCGTTTTCCATGTAGCCGATTTTGATGGTGGTGAGACTTGCGGTGCCGCTTTTGCCACAGGCCGTGACGATCAGCATCATCACCGCAATCAGGGGCAGCAGCAGCCAGCGCCAGCGTCGTTTTGTCATGTCTTTGTCCTCCGAATATTTGAATACCGTTAGTGTAGTCTGAGAATATCCAAAAACCGGGGCCGAGATTGGAACGAGTTGTTAAAATTTTGCGAACAAACTGTGAACGGTGCCGCGACGCCTTTCCCGGACGATTGCGACACGCCGGGCGAATTCCGAACGTTGCCACTGCGCCGCCTAAAGTGTGAATAAACTGTGAACAAAATGATAAACAATGCCGTGGCCGCAACCAAAAAGCGCGGCCCGTGCCGCCCTCATCGGGAAGCACAGGCCGCGCCTGTGGGTGATGCTTAGTTTTCCTTACGCTTACGGTTAATGCCAAAGCCAAACATTGCCAGTGTTGCCGCTGCAAGCACTGCAATCCCCGCTCTCTCAACGTTCGTATCGTGAACGTCGCCGGTTTGTGGCAGGTTACCACTGTTGACAGCGGTCTGATCCTCTGCCGGTGCGTCGATTGCGGTTTGCACCATCTGACCGTTCCCCCCAGTTACTGGCAGTTGATTCTTACCACCGTTGTCAGTGCTGCCACCGTTGTCGGTGCTGCCGCCGTTGTCGGTGCTGCCACCGTTGTCGGTGCTGCCACCGTTGTCGGTGCCGCCGCCGTTGTCGGTACTGCCACCATTGTCGGTACTGCCACCGTTGTCGGTGCCGCCACCATTGTCGGTGCTGCCACCGTTATCGACAATCTTGGTCAGGACCACTTTGAAGCTCTGGTCAACGGTCGGGTCGGCGTCAAACGTCGCACCAACTGTACCGTCACTGGTCAGGTTGTAACCCTGAGAGATCAACGCCTGAATTTGCTTAGCGATTTCCGCGTGACTGACGGCCTCGTTGCTCTGACCGGCAACCTTCAGCGTTGCCAGGGCCCGACCATCCTGATCCACAAAGTTAATCGTGGCACTTTGGTTGGTGTCCTCAGTTGCCATCTTGGTCAGGACAACCTTGAAGCTCTGATCAACGGTCGGGTCGGCGTCAAACATCGCACCAACCGTGCCGTCGCTCGTCAGATTGTAACCTTGAGAAATCAAGGACTGAATCTGCTTGGCGATTTCCGCGTGACTGACCGCCTCGTTGCTTTGACCAGCAACCTTCAGCGTCGCCAGGGCCTGACCAGCCTGATCCATGAAGTTAATCGTGGCACTTTGGTTGGTGTCCTCAGCGGCCATCTTGGTCAGGACAACCTTGAAGCTCTGATCAACGGTCGGGTCGGCGTCAAACGTCGCACCAACTGTACCGTCGCTCGTCAGGTTGTAACCCTGAAAAATCAACGCCTGAATCTGCTTGACGATTTCCGCGTGACTGACGGCCTCGTTGCTTTGACCGGCAACCTTCAGCGTCGCCAGGGCTTGACCATCCTGATCCACAAAGTTAATCGTGGCACTTTGGTTGGTGTCCTCAGCTGCCATCTTGGTCAGGACCACCTTGAAGCTCTGGTCAACGGTTGGGTCGGCGTCAAACGTCGCACCAACTGTACCGTCGCTCGTCAGGTTGTACCCCTGAGAAATCAAGGACTGAATCTGCTTGGCAATTGCTGTGTGACTCAGCTCCTGACCATTTTGACCCTCGACCGTTGCGGTAACCAGTACCTTACCATCTTGATCTACGAAGGTGACCGTGGCACGTTGAGTAGTATTCTCAGCGGCCATCTTGGTCAGAACGACCTTGAATCTCTGGTCAACGGTTGGGTCGGCGTCAAACGTCGCACCAACTGTACCGTCGCTCGTCAGGTTGTAACCATCAAAGATTAGTGTTTGAAGTTGTTTAGCAATTTCAAGACGACTAAGTGCCACACCACTCTGCCCAGTGACTTCGAGTGTTGCCAGAATGTTACCATCCTGATCCACGAAGGTGACTGTGGCACGTTGAGTGGTATTCTCAGCGGCCATCTTGGTCAGGACAACCTTGAAGCTCTGGTCAACGGTCGGGTCGGCGTCAAACGTCGCACCAACTGTACCGTCGCTGGTCAGATTGTAACCTTGAGAAATCAAAGACTGAATCTGCTTGGCGATTGCTGTGTGACTGACCGCCTCGTTGCTTTGACCGGCAACCTTCAGCGTCGCCAGAGACTGACCATCCTGATCCACGAAGTTGACCGTGGCACTTTGGTTGGTGTCCTCAGCGGCCATCTTGGTCAGCACAACCTTGAAGCTCTGGTCAACGGTCGGGTCGGCGTCAAACGTCGCACCAACTGTGCCGTCGCTGGTCAGGTTGTAACCCTGAGAAATCAAAGACTGAATCTGCTTGGCGATTGCTGTGTGACTGACCGCCTCGTTGCTTTGACCGGCAACCTTCAGCGTCGCCAGAGACTGACCATCCTGATCCACGAAGTTGACCGTGGCACTTTGGTTGGTGTCCTCAGCGGCCATCTTGGTCAGCACAACCTTGAAGCTCTGGTCAACGGTCGGGTCGGCGTCAAACGTCGCACCAACTGTACCGTCGCTGGTCAGGTTGTAACCCTGAGAAATCAACGCCTGAATCTGCTTAGCGATTTCCGCGTGACTGACGGCCTCGTTGCTTTGACCGGCAACCTTCAGCGTCGCCAGAGAATGACCATCCTGATCCACGAAGGTGACTGTAGCACTTTGGTTGGTGTCCTCAGCGGCCGTCTTGGTCAGAACGACCTTGAAGCTCTGATCAACGGTCGGGTCGGCGTCAAACGTCGCACCGACTGTGCCGTCGCTGGTCAGGTTGTAACCTTGAGAAATCAACGCCTGAATCTGCTTGGCGATTTCCGCGTGACTGACGGCCCCGTTGCTTTGACCGGCAACCTTCAGCGTTGCCAGAGAATGACCATCCTGATCCACGAAGTTGACTGTAGCACTTTGGTTGGTGTCCTCAGCGGCCGTCTTGGTCAGGACAACCTCGAAGCTCTGGTCAACGGTCGGGTCGGCGTCAAACGTCGCACCAACTGTACCGTCGCTCGTCAGGTTGTAACCCTGAGAGATCAACGCCTGAATCTGCTTGGCGATTTCCGCGTGACTGACGGCCTCGTTGCTTTGACCAGCAACCTTCAGCGTTGCCAGGGCTCGACCATCCTGATCCACGAAGTTGACCGTGGCACTTTGGTTGGTGTCCTCAGCGGCCATCTTGGTCAGCACAACCTTGAAGCTCTGGTCAACGGTCGGGTCGGCGTCAAACGTCGCACCGACTGTACCGTCGCTCGTCAGATTGTAACCCTGAGAGATCAACGCCTGAATTTGCTTGGCGATTTCCGCGTGACTGATGGCCTCGTTGCTTTGACCGGCAACCTTCAGCGTTGCCAGGGCTCGACCATCCTGATCCACGAAGTTGACCGTGGCACTTTGGTTGGTGTCCTCAGCGGCCATCTTGGTCAGCACAACCTTGAAGCTCTGGTCAACGGTCGGGTCGGCGTCAAACGTCGCACCGACTGTACCGTCGCTCGTCAGATTGTAACCCTGAGAGATCAACGCCTGAATTTGCTTGGCGATTTCCGCGTGACTGATGGCCTCGTTGCTTTGACCGGCAACCTTCAGCGTTGTCAGGGTCCGACCAGCCTGATCCACGAAGTTAATCGTGGCACTTTGGTTGGTGTCCTCAGAGGCCATCTTGGTGAATACGATCGTGAAGATTTGATCCGCGTCATCGTCGGCGTCAAAGGTTGCACCCACGGTACCATCACTGGTCAGGTTGTACCCCGCCTTGATGATTGCTTGGATGTAGCTTGCCAGCGGCATGTGGTCGACAGCAGTGTCACTGAACCCGGCAATCTGCCGAGCGTCCAGCTCCTTGCCGGCGGCATCCTTGAAGACAACCGTTGCCACTTGGCGGTTCGCCTTGTAAACCACATCCACGTTTCCATCGGTTGTTGGAATTGATGGTGTGTTAACCACGGTATACCCCGGCACAGTCGGGGCAGTAATATCTGTTCCTGGCACACCATTGCCTTCAGTTGGTGTGGTGCCAGGGACCTTGGTACCATCCGCCAGAACTGGCGTGATTGTGTAATCCACGGTGATTTGTTTCAGCGCTGTAAAGGTGATGACAAAAGTCTGATCTTCATCATCTAACGCGTCAAAGCTTGCGCCAACCGTTCCGTCGCTGGTAAGGTTGTAACCTTTATCCAGAATCATCTGAATGGCATTTTGTAATGCGCTGTGATCAACCAGGGTGTCGCTGCCGCCACTGACTTGTCGAGAATCAATCAGTTTGCCGGTCACAGCCTTGAACAAAACAGTTGCCTGCTGCCGGTGAGCCTGATAAACAACGTTGATGTTTCCGTCAGTGCTTGGGACCGTCGCCGTCCCGACTGCCGTGTAACCTGGCACATCCGGCGCGGCCACCGTCGTGCCAGGAACCGCGCGGCCACTGGTCGGGGTGACGCCAGGAATCTTAGTACCATCGGCCAGAACTGGCGTGATTGTGTAAGCCACCGTTCGTTCAGGCAATGCGGAGAAGATGACAGTGAAGGTTTGATCGGTGGCATCATCAGCATCGAACGTCGCACCCACCGTGCCGTCTTGAGTCAGATTGTAGCCACGGTCCAACAGAATCTGAATGGCATTGTGCAGCACCGAGTGATCGATTGCACTGTTGCTGTCGCCAACAATCTGCCTTGCATCAAGCTGCTGACCGCTGGCATCTTGGAACACCACCGTCGCCACTTGGCGGTTCGCCTTGTAGACAACGTTCGTGTTGCCTTCGGACACCGTGGTCGTTGTGCCGTTGACAGCGGTGTAACCCGGCACGATTGGGACATCAATCGTGCTACCCGGAACACCGCGACCGGTGGTTTCGGTTCCGCCTGGTACCTTTGTTCCGTCTTCCAAAACTGGCGTTAGGGTGTAAGAAACAGTCGCGTCCGGCAACGCCTCGAAGGTGATGGTTAGCGTCTGATCCGTACCATCTGCGGAATCGAAGCGCTGACCGTCCGTTCCGTCCGACTTCAGGCTATATCCCTTGTCGAGAGCGGTCTGGATTGCATCGTGCAGTTGCGCATGGCTAATGAGGGTGCCGCTGTAGCCAACCAACTCAACAGTACCCAATACGGTCCCATCAGTTGCCTTTAGCACCACGGTCATTTTTTGCTGATTGGCCGTATAGTAGACTTGATCACCCAACACAACTGGCTTATCCGTTGAAATTTCAGGCACAACCAGTCCGGTACCACTTTGTCCCTCGTAATGAGCGGTATAGCCGTCGATGACGGGAACGTCATGCGTACCAAAGGTCACAGGGTTGCCATAAGCCACCGGCTTGCCCGTGGCGATATCTGCGGTGTAGGTCACCGGCAATGTATCTGTAATCGTGTCTGGCAGTGCGAGTCCTACCGGCAGGTCATCACTATCGCTCGTCCAGTATTTGGTCATCCCCTGGCCGCTAGCGTATTCATCGGCGTCAACCAAGTAGAAGTAAATTTTGTGAGTGGCGTCCTTCGTGACCGTTTCCGTAGTTGCCGGTACGACAATTTGCTTGACTGGCACGATGATGGTGCGGTTTGGATTGGACATGGTCACAACATCGGTCGGCGTGACAATTGCCTTGCTTGCATCACGCTCATAGCCGTCAGGTAACGTCACTTCGTCTTCGTTGAAGTTCAGCTCAAAGCCCGGGGTTCGCTTAATCTGAGTCGTCCCGACCGGCTGGCCCGATTCATCCACAAAGTTCACGTTAAAGGTCACCGCATCAGGTTCCGGAACCAAGTAGAAAGTATCGGAGAGCTGGCCGTCACTGTAGCCGTCGGCATCTGGCATGTAGGCAAAAATCATTCGAGACCAGCCGTCTGTCGTGTCGACCTGTTTCTTAATGCCTGCATTATTCGTGTAAATCGTGTAGCCTGCGTAGGTATCCAGCGTCGCATAAGGCACCTTCAGGGAGTAAATCGTGCCACTGCCACCGGCAAGTTGCGATTCTTGCACGTAGTCGGTGACATTCGCACTTGATTTATCGAGATTCAGTCCGATCCCTTTGTAGGTGCCGTCAACTAGGTCCTTCTTCAGCTCAAAGGTGGCGCTCATGCTCATCTGTTTGCTTTGCGACTCATCCGGAACTCCGGCCAAGTCCATCTTGAACGTCCCGGTCCAGTTCACGGTGTGACTTTCTAGCGTGGTTTTGTGCGTCAAATGAACCGTCACGATGCGACTGGCATTCATTGTTGGATTCCCAGCAATGCCGTTAGCATCCGCAGCAGCTAATTCATATTTTGACGCGTCGAAATAGTTGAGCTGACCGACTTTGTTCAGATCAACGTCGACGCCAGAATTTGCGACGTCGGCGGCCGAACTAACAAGAACCCCGTTGTTGTCATCGTCGACGTAGCGAATATCAAAAGTTGTTTTCGAGTAGGTGACCTGTGGATTGCCTACCCAGTGGAACCCAGTCTCATCAACGGTTGCGGTCAGGGTCTGCGTGTCCGACGTGTAGCCGGCCGGCGTTGGAACAGTGACGTCAAACGTCGTCCCGTAATCCGCAGAAACTTTGACAGTCTGCTGCAGACTCGTGCCTGACAAATTAGACGGTACGACCAGACTGCCTTCGTAATGCTTGGCCACGTAATGGACAGTGCCAGAGGTTACCTTGTACTGGTTACCACTCAAGAATTCCACGGTAAATGTGCTTTCCAGCGCAGTGTAACCTGTCTGCTCCGGCACGTTGAAGGTCTGAGTTGCACCCACCACGTTATCAACCGGGAGAAACGAAACTTGTTTAGTTGTCACCTGACCGCCGGTAATAAACTCAGCATCAAGCTTGATGTCAGCATGTGACAATTCAGGCGTCGAAACTGCAGCCGAATCTGTTGGATTACTTGGATCAGTTGTCGTCGCATCGCCCGTGTTGTCTGCGTCCGACTGTGTCGTGGTTGATTCGGTCGTCTGGGCTGGCGTCTCGCGACTTGTCAGCGTCGCAGAATCTGCTGATGCAGCCTGAGCAACAGTCTGACTCTGGTCGGTCCCAACCGCATTGGCATCAGCATGGACTGCCACCGCGTTGCCGCCGCCAAGAATGGCAACGGAAAGAAGCCCGGCGAAAACCCAGTTGCGTCCTGCCTTGTACATTTTCACCCGCCGTGTCGCCGTGTCGGTAGCGTTCACCAGCTTGGCGTGATCAGCGCGATAGCTCTGCTTCATATGTTTATCCTCCCCATATGGCATTCAAAAATAAAATTCAAATTGATGCCTAGATATCAAGAAAATAGTAGCATGCCCCCCCCGATTTTAAATTCACTTTTCAATAATTTGATTTGTCGAACTTGTTTTCCGATGATAAGTGCAAAACTATAGCAATGAGCCATTATATTGTGTGTCACCAATTGTTCCATGCTGTACTGACACGCATTCGCACCTTTAACCCCGCAGCTTTCAGGCCTTTTCTACGAGCAAAAAAACAAATTGGTAACTTGGTTAATTGACTCAACTCCTATCCTCAGTCAATTGTTCAAACTACGAACCGTTCCTACTCACGTCGTTCGGTATTCATTAGGAACACAAAATCCCCCTCACCTGCAGTTACGCAGCCGAGGGGGATTCTAATGTCGTATCTCAGGATTTTGGTTTCCGCTCCAGCTTCCGCCGGGCCTTGTCCAGCTGCAGCAGCTGGTCGGTTCGCCACGGCACGTTGCGGCGGTTCTCCCGCATGATGAACGGGTCGGTGGACTTGGTGAACTCGTTGTGCGACCGCTTGACCTCGCGCAGGAAGTCGCGCGAAGAGATGCGCAAGGCCCCGCGGGAGAACACGGTCCACTGCTCGGCCTGATCGGAGGTGACCACGGTCAGCTGGACCAGTGGCGTGTTCAGGTCGTTGGCGAGCTTTTCGATGTAGGAGTCGGCGGTCAGGTCCTGCTGGGTGAACACCACCTGCAGGTCCCACTTGTCGTAACGCTCCCCGATCCCCGGCACGAACATCGCGTCGAAGACCACGATCATATTGGCGTTCTCGTGGCTGCGGTACTCGGCCAGCCGATCGAGCAGGCGGTCCCGTGCGGCGTCGAAGTGACCATCGGCCTTGAGCTTGGCCAGCTCCGGCCAGTTGCCGATCACGTTGTAGCCATCCACGATCAAAATGTGCTTGCGCATGTCAGGCCTTCGTGCGAGCGGTGAAGGCCTGGTACATCAAGATGCCGGCCGCCACGCTGGCGTTGAGGCTTTGGACGTGGCCGACCATCGGAATGGTCAAGGTCGCGTCCATCAGCTTGGCAACGCCCGGCGAGATGCCTTTGCCCTCGTTGCCGATCACCAAGGCGACGGCGCCTTGCGCGTCCCACTCGCGGAAGTCCTGGCCGTCCATCGCGGTGCCGAAGACCCACATGCCGCGGTCCTTCAGGGTTTTGATAGTCGCGGCAAGGTTGGTCACCTTGGCCACCGGCACGTGCTCGATGGCCCCGGTCGAGATCTTGGCCACCGTGCTGGTCAGGCCGACCGCGCGGTGCTTGGGAATGATGATGCCGTCGACGCCGACCGCGTCGGCGGTTCGCATGATGGAGCCCAGGTTGTGCGGGTCCTCCAGGTTGTCGAGCACCAGGAAAAACGGCGCGTGACCGGCGTTTTGTGCGTGTTCGAACAGCTCGTCCAAGGTCGCGTAGGCGTATGGCGTCATCGCGACCAGGACGCCTTGGTGATTGCCGCCGTCGGACAGCAGGTCGAGCTTGGCCTTGGGGACGCTTGACACCAGGATCTTGGCCTTGGTCGCCTTTTGGACGATGGTGCGAATCTGGTCGGCGTTCAGGCCGCTTTGGACGAACAGCTTGTTGATGGTCTTGCTGCTGCCGACCTTCAGCGCCTCTTCGACCGCGTGGCGGCCGAAGACGAACTCGTCTTCGTGCTCGGCGTCGCTCGGCCGGTCGCGGTACTTCTCCGGCACCACGTTGGCCCGGGGCTTGCGGTCACCGCGGTTGCTTGGCCGCTCGCCGCCGCGGTTGGCCGAACGCTGGTTGCCGCGGTTGCTGCCAGGCCGGCGGCTGCCTGGTCGGTTGTCACCGCCGCGACCGCCTTTGGGGCCGCCGGTGGTTGCCCCGCGGCCGGGTTGGCCCTGTGATTCTGAATGCGCGTTAGGCTTTGCCATGACCGGTTCCTCCGTTCTCCACGTAATCGATGCACCACTGCGCCAGCTGATCGAGCCGCGCCAGCTGACCATCAAGCTTCAGGTAGCCGAACAGCGCCTCAAAGCCCGTCGAGGTGCGGTAGGTCACCACGTCCGTGTTCTTGGCGTGGGTGTAAGACTTGGCGTTGCGGCCGCGCTTGAACATCTCCCACTCGTCCTCGGTCAACAGCGACGCGTCTTCCATGCCGGCGATCAGGGCCGCCTGGGCCTTGGCCGACACGAAGGACTTCGCCGTTTTTTGCAGCATGTTCGGCCGCACGATGCCGCGGTTGAGCAGGTGCTCGCGAACGTACACCTCGTACACCGCGTCGCCGAGGTAGGCCAGGGTGACCCCGTTCAGTTGTTTTGCTTCAGTCAAATTTTTCTCCATCTTGTGCCTTGCGGGGTGTCTTCCAAGACGACTCCGGCTTCCGTCAGTTGGTCGCGAATCGCGTCGCTGGTGGCAAAATCCTTCGCCGCTCGGGCCGCATTGCGCTTGGCAATCAGCGCCTCGACGTCTTCGTCCAGCAGCTGTGCCTTGAACTCAACGCCAAAAATCGCCAGCCACGCCGCTTGGGTGCCGAGCAGCAGGCTCAGGCTTGCGGCCTGGACGTGCGACGCCGCGGCGTAGCTGTTCATCAGCTTGGTCAGCTCGTACAAGGCGGCCAGGCCGTTTTGCACGTTGAAGTCGTCGTCCATCGCCTGCGTGAAGGCCTCACGCAGCGTGGCGACCTGCGCCGTGATGGCCGCGTCCTCACCGGCCGCCGCACCGGCCTGGCGGTAGGCCACGGCGTCGTGGGCGTTGCGCAGCTTCTCCAGGTTCCGCGCGGCCTCGGCCAGGCCGGCCTGCGAGTAGCGAATCGGCTTGCGGTACTGGGTGGTCGCCATCAAGAAGCGCAGCACCTGCGGGTCGACGGTCTTGACGATGTCATGCACCGTCACGAAGTTACCCAGCGACTTGCTCATCTTCGCGTCGTCGTCGCCGACGGTCACGAAGCCGTTGTGCATCCAGTAGCGAACGAAGGGCTTGCCCGTCGCCGCCTCGCTTTGGGCAATCTCGTTTTCGTGGTGCGGGAACTCGAGGTCCTGGCCGCCGCCGTGGATGTCGATGGTCTCGCCCAGCATCGTGGTCGACATCACCGAGCATTCGATGTGCCAGCCCGGGCGGCCGGCGCCCCAAGGCGAGTCCCAGCTGATCTCGCCCGGCTTGGCGCCTTTCCACAGGGCAAAATCGATCGGGTCCTCCTTCCGCGCCGTCTCGGCGTCGGCCGTGTGCTGGCTGGCGCCTTGCTCGAGCTCGTCGAGGTTCTTGTGGGCCAGCTCGCCGTAATGCGCGAACTTCCGGGCCCGATAGTAGACGTCGCCGTCGACCGCGTAGGCGTAGCCCTTGTCAATCAGCTTCTGGACGAAGGCGATGATCTCCGGAATCATCTCGCTGGCCCGAGGATGCGCCGTGGCCGGCTCGATGTTGACGGCGGCGGTGTCTTGCATGAATGCGTCGATGTAGCGCTGCGCCAAGGCCAGCGGCGCGACGCCTTCTTCATTGGCGCGGTTGATGATTTTGTCGTCCACATCCGTGAAGTTGGACACGTAATCGACCTGGTAGCCCGAGTACTCGAGGTAGCGGCGGATGGTGTCAAAGGCGATGGCGCTTCTGGCGTTGCCGATGTGGATGTAGTTGTACACGGTCGGACCGCAGACGTACATGGTGACCTTGCCCGGCGTCAGCGGGTGGAACACCTCTTTCTTGCGCGTGAGGGTGTTATAGATTTCAAGCATAAGCGTTATCCTTTCGCAAGTGTCTCCCTATCAGTGTACTCGAAAAGCAGGCCGGGCGAAAGCCGGCGGCCGCAATGTTTCTCGCGGTGCCAGGGCCAGTGTCGGGACCGATTGCCAGGGACCGACCGTCACGCACGGGCCGCCGTTCACCCCACGCTGGCCGTGTTGTTACTCCTGCGCGTCGCCCTGGTCTGCCGCCAGCGCGGCCAAGAAAGTCTCGCCGTACTTGTCGAACTTAGCCTGGCCGATGCCCTTGACCGCCAGCATCTCGACTTCGCTTTGCGGCTTGGCCGCACAAAGGTCGCGCAGGGTCTGGTCGGAGAAGATGACGTAAGGCGGCACCCCGCCTTTTTCCGCCAGCTCGCGGCGCAGGTCGCGCAGCTTCTGGAACAGCGCGTCGTCGACCGGCTGGGTGCGGGTCGCGCGAACCGCCTGCTTGCGCGACACGGTCTGCTGACCGCGCAGCACCGCGGCACCGGCCGGGGTCACGTGCAGCGTCGGGTACTGGCCGCCAATCGGGGTCAGGTAGCCGCCGGCGGTCAGAAAATCGATGAAGCCGCCGATGTCTTTTTTGCGGAGGCTACTCATCAGGCCGTAAGTCGAGAGCTGATCGAAGTGCAGGTCCAAGACGCGCTGGGTCTTGGCGCCGGCCAGCACGTCGGCGATCAGCGCCTTGCCGAAGCGTTCGTGCATCCGGTAGACGCAAGACAGCACCTTTTGGGCGTCGACGGTGACATCGAAGCTCTCGCGGTCGTCCAGGCAGTTGGAGCAGCGGCCACAAGGTTCCGAGGCCTGCCCGAAGTAGCGCAGGATGAACTGCTGGAGGCAATCGCCGGTGTTGGCATACTGGTTCATCACCTGCAGCTTCTGGTACTCGCTGGCGCGGTAGGCCTCGTCGCCGTCGCTTTGGTCGATGAAAAAGCGCCGAATCTGCAGGTCGGCCGGGGAAAACAGCAGGATGGCCTCGGAGTCCAGGCCGTCACGGCCGGCGCGACCGGCCTCTTGGTAGTAGGACTCGAGGTCGCCCGGCACCTGGGCATGGATGACGAACCGCACGTTGCTCTTGTCGATGCCCATGCCAAAGGCGTTGGTCGCGACCATCACCGGCTTGCGGTCGTAGAGAAAATCCTCCTGGGCCGCCGACCGCTCGGCTTCCGGCATGCCGGCGTGGTACTTGGCGACTTGGATGCCGTTTTTGGCCAGCAAGGCATACAGCCGCTCGACCTCCTTGCGGGTGGCGCAGTAGACGATGCCGGCGGAATCCGGGTTCAGCCGCAGGTAATCCAGCAGGTAGGCGTCTTTGGCCTGGTCCTTGATCACCTTGAAGCTCAGGTTGGGCCGGGCGAAGCCGGTGTTGATGCGCCCGGCCTCGGGAATCGCCAGCCGCGAGCTGATGTCCGTTGCGACGCGGGTGGTAGCCGTGGCGGTCAGCGCGATCACGGTCGGGTGAGACGGAAGGCTGGCGGCGACGTCGGCGATGGCCAGGTAGCTGGGGCGAAAATCGTGCCCCCACTGCGAGATGCAATGCGCCTCGTCGACGGCCAGCAGGTCGATTCTCAGCTGCCCGAGCTCGGCCTGAAAATCGGCCATCTCCAGCCGCTCCGGGGCGACGTACAGCAGCTTGACCTGTCCTTGGGCCGCCATGTCCAGCCGGTGGTCGGCCTCACCCCTGGCGATCGTGCTGTTGATGAAGGTGGCGGGGATGCCATTCTCGTTCAAGGCGTCGACTTGGTCCTTCATCAGGGCAATCAGCGGCGACACCACCACCGTCAGCCCGTCCAGCATCAGCGCCGGAATCTGGTAGCACAGCGACTTCCCGCCGCCGGTCGGCATAATCACCAGCGTGTTGTCCCCGGCCAGCACCCGGCTGATCGCCTGGCCTTGACCGGGCCGGAATTCGTCGTAGCCGAATTTTTCCTTCAATAAAGCATGCTGCGTGTCCATCTCGCGTCTCCCCCGTTTCGTATCCATCCATTCTACGCGTTCGCCCGGTTGAAGTAAATTACGCCAAAAAGGCCGCCTCCCCGCAACCGGAGGCGACCAAGGCGGTTTCAAGCCGCCCGTTGCCAAGATTAGCCGGCCCCAACCCCGGTACGACGGCGTTTGGGCCGCGCCGGGTGACAAACTGGCGGCTGCCTTGCTACACTTAGGCTGTCGCTACGCCCGACCGCGTGATACCGCGCCGGAAAGGGGGTAACATTGTGACAACGTTTGATGCTGCGGTAACCGCGCCGCTCATCGTGGGGGTACTCCTTACCTTATTCGAGTACTGGCTGAACCACCGCGATTAGCGTAGTAGCGACACGCGTTCAGCCAACCGGCGTCACACCGGCCACTGCAGGTCGCGCTGCAGTGGCTCCTTTTTTGTGCAATCAAAAACCGCTACCTGTCGCGAGGCAGCGGCTTCGGCAACATTGTGCCAACGTTTGATTCGTCTCGAGTATACCATGGCCGCCGCTTGGGTGTAAAGTCTGGGCAACCCCAATCCGGAACGGCCCGGCTTCAAGGCCGCCACAGCAGGCCCTGGGTCCCCCGAATCGGTTCACAGCCGGTGCCGACACCGGGTCACCCAACTTGCGGCCACCGGTGCCGACACCGCAAGGCCGCCGCACCCGAAAAACTGCGGCGGCCGCGCCGAAGCCACCGGACTCAATGAACCCGGTGGCCTTGGCCTTTTCAGTTACGTTCCTGGCTTCGTCTTGCCGAGTGGTTCACCACCGGTCTCGCCGGGGCCGCAGCTACCTCGCGTTGCGAGTAGGTCCCAGCTTGGTGCGAACGGTGGGTTGGTGAAATCCTATGCCCTGGTATCTCCTCCTAAGTTGAAGGGGTTGCACTAAAACTCTTGAGTTTGAAAGCCGTGTGGCACGACACTGCGGCTTGGCATGGGTTGGGTACTAGATGCGCTTGCGCTCCGGATCGTTCCCCTATGCGGCAGAGAGGCAGGCGCTGCGGCCACAGCGCCATCCCCGCACTTGAACAATCATTCGTACGTAGCTTAACACCGGACCAATTAGGCGTCAAGCAATTGAGCTCACACGCATCGCGCGACCGGTTGGCGCCTAAAAATCACTGTGCGAATCCCACAACCACGCGGCTTTTCCAACCTAACCCGCCCAAAAATTACGGTCACGCTCACCCCTGCTAAAAAAAGACTGTCGCGATGCCCGTCACCACGGTCCCAGAGGTGACTGGTCGGCCTTGGCGCCCCGCACCAGTCGCCTGGCGCCAACTCAAAAACCGCCGCCTTCCTGAGCGGAAGACGGCGGCAGCGGGGCTACTTGGTCATTTCGGCAATCGTCTTGTCGATGTTGGCCAGCACCTTGTCGCGACCCATCAGCTCGATGGTCTCGGCCAGTTGCGGCCCGTGCATGTGGCGGGTGGTGGCGATACGGATCGGCATGTAGAGCTTGCGGCCCTTCACGCCGCTTGAAAGCCGTACCGAATTGACCAGCTCGTTGACGAAGTAGGCCGCGAAGGTGTCCAGGTGGTGCAGCTTCTCAGCCACGGCCTTGATCACCGGCAGCGCGTTGTCGTCTGCGAGCTCCTTGAGCTCGTCTTCGGTCAGGCTGTCACGGTCGTCGAAGAAGATGCTCGACATATCCGTGATCTGGGCGGTGTAGCTCATCTGCGGGATGTAGAGGCTGATCATCTGGCGGGTCCACTCGATGGTCTTGGGGTCCGGATCCTTGGCGATGCGGCCGGCCTCGATCAGGTTGGACAGGGCCAAGGCGGCGAGCTCGGACGGGTCGGTCTTCTTGACGTACTGGTTGTTGACCCATTCCAGCTTCTTTTGGTCGAACCGCGCCGGGGACTTGCTCAAGCGGTGTTCGTCGAAGAGCTTGATGAATTCCTTCTTGGTGAAAATCTCGTCTTCACCCTTCGGCGACCAGCCGAGCAGCGTGATGAAGTTGAACATCGCGGTCGGCAGGTAGCCGAGCTCGCGGTACTGCTCGATGAACTGCAGCACGTTCTCGTCACGCTTGGACAGCTTTTTGCCCGTGGCGCCGTTGATGATCAGCGTCATGTGGCCGAAGACCGGGGCCTCCCAACCAAAAGCGTCATAAACCGCCATCTGCTTAGGGGTGTTGGCGATGTGGTCGTCGCCGCGCAGCACGTGCGTGATCTCCATCAGGTGGTCGTCGATGACCACGGCGAAGTTGTAGGTCGGCATGCCGTCGCGCTTCAGGATTACGAAGTCGCCGCCGATGGTGTTGCCGTCGATGGAGATGTCGCCCTTGACGATGTCTTGCCACTCGTAGGTCTTGTCGGCCGGAATGTGGAAGCGAATGACCGGGGTCAGGCCCTTGGCCTTGGCCGCGTCGATTTTGGCCTGCTTTTCTGCCTCGCTCAGCCCTTCGTACTCGTAGACGTAGTGCGGCATCTCGTGGTTAGCCTGCTGAGCTTCACGGTCGGCCTGCAGCTCCTCTTCGGTCTTGTAAGACTCGTAAGCCTTGCCTTCCGCCAGCAGCTGGTTGACGTACTTGAGGTAGATGTCCTTGCGCTCGGATTGGCGGTAAGGGCCGAAGTCGCCGCCCTTGTCGGGACCTTCATCCCAATCGATGCCAAGCCAGTGCAGGTTTTCGATCTGACTCTTTTCACCATCCGCGATGTTGCGCTTGGTGTCGGTGTCTTCGATGCGCAGCACCATGGTCCCGTTGTTGTGACGCGCGAACAGGTAGTTGAACAGCGCAGTACGCGCGTTGCCGATGTGTAAGTGCCCGGTTGGACTTGGTGCATACCGCACCCGAATTGGTCGATCTGTCAATGCATGACGCCTCCATTTGTTTTAACAATGCATTGCTAGTGTACCACAATCCCTCATAGATGGGGGCGAAAATGCCAGAGTTGCGGCCCCGAGGGCAGGCTTTGCTCACCCCTCGCCGGTGGTCGCTCGCCGCGCGGCCAGCCGCCGCACGAACGGCGCGTAGACGGCGGCGCCCAGCGCAAGCTCGAGCAGCTGCAAGGCGGCGCCGCGCCAGGAGCCCGTCGCCAGCCACCCGGACACCAAGGGCGGCGTGGTCCAAGGCAGCATCACCCCGTTGGGCCGCGGCACCCAGCCGAGGTGAAAGGCGGCGCCGGACACCGCGACGTTGAGCAGCGGCACCAGCACGAATGGCACGGCCAGCAAGGGCTCCAGCACGATCGGCAGCCCGAACAGCAGCGGCTCATTGATGCCAAACAGCCCCGGGGCCAGCGCCAGCCGGCCGGTGCGGCGCAGCTCGGCGTTGCCAACCACCAAGAGCACCAGCGCCAACGACAGCGTGGAGCCCCCGCCGCCGTACGTGGTGAAGAAGTCGATGAACGACTGGGTGTAGATGTGCGGCAGCGGCAGCCCGGCGGCGAAGGCCTGCAGGTTGTCCAAGCTCAGCCCCAGCCCAAGCGGCGACCACACGGCGTTGACTACCGCCGGCCCGTTGATGCCCAGGCTCCACAGCAGGCTGGACAACCCGGTGTACAGCAGTTGCGCCGGCATGGTGTCGGCCAGGGCCAACAGCGGTCCTTGCACCCAGGTGTAAGCCAGCCGGGCCAGCGGCGGCCACCAGGCGTCGGCGGCCAGCCGCAGCCCGGCACAGAGCGCGACCAGCACCACCCCGGGCACCAGCTCACTCAAAGACTGCGCGACGGCCGGCGGCACCGCGTCCGGCAGCCGGCGCGGCCACGGGTGCCGGCTCAGCCAGGCCAGCGACTCGGCCGCCGCCAGTCCGACCAGAATGCCCAAGAACAGGCCGCTGGTCCCCAGCCCCTGGGCCTGAGCGGTAGCGTCCCAGGCGGTCGGCTTCGCCGGCAGCGTCAGAATCGTCAGCGCCAGGCCCCCGGCCACCGCGCCGACCGCCGGCCGCAATCCGCGGTTTCGCGCGTGGCTGGCCCCGACCGCCACGGCCAGCGCCAGGCCCATCAGGGTGCTGGCGCCGTGCATCGCCACGTTGGCCCACTCGTGCCAGGCGGGACCCGGCAGCTGCTGCCAAAAGGCGTCCCATCCCGGCAGCGGCAGGTCGACCACCAGCAGCACCAAGGACAGGGTCGCAACCCACGGCACCACCGCCGCCAGGCCGTCTCGCAACGAGCGCAGCACCAGCCAGTCGGCGACGCCGCCCAGCGGCGCCAGCCGCTTCTCAAGTTTCTCCATCATCTGCGTTCTCCAAAGTCTTGTCGTGGGGGACCGCCGGCGCATCACGACTGGATACCCAACTGCGGGGGGCGTGTCGTCCGCTGCCGCGGTGCGGTCAACACCGGTCGCGGTTCTTCGCGGCGTCAGGCCCTCGGCGTCAGTTCTGCGCTTGGTCGGTCAAGCCCGGCACCGGCGCCTTGATCCGCTTTTCGTAGGCGTCCAGCCAGGCCTGCGTAATCGGCTCGATGATTGTGGTCTGGTCGGGGCCGGGGTTGGCCAGCAGGATCCGGGCCGGGTCGCCCTGGGTCGCCACGCTGAAGGTGAACTCGACGTTGGTCGCCACGCCCCACGCGCCTTGGTTGTTCATCGCGATCAGCGAGAACTCACCGGCCTTGCCGTAGCGACGGCGAAGCTTTGCGATGAACGGGTACACCGCCGCATCGCAGGCCTGCTGCGGGGTCTGCCCCTCACCCATGCGCCGGACGATTTCGTAGGCCAGACAGCCCTTCATAATGTCCTCGCCCAGGCCGGTGGCCGCCGCGCCGCCGATGGTCGAGTCGACGTAGTAGCCGGAGCCGGACAGCGGCGAGTCCCCCACCCGGCCGGCCTTTTTCATGAACAGGCCCGAAGTCGAGGTGGCCGCGGCCATCGAGCCCTGCTTGTTCAGCGTGATGGCGCCGACCGTGTCGTGGCCGTCGTAGGGGTTGAGGTCCTGGTCGCGCATCTCGGCCAGCCGATTGAGCCAGACCTGCTTGGCGCGAGGCGTCAGCATGTTGGTCATCTCAAAACCCTGCAGCTGGGCGAACTTGGTCGCCCCGGCACCGACGCGAAAGCTGTTGTAATGCTCGGCGCTCAACGCCCGGGCGACGGACACGGCATGCATCACGTTGTGGATGCCGGCCACGGCGCCTTGCGCCAGCGTGTCGCCGTCCATGAAGGCCGCGTCCATTTCGACGACGCCTTCCTCGTTGGGCAAGCCGCCAAAGCCCACGCTTTTGTAGTAAGGGTAAGCCTCCACCAGGTTGATCAAGGCCTCCACCGCGTCGCCGGCGCTTGCGTCTTGCGCCAGCAGCTCGCTGGCCTTGACCACGCCTTCATGTGCCATCCGCCACGTTGCAATCGTTCCCCAAGTCATGTGCGTCATCCTTTCTGTTTACCAGTTACACCTATTATGCACCGCCGCCGCTCGCCCCGCCAAGTTTGCGGTCGCTGACCGGACCACCGCGGCGGCACCGGGCCACCAGTGCGAAGCCGGCCACCGGTGCAAGGCCGCCAATCCGCGCAAGCCAACCGCCGCCAGCCGGTCAGCCGCTGACCGCGGCGATGGCCCGAGCGTAAATGCGAACGCAGGCGATCAAGTCGGCCTTGGCCAGCCACTCGTCTTCCTTGTGGGCGATGCCTTTTTGCCCCGGAAAGGACGGGCCGAACGCGACGATGTTGGGCACCGCCCGGGCGTAGGTCGCGCCGGTGGTGGTGACCGGCGCCGCGGCTTCGCCGGTCACCGCCTGGTAGGCCGCAGACAGCGCCTGGATGCGCGGATCCAGCGGGTCGTGGCGGGTGCCAGGCAGCGACCGAGTCACGGTCACGCGACTGCCGAGCGGCACCGCCGCGGCCAGCCCGGCGGTGACCTGCGACTCGGTGACGCTGACCGGGTACCGCACCGCCAGCTCAAGCGCCAGCCCCGTCGCCGTGCGGGTCAGCTTGTACGGTGTTTGAATCAGGCTGCCGCTGGCCGCGTCGTGAAAAACGATGCCGAGCCCCTCACCGTGGTGCTGGCCGTGCAGGCCGCCCAGCCAGCCGAAGTAGGCGGAAAGCTCTCCGGTGGCCACCGGGGCGACCGCCTGAGCCAGCTTGGTCAGCGCGTTGTCGCCCAGCTCCGGGGCGTTGCTCGGCGACCGGTGGCCGTGAGCCTCAAGAAGTCGCCCGGCCAGGGTCGCACGCATCACCGCCGGCACGTGACCGCGGTCGGTGTCGCCGCTCACGGCGGTCAGCGCGGCCAGGCTGCCGTCAACGATTGGCGTGTCGATGCGGTAGTTGACGATGCCGCGTTCGCCGTACACCACCGGGAACTTGCAGTCCGGCGTCCAGCCGAACGCCGGGGCCCCGGCCGCCGCCAGGTACCGCGGCATGTCGCGGCTGCCGCTTTCCTCGTCCGATCCCAGCACCAGCCGCACCCGCCGCCGCGGCGTGAAGCCGGCGTCCTTGAGCAGCCGCATCGCAAAGAGGCAGGCCCAGGCCGGCCCCTTGTTGTCCAAAACCCCGCGGCCGTAGTAGCGCCCGGCGCGTTCGGTCAGCGCAAACGGGTCACTGTGCCAGTCCGCCCCCGCCGCCACCACGTCCAGGTGGCCGAAAATACCGATGTCACCTTCGGCCGCCGGGGTCGCGGCGGTAGCCGGCGGTTCGGTTTGGGCCGAGGCCCCACCTGGGGTCCCGGCCGGAGTCGCCGGCACGGTCCCCGCCGCCCCTGGGTCACCCGCTGCGGCGGCCGGCGCGTTGGCTGCCGGGATTGCGGCCGCTTCCGGTCCCCAGGTCACCTCGGCGGCGACGTCTGCGACCACCCGCGCCGAGAACCCGGCGGCTGCGGCCAGCTCGCAGGCGACGGCCAGCACCCGCCGCGGCGCCTGGCCGAACGGCGCGTGGGGCGCCGGCTCACCGGCAACGCTGGGTACCGCAACCAGCACCGCGAGGGCCGTCTCGAACTCCGGCAGCCGCCGCGTGACGGCTGCATCCAATGCTGTCCAATCGATCATGTTCGCACCTCCGTTGTCCTGTCCATTCTAGCGGGACCGGCCCCGAATTGGCAAGCGCTCATAAACTTTCACATTCGGCCGTGTTAGCGCTTTCCTCTGTGATATAATGAACGTATCAACGAAAAGAGGGTGGCAGAATGACTGAACGAAAAGTGATCCTGTATTTATCTGAGAGCTTAGACGGTTTCATCGCCGAGGAAGACGGTTCCACCAGCTTCCTGAGCAAGCTGAACTCGAGCGCGGCCGACCAAGCCTACCAAGACTTCTACCAGACAATCGACACCGTTTTGATGGGGCGCAAGACCTACCAACGGGCGCTGCGGCTGGCCGGGGTCTACCCGTACCAAGACAAGGAAAGTTACGTCTTCTCCACCACGCTGCACGACACCGACGACCCGACCTCAGTCGTGGCCGGCAACATTCCGCAGTTCGTGCGGCAGCTCAAGGCCAAGAAGGGCAAGGACATCTGGCTGGTCGGCGGCGCCGACATTTTCACCGACCTGCTGAAGGAAAAGCTGATCGACGAGCTGATCATCACCGTCGCCCCGGTCCTGCTGGGCTCCGGCGTCAGCCTAGTCTCGACGAACCTGGCCGACGTGCCGCTGCGGCTGACCAACGCCGTGCAGCACGACCAGTTCGTCACCCTGACCTACGCGCTGGATTAGCTCGCACCGAGGACCCGGTTTCAAACCGATAACGCAAAATCGCACCGCCACCCTTGTCGGGCGACGGTGCGATTTTTTGTGGCTTAATTGAACAGGCCGGTGACCCAGTCGGCGATTGCCTTGAAGAACGAGACGATGGAGTCCCAGACCTTTTGCAGGAAGTTGCGGTTCTCCTGGGTGTTCAGGCTGGAGAGCTTGGAAAACAGGCTCTTGGCCGAGTCCTGAATGCTGGTCGCGAGCTTTTGGGCCTGGGCCTTGAAGTCGCTGGACTTCAAGGCGCCGGAGCTTTGAATCTTCACCAGCAGGTTGATGATCTGAGTGCGTTGGTTGTTGTTGATGATGTTGGTCAGGTTGTTGACCTTGAGCTGCGAATCGACGATGTTGCCGATCTGATTCTGCGACAAGGTCTGCTCGCCGCTGTTGCTTTGGCTGGCCATGTCCTTTTTCATGCCGGCGACGGCGTTGTTGAGCTGCTTGTCGGTGTAGCCGTCCTTGTCCTTGTTCTCGGCGGTGATGCCCGACAGCGTGTTGACCTCGCTTTGCGCCGCGTCGATCTGGCTGGCGTTGAGGGTCTGGCCGTTCTGGGCGAACGCGGCGTAAACGCCGGCCAAGGCGCCGGAGCCATCGATCTTGACGGCGCTTGTGATGTACAGGTTCGCGTTGGTCACCCCGGCGGTCAGGGCCGCGTTGCGGTACTGGTCGGCGGTGATGGTCGTGATGTTGTTCACGTTGTTGTACGGCACGATTTTGACGTTGATGCCACCGTCGCTGGTTTTTTGCACCAAGGCGCTGGACCAGACGCCGCTGGCGCTGGTGAAGCTTGCGCCGGACGGGTTCAGGTACTTGACCAAGGTGTCGCCGGTCACGGTCAGCTCGCTCACCGTGTCCAGGCCGGCGGCGCCTTTCAAGGTGCTGAGCGTCCCGGTCTTTTGAGCCGTCGTCAGGCTGGTACCAAGCGTCGCCACCGGCTGAAAGCTTTCGGCGGCAGACACCGGCTTGGCGGCCGTAATTGCCGCGGTGGCCAGGGCCGCCACCGCCGTTAGTGTGATGAGCCATTTTTTCATGCTGAACGCTCCAATCTCAGTCTGTTTAGCCCAGTGTAGCAGACCCGCCGCCAATGCGCCGCAATTGGCCCCGGGACTTAACCAAAACTTCTCGATTGCAACGCAAAACAGCGGCCCCAGGTGGGAGTCGCTGCTTTAGTCGGTGCCTGGCCTAGCCCTGCTCATGCGCGTTGAGGTAGGCGTACAAGGCGCCTTCGCGCAGGCCGTTTTGGGAGAAGGTCAGGCGGTCGGAGTCCAGGTAGCGGATCATGGTGATCACCGGAATCAGGCCGCCGACGATGATGTCGGCGCGTTCCTTGGCCAGGCCGGGAATCGCCTTGCGCCCCTCCAGGTCCTTGGTCAGGATGTCTTCAAAAATCGTGTTGGCGGCGCTGGTCGCCATGCGGTAGCCGTGGATGTCCTCGAAGTTGACCGCCTGCTCCTTGCGCCGCTGGATCTTGGCCAGGGTGCGGTTGGAGCCGCCCAAGGCGACCACCGGCAGGTTCAGCGCTTTTCTCAGCCACCAAATCGAGTTGAGGACCCGGTTGAACTCGGAGATCAGGGCGAACAGCTCCGCCGCCGTGATCAGGTTGTGGTTCAGGTACCGCTCCGTCAGGTTGACCGAGCCGACCGGCAGCGAGATGCGGTGCTGCAGCTTGCGGTTTTGCACCAGCACCAGCTCCGTTGAGGCGCCGCCGGTGTCCATGATCAAGGCGTTTTGGATCGGCAGCGTGTTGATCACGCCGAGGTAATCCAGCTCCGCCTCGCGGGTGCCGGGAATCACCGTAATGGTCAGGTTGCAGGCCTGCTGCACCTGGCGCAGGAAGTCCTTTTGGTTGACCGCTTGGCGGGTGGCCGCCGTCGCGAAGGCCTCAAGCGTCAGGTCCGGGTAGGCGCCAGCCGCCGTCACGAAGGCCTTGAGGGCCGCGAGCGTCCGGGCGATGGCCGCCGGCTGCAGGGTCAAGGTGCTACCCATGCCTTCGGACAGCCGCACCATTTCCTTGAGCTTCAGGACCTGCCGCGGCGCCGCGTCTTGGTCCAGGGCCCACACCGACAGCCGCGCCGAGTTGGAACCCAGGTCGATCACACCGTAATGCCTCATTCGTCTTCCTCCTCACTGTCCGGCGCCTGCATCGGCGTGAAGCGCCGCGTGTTTTGGACGTCGCCGACCTTTTCGGCCGCGTCTTCGGCCTTGGCCTCCTTGATGGTCTTGGCCACCGCCTCGGCCATGAAGGTCGCCTGGGCGTTTTGCTTGGTCTGGCCGCGCAAGTCGATGCGTTCCCACGAATCGTCCGGCATCAGCACCCGGGTCTTGACGTTATCGGCCCACAGCGTGTCGAAAATGTCGCAGACGCGCTGGTGGATGTCCGGTTGCAGAATTGGGAACAGCAGCTCGACGCGCCGCGACAGGTTGCGCTTCATCAGGTCGGCCGAGCTCAGGTACAGGTTCTCGGCCCCGCCGGCGTAGAAGTAGTAGATGCGCGAGTGCTCGAGGTAGCGGCCGACGATCGAGTGAACCTCGATGTTCTCGGAAACGCCGGGGATGCCGACCTTGAGATTGGTGATGCCGCGAACGATCAGCTCGACCTTGACCCCGCAGGCCGCCGCGCGGTACAAGGCGGCGATCATGCCGGCGTCCGACAGCGAGTTCATCTTCATGCGAATCAGCGCCGGCCGGCCGGCCTTGGCGTTTTGGCACTCCTCTTCGATGCGCTCGTAGAGAAAGTCGCGGATGCCCAGCGGCGCGATCACCAGTTGGTTGAAGTAGGCGGGTTCGGAGAAGCCCGACAGCATGTTGAAAATGTTCGAGGCGTCGGCGCCCATTTCGGCGTTGGCCGTGAACAGCCCGAGGTCGGTGTAGACGTTGGCGGTCACGTCGTTGTAGTTACCGGTCGCCATGTGCATGTAGCGGCGGATACCGGTTTCCTCGCGCCGCACCACCAGCGCCAGCTTGCTGTGGGTCTTGAGCCCGACCAGCCCGTAGATCACGTGGCAGCCGGCGCGTTCCAGCTCCTGGGCCCAGTGGACGTTGTTCTCCTCGTCGAATCTCGCCTTGAGCTCGACCAAGACGGTGACCTGCTTGCCGTTCTCGGCGGCCTGCTTGAGGTAGCGGATGATCGGCGACTTGGAGGATACGCGGTACAGCGTCATTTTCACCGCCAGCACCTGCGGGTCCGTCGCGGCCTGGTGGATGAATTCGACCACCGGCGTGAAGGCGTCGTAGGGGTGTTGCACCAGGATGTCGCGCTTGGCGATCGCCTCGAAGATGTTGCCTTCGATCAGCTTGCGGTCGACGTACGGCGTGAACGGCGAGAACAGCAGGTCGGGGTGACCCTGCACCTGCTTGACCAGCTTGCTCATCACGTTCAGGTCGATCGGGCCCTTGATCTCGTAGACGTCGGCGGCGGCGCGAACCTCCAGGCCCTTTTCGAGGTGCTTGCGCAAGTACTTGCTCATCCCCGCGTCGATTTCAAGGCGCATCACCTTGCCGCGCTGGCGCTTTTTGAGCTGGGACTGAATCTCCTTCATCAGGTCCGACGCGTCCTCTTCGGCCACGTCCAGGTCCATGTCGCGGGTGACGCGAAAAATCGCGGTTTCCTGCACCGTGGCGCCGACGAACAGCTCGCCGACGTAGGCCTGCACCACGTTTTCAAGCAAAATGAAATCATTTTCGGCATCGGGCAGCCGCAGCACCCGCGGGAAGACATCCGGCACCTGCACGGTCGCAAAGCCCCGCGCCTTGTCGTCGTCGCCGTCCGGCCGCTGCAGGCGAATCGCCAGGTTCAGCGAGTTGTTGGCCAAAAAAGGAAACGGCCGCGTCGGGTCGACGCCCATCGGGGTCAGCACCGGGTACAGCTCCTGGTGGAAGTACTCGGAGACGAACTCGTGCTGCTTGGGCGTGAGGTCTGCGAAGCCTTTGAGGCGAATATCAAGCTCCTCGAGCTTGGGCACCAGCGACCGCGACCAGGTGGTGTACTGCTTTTCCACCATCGCGTGGGCGGCCTTGGCGATGTGTTGCAGCTGCGTCGCCGGGGTCATCCCCGCCGCGTCCGGCGTGTTGTAGGCCACCGCGACCATTTTGCGCAGTGAGGCGACCCGGACGTTGAAGAACTCGTCCAGGTTGCTTTGGGTGATGCCCAAAAACCGCACCCGCTCCAGCAGCGGGTTGTTGTGGTCCCGGGCCTCTTCCAGCACCCGGTCGTTGAAGGCCAGCCAGGACAGCTCCCGGTTGGTGTAGTACTTGGGGTCGGTGTAAGTCGCTTGCTTTGCCATTAGACGCGCGTCCTTCCTTTCAGTTCGATCGGCAGCCCGAACACCGCGGCGAAGAACTGGCCCTTGCGCCGCAGCGTCCACTTCTCAAGCGCCACGTCGTCGTTGGCCGTGGCCGACAAAAGCACCCGCGTCGGCTGCACCGACACGCGGATCTTTTGGATTTTCTGCTGGCGGGAGGCGTCCAGCGAATCGGCCACCCGCAGCAGCGCCGAGAGCTTGGCGATCACCAGCCGCCGCCTGGAGTTGAGCTCGCGCAGATCCGACAGGTCGGTCTGCGGCGTGTCGCTCGAGTGGTACCGCGCGATGGTCGCGACCATGCGCTGCTCGGCGGCGGTCAGCCCCATCAGCTCGGAGGCCTGAATGATGTAATCGGAGTGTTCGTAGTGCTTGTGGGTGTCGACGTAGCTGCCGATGTCGTTGACCGTCGCCGCAATCTGCAGCAACAGCCGCTCGCGCCGGACCAGCCCGTGGAGGCGGCGCAGCCGATCAAACAGCTGCAAGGCGAAGGTCACCGTCGAGTCGCGGTGCTTGATGTCGACCTGGTAGCGCTCCGACAGGTTTTGGGCCGAGATTAGGATTTCCTTGGTCGGGTCGATGGTCACCGCCGGGCTGTTGGCGGCGACGGCGGTGTTGATCTCAAGCCCGTCGATCAGCTTGAGGTTGGAGATCCAAAGCCGCGACGACTTGAGCACCTGCACCAGGCGGTAAACCAAAAGCACCGTCGGCAGCACCTGCGCCGTTTGCGTCGGCGTCAGGTCGTACTGGTCGCTCAGGTACTGATCGGAGGCGTGGGTGACCTCGTGGTAGATCAAGGCCAACCCCTCCGAATCGGTTTCCACCGTCACGTCGCCGGTGGGAATCAGGGTCTCAAACATCGACAAGGCGCTGCCCATCAGCACCAGGTTCGGGTAGTGAATGTCTTTGGGCAGCAGGCGCATGAAGTCGACCAGCCGCGAATCGATGTAATCGCGCATCACCGCCACGTAATTGGGAACGCTGCGCTGCAGATCGCTCATCACCTCAAACACGCGCAGCGGTCCGATCGACAGGTTGCGCGAGAAGCCGAACTCGCCTTGGGTGAAGGCGGTCAGTTCCACCGAACCGCTGGAGATGTCGATCAACAGCGTCCCGTCTTGGGTCACCGCCTCGAAGTTCGGGAACTTCGCCAGCACCGCCTGGGTGCGGTAAAACGACTCCTGAGACAGTGTCAGGGGCTGCAGCTGCCAGCCGGTGCGGCTGAGAATCTGATCCCGCACGAACTGCGCGTTATGCGCCTCGTAGAAGCTGTGCGAGCCGACCACCGACAGCTTGGTCACGCCGTAATCGGCGAAGACCCGCGCGATGGCGGCCAAGGCGGCCACCAGCGTGTCGACCGTGTCCGGCTCGATCTGGTGCGTGGCGAAGATGTCCTCGCCGATTGCCACCGGGTACTGCCCCCGCTCGATTGTCTCCATGGTGCGAAGGTTCGTGATGCTAAAAAGTGTGCTTTGGGCGCCAATCACCACAAAGCCCTGCTCAGTCGCTGCCATATTGCCCCTCCTATCTAACTAAAGCCATTCTACCACGCATTGCCGCCGTGCGTCGGCCCCAGGTGACGCCCGGCGCTGTTGGGCGACCACCTACGCTGAGCGGCCACTGGCGCTGTTGGGCAACCGGTGACGCTGAGCGGCCACTGACGGTCGCCGGGCCCCACCGAGCGTGGCCCGGTCGCGACCGCGTTCGGCGAGGTCGTTGCAGCGCCTGACCGGCCGGGTGACTTGAGTGGTCGGGGCATCACAACTTTTGGTGGCGGCCGCCGCAACCTGCGCCACCGGCGTCTTGCACCCGTTTTCACGTTGTGCTACGCTAGCCGCGAGGTGATAACTTATGAAAATGATCGACCTGGGCCAAAGCGGCCTGAAGGTATCCGCCATCGCGCTGGGCGTGATGCGCATCACCGGCCTCGACTTGGCCGGCGCCACCAACCTGCTGGAAGCGTCCCACGACGCCGGCATCAACTTCTTTGACAACGCCGACATCTACGGCGACGGCAAGTCCGAGACCTTGTTCGGCCAGGCGCTGAAGAGCGCCAACTTCAAGCGCGAGGACGTCATCGTCCAAAGCAAGGCCGGCATCGTGTCGGGTCAGCGTTACGACTGGTCCCACGACCACATCATCGAGGCCGTCGACGGCAGCCTGCAGCGCCTGGGCGTCGATTACCTCGACGTGCTGCTGCTGCACCGGCCGGACGCCTTGTTCGAGCCCGAAGAGGTCGCGTCTGCCTTCGACGAGCTGCACAACAGCGGCAAGGTTCGCAGTTTTGGCGTGTCCAACTGCAACCCAAGCCAGATTGAGCTGCTGAAGTCGGCCGTAAGCCAGCCGCTGGTCGCCAACCAGCTCCAGTTCTCCCTGATGCACACCGGCATGATCGACTCGGGCATCCACGTCAACATGACCGACGACCGCTCCATTGACCACGACGGCGGCATCCTCGAATACAGCCGCCTGCACAACATGACGATTCAGGCTTGGAGCCCTTACCAGTACGGGTTCTTCGAAGGCGTCTTCATCGACTCGCCGAAGTTCCCGAAGCTCAATGCCAAGCTGCAGGAGCTGGCCGACGCCTACCACACCAACAAGAACGCGATTGCCTCCGCCTGGCTGGTGCGGGTGCCTGGCACCCAGGTGATTGCCGGCACCACCAACGCCCACCGCATCCAAGAAATCGCCGAGGCCGGCAACATCCGGTTCAAGGCGCAGGAGTGGTACGACCTGTACTTCGCGGCCGGCAACGACCTGCCGTGATGGTTGGAACCAGGCATCAAAAGAGCCTCAGCTGCCGCTGAGGCTCTTTTTTGGTCCGGTCAGCTCTACCACGTCTGCACCTTGTTCAGTGGCCAGTAGCGCCACTTGACGACGCCGATGATGCCGGCTTGGGTCACGAAGCCGAAGTTGCGGCTGTCGTAAGACACGCGGCGGTTGTCGCCCATCACGAAGTAGGCGCCGGCCGGCACGGTGGCGCGGTGGGTCGCCTTCAGGGTGGCCAGTGTGAAGTCATCGGTGAAGTGGCCGCTGGTGGTCACGTGCTGCTGCTTGGCCCAAAGCCGCACCGAGGCGGCCATGAACTTGGCCTTCAGGTACGGCTGGGCGACCTGCTTGCCGTTGATGTACAGCCGCTCGTTTTTGACCCAAACGAAGTCGCCGGGCAGGCCGATCACCCGCTTGATGTAGGTGCGGTCCGGGTCATCCGGCCCGTGCAAAATCACGATATCGTTGCGCTTGATGGTCGCGCGTCGCACCGCCACCACGCGGTCGCCGGGGTGCAGCGTCGGCTCCATCGAGGTGCCGTCGATCACGTTGTTGGTGAGAAAATGACCCAGCAGCGCCTGGCCGCCCAGAATCACCAGGGTGACCAGAATCAAAACCCCCATCAGGCGCAGGAGGGCAATCAGCTGCCGCCAGGCCTTCTTGTCCGTCACGGTCGCGCCTCGGGGCGGTCGTCTAGACCCGCTTCCAAGGCGCCGCGCTGCGCGTCCTCTTTTTGCCTAATGGTTCGCATCGTGCGGAAGTACATCGTGATCAACACGCAGACGGAGCCGATCCAGGCCAGCGGGTTGGCCATCGAGGCGCCGGCGAAGCCGAACTGGCCGACCAGCACGATGCCGGCGAAGGCCCGCATCGCCAGCTCGAAGAACCCGGCGACGGTCGGCACCAGCGTGTGGCCCAGCCCCTGCAACAGGTTGCGCATCGTGAACAGAATCGCGAGCAGCCAGTACATGCTGGCGTTGTAGTGGAAATAAGTCTGCGCAAGCGCGGTGACCGCCGGCTGGTTCGGGCCGAGAAACAGGTTGACCAGAGGCTTGCCGAACACGATGATGAGCGCCCCGAGGGCCGCGGAAATACCGACGTTCAAGGCCAGCGTCTGGTGGACGCCCTGGCGAATGCGGCCGTACTCCCGGGCCCCGAGGTTTTGGGCCGCGTAGGTCGCCATCGCCACCCCGAAGGACGACGCCGGCAGCGTGGCGAGCTGATCGATCCGCCCCGCCGCGGTGTAGGCCGCCACGGCGTTGGTGCCCAAGGTGTTGAGCATCACCTGCAGGATGACGGAGCCGATGGCGATGATCGACATGGAAAAGCCCATCGGCAGGCCGACCACCAGGTGGTGCTTGATCTCGTGCCAGTCGATGGCGAGGTCCTCGCGCCGCAGGTTCAGCATCGGGATTTTCTTTTTAATGTAGACCCAACACAGGATGGCCGAGACCACCTGCGCCGTCACCGTCGCCCAGCCGGCACCGGCCACGCCCCAGTGAAAGCCCAAGATGAAGAGGAACTCCAGCGCAATGTTGATGATGGTCGCGATGATCAGGAAAAACAGCGGCGTTCGCGAGTCGCCGAGGGCACGCATCATGTTGGACAGCAGGTTGAACGCCATCGCCGCGATGATGCCGTAGAAAATCACCCGGATGAAGGCCACCGAGTCGTTCAAAATCTCCGGCGGCGTCTGCATCAAAGTCAGGATCGGCCGGGTCAGCCCGGCGGCCAGCACGGTCAACAGCAAAGAGATTCCAAGCGTAATCCAGACGCTGGTGCCGAAGCTTTTCCGCACCGCCTTGGCGTCCCTGGCCCCGTAGGCCTGCGCCGTCAGCACGGACAGCCCCGCCGTGGTGCCTTGGGCAAAGCCGATGATCAAGAAGTTGACGCTGCCGGTCGCGCCGACCGCGGCCAGCGCCGCCTTGCCGATGGTGCGACCGACGATCAAGGCGTCCATGAAACTGTAAAGCTGCTGAAAGACGTTCCCAATCAGCAGCGGAATGGTGAAGAAGAATACCAGCTTAAGGGGGTTCCCCTTGGTCAAAGTACGCAACGCTTGCCCTCCTGTGTGTGACGTCGCGAGGTCTTGCCTCGCCTGAAAGATTCGATTCTCGGTACACCTTATCACACTTGACCGAACCAAGGGACCCCCTGCCGCCAAAAAGATTGCAATTGTCGCGCGGCTAGGCGGTTGGTGGCGCTGCCGCAAGGACGACACCGGCCGCGGGGCGGCCGGCTGGTGATTGGCGGCTGGCGGGGTGGTCTAGGGCGGATACCCAACCGCTGAGCCGTTCTAGGGGGCAAATGCCACCGCACCACGACTTCGCAATCGCACAAAAAAAACGCCCGGCACAATCGCTTGTGCCGGACGCGCCGAAGCCACCGCAGACGTGAAATCCGCGGCAGCCTCGGTCTTCTTGCTAATCACTTGCGTCCTTGTGCTGTCGTCCCCCGTCAACCGCATTGCTGCGCGGTACCTTGGGACAAGCCCCCTGTCAGTCGGTGCCGCAGCTACCTCGCAAGCGAGTAGGCACCGGACTGTGCGGCAGGCGGATGGTGGTCCACACCCTGGTGGTCGGCCTCAATCGGAGGAGGCCGTTGCACGAAAACGTCGACGTTGTTGCCTGGTTCGGCATGGCATGGGTGGGGGTACTGGGAATGCTTATGTCCCGGACCTTCCCCCTAAGCAGTAGAGTTGCAAGCGCTGCGGCCGCGGCGTTTTCCCTGCCCGTTGACAATCATCTGAGTCTAGTGTAAGCCCTGCCAATTTGGCCGTCAAATTTTATGCTCACGCTGCAGGCGCGATTTTCCCCGTCCCGCTAAATACGCTCGGCTTGGCTCCGGGTCGTCGAGCTCCGCCGAGCAACGCGGGAGCGGCTAGCTACGCCGCGTCACTTGGGGCTAAGTGCGGGTCCCAAGCGCCACGGCTAGGCTACCCGTCCCGCTAAATACGCTCGGCTTCGCTCTGGGTCGTCGAGCTCCAGCCGGCAACGCGAACACGCCTAGCTCGGGCCGGCACTCGGGGCCAAGCCCAGGCCCCAAGCGCCAACCCAACGCTACGCGGTTCGCTAAATGCGCCGGCTTACGCTCTGGGTTCGTCGAGCTCCAGCCGGCAACGCGAACACGCCTAGCTCGGGCCGGCACTCGGGGCCAAGCCCAGGCCCCAAGCGCCAGCCCAACGCTACGCGGTTCGCTAAATGCGCCGGCTTACGCTCTGGGCACCAAAAAGGACCCATCCGTGGATGAGTCCTTGGCTGTCTCAATCAGACGTCTGCGCCGCCACCGCCGGAGCTGCCACCGCCCCAACTGGAGCCGCCCCACGGGCCACCGCCGCCGCGGCGCGAGCTTGACAGCAGAGTGTCCAGCAGCCACCACAGCCACCAGCCGGAACCGGAGCCGCGGCCACCACGGCCCCCGCGACCGCCACCGCCCAGGCCGAGGAAGATTACGACCAGCACGACGATGAAGAATAAGCCGATGATTCGCACCAGCAGGTTGGATCCGCTGTCGCTGCCGCGGTCCGCTGTCGCCTGGCGGTAACTGGCCATGCGCGCGTCGGACACCGTGTTTTGGTCCTTGGGGAACTTGTACTTCTTGTCGATCACGGTCGCCACGGCGTTGAAGACGTTGGTGATGGCCTTGTTGACGCGGCTGTCGGACTTGGCCTTGATGTCCTTGAGGTTCTGGTTCAGGATGCGGCCGGCCAGCGCGTCGGTCAGCGTGTCTTCCAGGCCGTAGCCGACCTCGATGCGCATGTTGTGAGCCCCGTCGTTGTCGGCAAAAACGATCAAGACGCCGTTATCCGCGCCCTTTTTACCGATACCCCACTTGGCGAACAGGTCCGGGGCGTACGCACCGACCGCGTCGCCGCCGGTCGACTTCACCACCGCCACGCCGATCTGCGGCCGTTGGCTGGTGGTCTGGTAATACTGGTTCTTCTGGTCGATCAAAGACTGGTTGGCGGCGTCCAACAGCCCCAGCCCGTCGTAGTAATAATGCGCCGCCGGGCGAGCCGGCAGCGTCGCCGCCTGGGCCGGCTCCGGCCGCAACAGCCCAAGCGCCAGCGGCAGTAACAGCAACCAAAGCCACCACGCGCGTTTTGTCATCGCGGGCCTCAGTCGGTCAGGTCAACCGTCGGCGCCTTGTACGCGCTCGGGTCGGCCTTGAACGTCGCCTTTTGGCCCAGGCCCATCATGTTGGCGAACAGGTTCTTCGGGAAGGTGACGACGCTTGAGTTGTAATCGCGGACGTCATCGATGTAGCGCTTGCGCTCGACGGCGATGCGGTTCTCGCTGCCTTCAAGCTGCGTCATCAAGGTCGAGACGTTGCCCGAGCTCTTGAGGTCCGGGTAACTTTCCTGAATCACGTTCAGCAGGGTGCCGACGCTTTGGTTCAGCTTGGCATCGGCATCGGCCTTGGCCTTGGTGGAGCTGGCGCTGCTGTATTCGCTACGCGCCTTGGCGATGTCGTCGAACACCTGCGTCTCGTGTTTCATCTGCCCCTTGACGGCGGCCACGAGGTTCGGGACCAGGTCGGCGCGGCGCTGCATCACGTTTTCGACTTGGCTCCACTGCGCTTCCACGGTCTGGTTCTGCTTGGCCAGCCCGTTGTAGGTGGTGACGCCAAAAATCGCCACGAACAGCGCGATGACCCCGATCACAATGCCGGTCACGGCGACCGGACTGAGCTTTTTGTTTTGCATACTTTTCTCCTTATTGGTCCTCAAGTATCCCCATTGTATCATGCCGCCGTGACCCGGCATCAGTCCCAAGCATGATTTGCGGTCAGCAAAGCCGGCCCCCGACGCTGGAAACGGCGTCGAAAGCCGGCGAGAGGGTCGCGGTCACCCGCCAAGCGAGTGCTCGCTACTTGAAGTAGTTGAAGCCGATGGCGTCTCGCACCTCGGCCAGGGTCTGGTTGGCGACCTCGTTGGCCTTGGCCGTGCCGTCGATCAGAATCTGGGCGACCTGATCCATGTCCTTGGCGTAGGTCTCGCGCCGCTCGCGAATCGGCGTCAGGATGCCGTCCATCACCTCGTTGAGGTAGCGCTTGATCTTGACGTCGCCGAGGCCGCCGTGCTGGTACTGGGCCTTGAGCTCGGCCACCTTGGCTTTGTCCGAATCGAAAATGTCGAGGTAAGTGAACACCATGTTGCCCTCGACTTGACCCGGGTCCTCGACGTGGATGTGGTTGGGGTCGGTGTACATCGACATGATTTTTTGCCGCACCACGTCGGCAGAGTCGGCCAGGTAGATGCCGTTGTTCAGCGACTTGCTCATCTTGGCGTTGCCGTCGATGCCCGGCAGGCGGCCCTGGCCCTTCGGCGGGAAGTAGCCCTCGGGCTCAACCAGCACCTCTTTATTGTAGGTACGGTTGAAGGTGCGAACGATTTCGCGGGTCTGCTCGAGCATCGGCTCCTGGTCGTCGCCGACCGGCACGGTGTCGGCCTTGAAGGCGGTGATGTCGGCGGCCTGCGAGACCGGGTAGATCAGAAAACCGGCCGGCACGGACTCGCCGAACGCCTTTTGCTTGATCTCGGTTTTGACCGTCGGGTTGCGGTTCAGGCGCGACACGGTGACCAGATCGAGGTAGTACATGGTCAGCTCGGTCAAGGCCGGAACGCCGCTTTGCACCAGAATGGTGGACTTGGCCGGGTCGATGCCGACGGCGAGGTAGTCCAGCGCGACTTCCATCAGGGAGTTGCGGATTTTCTCCGGATTGCGGGCGTTATCGGTCAAGGCCTGGGTGTCGGCGATCATGATGAAGTTGTTGTACGCGCCCGAATTTTGCAGCGCGACGCGGTTTTGCAGGCTGCCGATGTAGTGGCCGATGTGCAGGCGGCCGGTCGGGCGATCGCCGGTCAGAATCGTATGTTTGGTCATGTTTTCTCCTCCTATTTGCAAAAAAGGCCGCCCTATCCCAAGGATAGGGCGGCTGAGCGCGGTACCACCTATCTTGCCGCATTGCGGCCTCTAAGGCTTAAGGCGCTCCCACCGTGTGTCTCACGCGAGCCAATTCACCCAAGCGTTGCGTCGCCTTCCCAGTCCCGGCGGCTTCCTGACCAACCACTTGCGCTACTCATCGCGTTCACTGACGTCTGCCTTCATTCTAAGGGGGGCAGCCGGAGGTGTCAAGCGCTGCCATGGCCGACCCGGGCGGCCCGACGCGCCGGCAACGTCGGGGCGTGGCGGCAACGAAAACGGCGACCCGGGGCGTGGCGGCGGCGAGAACGGCCGGCCGGCCCATCGCCGCGGCGCCGCCGGGTGATGCCGCACGGGTCGGCCGCGGCTTGCCCCCCCGCCCCTGCGGCCAGTGCCGCCATCGCTCACGGCCTGAACGACCTACCTTAGCGCCGGTCAGTTGGCCGGTCCAGGCGTTAATTGGCCGGGCCGCCGTCGAATTTCTTTCGGCGGCGGCATTAAATATTTTATAATTACTTATGAAGTCAATAATCACCGTCAAAGGAGGACCCTATGCCCCTGTCGCTTGCCCCAGGCCCGGCCAATCCGTTCCCCATTCCCGGTGGCATCATCAGCCCCTGGCTCGAATCGCTCGGCCTTGCGCTTTTGCTGATTGCCGTAGCCTCGTTTTTGATCCTACTCATCACATCCCGCGGGTCTTAGACCGCCAACTAAGGAGATGGTGCCATGTTCCACCTCATGATTTTGTTCGTCGCAGGTCTTGCAACCTTCAACTTCGCCCGGATTTTCACCTCGCTGGCCGTGGCCAACTTCGCCAAGGCCAAAAAACTCCGCGCCGCCAAGCGCCAAACGCTGCCGACCGCCGGCATCGCCGTGGTCATCCCCGCCTACAACGAGGAGAAGGACATCGAAAAATGCGTCCGGTCCGTCGTCGCCAACCCCTACCCGCACAAGCAGGTGATCGTGGTCGACGATGGCTCGACCGACGCCACCGCCGCCATCCTCGACCGGCTGGTCCAGGAGTTCACCGACCTGGTCGTGGTTCACCAGCCCAACGCCGGCAAGGCCCGGGCCCTGAACAACGGCATCATGAACTACGCCGAGCACGAGCTGGTGATGGTGCTGGACGGCGACTCCGCGTTGGCCCCCGGCGCCTTGGCGGCCATGGTCGCGCATTTTGAGGCCGACCCGACGCTGATCGCCGCGGCCACCAACGTCGTGATCGAGGCCGCCCACAACGTGATCGAATACACTCAAAAGCTCGAGTACCTGATCGGCAACAAGTACAAGGAGGCCGAACCGGCGCTGAACCTCGAGTACATCGTCGGCGGCATCGGCTCGACCTTCCGCAAGAGCGCGTTGAAGGAAGTCGGCGGCTACAGCACCGACTCGATCACCGAAGACATCGACCTGTCGATGAAGCTGATTCACCACTTCGGCAACCAGCACTACCGCATCGATTACACCGACGACGTGGTCTGCTACACCCCGGCCGCTCACAGCTTCGCCGACCTCAAGACCCAGCGGCTGCGCTGGAAGTACGGCCGGTTCAAGGCGCTGGCCAAGAACCGCCGGCTCTTTTTCTCCCGCGACTTCGCCAAGTACAGCCCGACTTTGACCTGGTGGAAGCTGCCCAAAATCGTCTTTTTCGAGGAGCTGATGATGCTCTTGGAGCCGGTGTTCTTGTGCCTGATGGCCTACCTGCTCTACTTGTACAGCGACCTGACCACGATGTCCGGCACCGCCATCGTCTACGCCTTGGTAGCGTTCACCGCGATCTTCGCCGATGCCCACCTGCCGCGCCGCGAACGGCTGCAGCTGTTGGTCACCGCGCCGTTCACCATCTGCCTGCTGTACATCGTCAACGTGGTCGACTTCGTGTCCTTGATCAAGTGCCTGGGCAAGTCGCGCGAAATCGTCTTGAACACCAACCAAACCTCGGCGTGGGAACACATCGAACGCTGACCAGACGCCTGCAGAAATGCGGGCGTCTTTTGGTACCCAGAGCGTAAGCCGGCGGGTTTAGCGGGACGGCTAGCGCAGGGCTGGGGCTTGAGGCCCGACCTTGGCCTCAGGCACCGGCCCTAGCTGGACGCTCCCGCGTTGCCGGCTAGAGCTCGACGACCCAGAGCGGAGCCGAGCGTATCTAGCGGGACGGGTAGCCTAGCCGTGGCACTGGGGACCCGCACCTGGTCCCAAGTGACGCGGCGTAGCTAGCCGCTCCCGCGTTGCTCGGCGGAGCTCGACGCCCCAGAGCGTAAGCCGGCGGGTTTAGCGGGACGGCTAGCGCAGGGCTGGGGCTTGAGGCCCGACCTTGGCCTCAGGCACCGGCCCTAGCTAGCCGCTCCCGCGTTGCCAGCTGGAGCTCGACGACCCAGAGCGTAAGCCGGCGGGTTTAGCGAACCGCGTAGCGTTGGGCTGGCGCTTGGGGCCTGGGCTTGGCCCCGAGTGCCGGCCCGAGCTAGGCGTGTTCGCGTTGCCGGCTGAAGCTCGACGACCCAGAGCGTAAGCCGGCGGGTTTAGCGGGACGGGTAGCCTAGCCGTGGCGCTGGGAACCCGCGCCTGGTCCCAAGTGCCACGGTTGGCGACGCAATCGCGATTCCGCTTTACATCTGCGCCCAAAACGCCTAGACTTGATGAACCAAATTATGCGCGGCGGATTGAACCCGCCGGTCGGGAGGGCCTATGCAGGAACAGACGAAGCAGCAGGAACAGGCACGTGTGGACTGGGTGCGTGAGCAGATGACCGCCCGGCTGGCCGAAGTGAAGGCACAGCAGGCGACCGCTCATCAAGAAACCACCCGCGTCGAGCAGGCTTACGGCGAGGCCACCCGTGTCAACATCACCGAAATCGACGACCGGATGGAGACCAACGCGGCCGTTCAGCAGCAGAAAATGATGGTCGCCCGGGCCGTGGAGAACGAGACAATCCTGCAACACGAGGAGGACCGGCTGACCCGGCTTTTGCCGGCGCCGTACTTTGGCCGCATCGACATTCAGCAAGACGGCGAGCGAGAGACGCTTTACATCGGCACCGGCACCTTCATCGACGGCCAGGACCGCTTCCTGGTTTACGACTGGCGAGCCCCGATCGCCAGCGTCTACTACAACGGCACTTTAGGGCCAGTGACCTACCAGGCGCCGGTCGGGCCGATGACCGTCACGCTTGAGAACAAGCGGCAGTTCACCATCGAAGGCGGCCGCATCACCAACGTGTTCGACACGGACGAAACCGTCGGCGACGCGGTGCTGCAGGCGGTGCTTGGGGCCCAAAGCGACGCCTTGATGCAAAACATCGTCGCCACCATCCAAAAGGAGCAAAACGACATCATCAGAGACACCACGGCCGACGTCCTGGTGGTGCAAGGCGTCGCCGGTTCGGGCAAGACCTCGGCGGCGCTGCAGCGCGTCGCCTACCTGCTGTACCACAGCCGCAAGACCTTGGACGCCGATCAGATGGTGCTGTTTTCGCCCAACCAGCTGTTCGCCAATTACGTCTCCGCGGTGCTGCCGAGCCTCGGCGAAAAAAACACGCGCCAGGCCACGCTTTACGAGTTTTTCGCCAAGCGCTTCTCCGGGCTGCACGTCGAGACGCTGTTCGAGCGGTACGAACGCGACCTGATCGGCCTGCCCGAGGCCGCGCAGCGCATCCGCCGCTTCAAGGAGCAGTCCCGCTACCTGGATCTGATCGACGCCTACTTGAAGCGGCCCGAGCGGGTGCCGTTTTTCGTCGACATCACGCTTAACGGCGAGGTCTTCTTCTCGGCCAAGACGATTGCCAAGATCTACGCGGCCCAGCCGGCGACCGCGACGGCCGCCAACAAGTTCCTGGACACCAAAAACACGCTGATTCGCCGGCTGAAGCTGCGCATCGGCATGGCGCTTGGCGACGACTGGGTCCAAGCGCGGCTCGGCAGCATGTCCGAGGAGGAGGCGCGGCGGCGGCTGGGCGGCCACCGCTTCGCCAGCGCCGACGCCGAGGCGACCTTTTTGGCCCGGCAGCTGGTGGAAGAGGCCGACGCCCCGGTTTACGACGCGATCTACAACGACTACTTCCTCGACGCCTATCAGGAGTACGGGCGCTTCCTCGACGCGGCGGTCGCCCCGGTCGCACCCAAGGTCTGGGCCGTCGCCGTCGCCGCCTACCGCGCGGATCTGGAGGCGCATGTGCTGCGGCTGGAAGACGCCGCGCCGCTGTTGTGGCTGCGCGACGCCCTGACCGGCGGCGGGGCCAACCACCGGATGCAAAACGTGTTCATCGACGAAATGCAAGACTACAGTGAGGTGCAGCTGCGCTACCTGCACCACGCGTTCCCCAAGGCCAAGCTGACGCTTTTGGGCGACGCCAAGCAAGACGTCTTCTCAAGCGGCTACCAGGCCCTGGACCTGCGCCGCGAGCTCGGCCGCATTTTTCCCGGGCTGCGAGTTCACCAGGTCGACCTGATGCGCAGCTACCGCTCGACGCGGCCGATCACCGAGTTCGCCAAGGCGCTTTTGCCCGACGGCTCCCACATTCAGGCCTTCAACCGCGACGGTGCCAAGCCGCGCCTGATGGTGCTGCCGCGAGCCGGCTACCGCGACGCGCTAATCGCCACGGTCACGCGGCTTTTGGCCGCCAACCACACCGTGGCGATCCTGACCCGCGACGCAAGCACCGCCGCCAAGCTGTTCGCCACGCTGCAGCTGGACGTGGCGGTGACGCTGCTGACGCCGGCCGACCACCAGATGCACACCGGCTGCGTGATCCTGCCGGTGTACCTGGCCAAGGGGCTGGAGTTCGACGCGGTGGTCGGCTTCGATGTGTCGGCCAAGACCTTCGCGGCCAAAGGCGACGGCGACGTGCTTTACACGCTTGCCACCCGGGCCTTGCACACCCTGGTGCTGATCGCGCTGGACGCGGTCAGCCCGTTGATCGCGGCACTGCCAGCCGCGCTGTACGACCGGGTGCCAACCACCACTCCCGCAACGACTTAACACCAAAGGGCCGCCTCGCGATTGCGAGGCGGCCCTTGTCGTCACCGGCGCCACCGCGGCCGGCCGTAGCTGACCGGGCGACCGGGCCGCACCGCCAACCACCGGCGACCTGACAATTTGGTCAAGACGGTCCGGCTCCGCTCAACCGTTGCGGCACTGAGGAACAGTAAGATAAAGCCGACGCACTTGGCCCCCCACCCCATGGCAAAAGGCGACGGCCACGGCAGGGTCAGCAGAAGCATTAAGGCCGCAAACACGCCGTAGCAGGCCCAATACACCCACCGGCTGTCGGCCACCAGCCGTTCGCGCTTAGCGAGCACCGCTCGCATGGCGGCGTCCCCTTTCAGCAGCGCATCGAGGCTGACGCCCAAAGCGTCCCCGATGCGAACCAGCGACGCCAGGTCCGGGTAGCTGCGACCGTTCTCCCAACTGCTGATGGTTTGCCGTGCAACGCAGCACGTCGTCGCCAGTTGGGCCTGAGTCAGCCCCTTGGCGCGACGTGCCGCCGCCAGTCTTTCTCCAAACATCTCGCCACCTCCACTGACTTCAGTCTACGAGATTCGTCGCGACTTGCCCAGGTTATTTCCCGGGAAATAACGGCTAAGAATCTCGGCGTCACAAAAACCCTGCGCGTTTGCGCAGGGTCCTGACTTCAAAGCCCGTCGCCACCAGCCGGTGACAACGGGCAAATAGTTGTATCAACCAATCGCCGCCGCGGTTCGCGGCCGCTCAGCCGACGGCCACGGCGCAGACGTCGCGGCTGTCAAGCGTCGTCAGCGCCAGCGTCGTCAGGGCCGAGACGAAGGCGGCCGCATCGACTTGCGCTTGCGGCGCGTAGGCGATCAGCAGAAAGTCGGTGGTCGCCGGCGTCACCATCGCCCGGCGCGAATCGCTGGTGGGGCTGCCGAATGGACCGGCCGCGTCGGCGGCGACAATCAGGTGAGCCAAGTCGATGCTGCCCTTGCCGATGCCGGGGTAGCTTTGGCCGGGCTCACCGACCGTCACCGTCAGCGGCGCGGTCAGCGCGGTGCGGTCGTACAGGCCGCAGCTGACCCTGAAGCGCAGCGACAGGTAGTTGTTCAGGTCAACGGCGCGGTTGACCTGGTACAACCCCTTGCCTTGGGCAATGCGCCGCCACAGTGCCTCTTGCGACGGCCGGTAGCGCGACGGGTCCTTGCCCAGGCGCTTGTAGACCGCTCGCATGGCGGCGATGGCCGGGTCTTGGGCGACGGCGGCCGGCGTTTCGTACGGGCAACCGGCGATCAGCGGCGTGAGGGCCGTGGTCCAAAGTTGGGCGGCGTCTTCGGCGTTCGCGCCAGAGAAGGTGAAGGCGAACGGGGTAAGCCCCGCGGCGGCGACGTTTGAATTCAAATTGATGTACATCATGATGTCCTTTCAGCGATTGACTTAGAATCAGGCAATGGCTGGGGTCGGCACATCGTTTTCAAAAAGCGGGGCAAGCAGCATAGCGACGCTCCTTTCTCACAGGAACAAGGCGACGAAATTGTTCAAAAAATGCAGGCCGATGTCGTAGCGCAGGTCTCGGGTGTAGGCGTAAGTCGCGGCGAACACCCCACCCATGGCGACGTAAATCGCGAGGTTCAGCGGATCGTCGAACCCGGTGTGGGCCAGGCCGAACAGCAGCGCCGACAATGCGCTGCTGGCCACCCGCCAGCCAACGCGGTCCTGGTGCGGCAGGCAGTGCATCAGCAGGCCGCGAAACAGGAGCTCCTCGGCCGGCGGGGCCCCGACCACGGTGATCAAAACCATCGGCAAGGGCGACTGCTGCATCATTTTGATCAGGTCGGTCTGGTTCTCGGCCTCCGGCGTCACCTGCCAGCTGACCAGAAGGCTTGACGCCACCTGGATCAGCACCAACGCGGCGACCATCAGCGCCATGTACCGCGCGACCGGCCAGTCGAGCCGCCGCAGCCCGTAGACTTGCGGCGACTCGGTCTTCAAGAAGCGCTGGTAGACCTGCCACACGGCCAGCAGCAGGCCGCCGAACAGCACGGTGAACCACACCGCGTTGGCCAGTGCGGTCTGCGGCCGAATCAGGCTCGGGGCGAGCACGAACGCCGCCACCAGCTGGTACAAAATGAACAGGCCGCCGACAATCAGCAGCCGGCCGACCGTGCGGCCAATCTGATGGCGCATGGGCGTCACTCCCTTCGGTGTTACTAGTAACTATACACCAGTCTGCGCGAATCTGCCGTTCTGCCCTACCACCCCGCGGCCAAAATGTGTTAGGATGGGCGAACGCCTCGCCGCAAGGCACACCAAACCACCCGACCACATGAGGCGGTCGGGCGGTGGCTGGGTGAGACAATGGTGGTAGGAAACGGGCTTCACCCGGCAACGCGAACCCGATTAGCTTGAACTGGCTCTCGGAGCCAAGACCGCTCCAAGTGCCAGTCCTACGCTACTCGGTTCGCTAGACCCACCGTGTTCCGCCCTCTCCAAAACGGGCTTCACCGAGCATCGCGACGCGGCTAGCTACGCCGTGTCGCCTGGGCCAAGGTCGGGCCCAAACGCCGCGTCTAGGCTACCCGTCCCGCTAAGCGTTCGGCTCCGCCCTCTCCTAAACGGGCTCCACCCGGCAACGCGAACCCGATTAGCTTGAACTGGCTCTCGGAGCCAAGACCGCTCCAAGCGCCAGTCCTACGCTACTCGGTTCGCTAAACCCGCCGTGTTCCGCCCTCTCTTAAACGGGCTCCAAAGCGCATCGCGTAGTCAGCTGGCTACGCACTGACGTCGAGGCATAACCCGCCTCAACGCCAGCGCTAGGCCACCTGCTCCGCTAAACCCGCGCTTTTCCGCCCTCTCCTAAACGGGCTTCACCCGGCAACGCGAACCCGATTAGCTTGAACCGGCTCTCGGAGCCAAGACCGCTCCAAGCGCCAGTCCTACGCTACTCGGTTCGCTAAACCCGCCGTGTTCCGCCCTCTCTAATCCATCAGCACCTCGTTCGCCGTTTCCAGCAGCTCGATTAGTTGGTCGAACTGCGTCTGGCCCATGCCTTCGCGCAGGCGGTTCATCGGCTCGAAGTACGTGGGACTCAAGGCGGCGACCTCGGCCTCGCCGGCCGGGGTCAACGACAGGGTGAAGCTGCGGTTGTCGCGAACGTCCATGGTTTTGGTCAGCAACCCGTCGTCGATCAGGGGGTTGAGCATCTTGGTGATGGCGGCCTTGGTCAGGCCCATGGCGTCGGCCAGGGCCGACGGGGTCGGCGGCTGGTCTTCCGCGGCCACCCAGAACAGCAGGTTTTGCTGCGACAGCGGCCGCTTGGTGTCGTCAATGGCGGGACTGAGGCGGTTGAACTGATTCAACGTCTGATTCATCTGCAAGTGTTTGAGTTTCATAGCGACGCCCTCCTTAACTTAATTGTACCGGGGTGCAGTAGCGGAACTCAACGAATTAGGAGGGTACGATGAACGAAAAAATGCTTTGGGCACACGCCCAACACATCCTGGCCCAAGACGCCTCGGGCCACGCGATGGATCACATCACGCGGGTGGTCGCCACCACCCGCAACCTGCTGGCCCAAACACCGGCGGCCGACCCAGCGATTGCCGTGGCGGCGGCGCTGTTGCACGACACCTACGACGACAAGCTGGTCGCCTCGGTGCCGGCGGCCAAGGCCGCGACCGCCTCGGTGCTGACCGCGGCCGGGGCGACGGCGGCGCAGGCCACCGCGATTTTGGCGATCATCGATCACATGAGCTTCAAGGCCAGCCTGGCCGGCCGGCAGCCGCTGAGCCTCGAGGGCCAGCTGGTGCAAGACGCCGACCGGCTGGACGCGATCGGCGCCATCGGCATCGCCCGGACGATGATGTACGGCGGGGCTCACGGCAGCCGGCTGTACGACCCGGCGATCCGACCGCGGGAGAAACTGGACGCGGCCGGTTATCGGAGTACCGAAAGCACCATTTTGAACCACTTCGACGAGAAGCTCCTGAAGCTCGCTGCCCTGATGAACACGCCGGCGGCCAAGCGCCTGGCCGCCCATCGCCAGGCCGTGATGCAGGACTTTCTCGCCGAGTTTCACGCCGAGTGGGACGGGCAAAGTTAAGCGACCACAAACTTTTTCGGTCAAAGGGTTGCACCCCACGCGGAAATATTGTATATTAATCAGGCAGTTGTTTTACGACAACATGCCGTCTTAGCTCAGTAGGTAGAGCGCATCCATGGTAAGGATGAGGTCGCTGGTTCGAATCCAGTAGACGGCAGAAGCTAGAAATACACGCGTGAATCCCGCTGAATTCGTTCAGCGGGATTTTTGTTGTGGTAGTATGGAATAAAAGTAAGCAAAGAAGGCCGCGTTATGAATCCAACAGACATCATCGTCAAGGGGGCTCACGTCAACAATCTCAAGCACCTCGACGTCACCATTCCGCTGCACCAGCTGGTCGCCATCACCGGGCCCAGCGGCGCCGGCAAGTCGTCTCTGGCCATGGGGGTGCTTTACGCCGAGGGCATGCGCCGCTACGTCTCGGCCCTGTCGACCTACACCAGGCGCCGGTTGGGCCAGGTCGGCCACGCCCAGGTCGATTCGATTCAGCACATTCCAAGCGCCATCGCGCTGCGCCAGCGGCCGGTGGTGCCGGGCATTCGCTCGACGGTCGGCACCACGACCGAGGCCCTGAACGTGATTCGCCTGGCCTTCTCGCGGCTGGGCTCGCCGCGCTGCCCCAACGGCCACCAGCTGCCGGCGACGCTTGAGATCGCCCATGCGATGGACGTCGCCGGCAAGGACGCGACGCTGACCTGTCCGGTTTGCGGGGCGGTGTTTCCGCTGTACGGCGCCGAGAGCTTCGCCTTCAACTCCGTCGGCGCCTGCCCCACCTGCGACGGCACCGGCCAGGCCAAGCACCTGGACGAAACCAGGCTGATTCCCGACCCAACCAAAACCATCCGCGACGGCGCCGTGGCCTCCTGGCGGCTGCCCGGGCGCAACTTCATGCAGATCGTCGCCCAATACGCCGGCATCGACATCGACACGCCCTTCCAAGAACTGCCGCAGGACCAGCAGGATTTTGTCTGGCACGGACCGCGCAACCATTACGCGATCAATATTCCGTCCAAAACCGGGAAAATCTTCCACATGGACAACGCCGTCTACGAGAACGCCTACAACGCGGTGCTGGACTCGATGGCCACCACCACCAACGAACGCGCGATTGCGCGGCTCAACCGCTTCTACGTCTTCGGCCTGTGCCCGACCTGCCACGGCACCCGCTTTGACCCCAAGCTTTTGACCCAGCTTTTGGCCGGGCAGACCATCGCGCAGGTCTCGGCGATGACGCTGGCCCAGCTGAGCGCCTTCATCCCCCAGGTCTACGCCGCCTTGCCAACGGCCATGCAGCCCTTGGCCCACGACATTTTGCGGGAGCTCGCCGGCATTCTCAAGCCCTTGATCGACCTGGGGCTCAACTACCTGAGCCTGGACCGCGCCGGCGCCAGCCTGTCGACCGGCGAGCTGCAGCGCATCCAGCTGGCCCGGACGCTTCGCACCCAAACCACCGGCGTCTTGTACGTCCTCGACGAGCCGTCGATCGGGCTGCACCCCGCCAACGTGGCCGGGCTGATCGCCGTGATGCGCGGCCTGGTCGCCCAGGGCAACTCCGTGGTGGTGGTCGACCACGACACCGCCATCATCGAGGCCGCCGATTCGGTGCTCGAAATTGGCCCGGTCGCCGGCGCCGGTGGCGGTCGCCTGATCAACCAAGGTACCCCGCAGCAGCTGGCGGCGGCGCCGCATTCGTTGATCGGCCCCTACCTGACCGGCACCGCGCAGCTGCGCGTTCGGCCCGAGGCGGCACCTGCGTCCAAGACGTTCGGGCTGACGGTGACCGACCGCTTCAACCTCCACAACCTCACCGCCGCCTTTCCGGTCAACCGGCTGTCGGTGGTGTCCGGCTTCTCCGGCGCCGGCAAGTCGACTTTGGTGTTCGATGCCTTGGTCCCGGCTTTAACCGCGACCCGCAGCCAGCCGGCGCCGGCCTTCGTGCGGGACCTGCACCGCGGCGGTCTGCGGCGCGTGGTCGCCATCGACGCCGCCCCGGTGGGTAAAAACATTCGGAGCACCGTGGCAACCTACACCCCGATTCTCGACCACCTGCGGACGCTTTTCGCCGCGCAGCCGGCCGCCCAAGCGGCCGGTTACACCGCCAGCAACTTCTCCTACAACGTCACGGCCGGCGCCTGCCCGACCTGCGGCGGCACCGGCAGCATCAGCCTGGACATCCAGTACCTGCCGGACATGCAACAGACCTGCCCGACTTGCGGTGGCAAACGCTACAACCCGGACGTTTTGCAGGTGACCTGGCACGGCTACTCGATTGCCGACCTGCTGGATCTGGATGTCGATCACGCGCTGACCGTTTTGGCCGATCAACCCGCCGTCGCCGCCGCCTTGCAGACGCTGCACGACATGGGGCTGGGCTACCTGCACCTGGGTGAAAGCACCCCGAGCCTGTCCGGCGGCGAGGCCCAGCGCCTCAAGCTCTCCGCTCACATGGGCCGCACCCAAAAAGGCACCTTGTTCGTCTTCGACGAGCCGAGCGTCGGGCTCCACCCGCTGGATATCAAGACCCTGCTGGAAGTGTTCCAGCGGCTGATCGACCAAGGCGGCACGGTCTTGGCCATCGAGCACGACCTGGACGTGATGGCCAACGCCGACTACCTGCTGGACCTCGGCCCGGAAGGCGGCAGTCGCGGCGGCCGGATTGTCGCTTCCGGCAGCCCGGCCGCCATCGCCCAAAGCAGCGGTCACACCGGCGAATTTCTCGCCGCTCACCTCGCCCAGTTCGGCCTGGCTGAGGCCAAATCAGTTAAATAATGTTATCGCGGCGGCCGCACCTATCATTCGCGCCGTCGATGCACTCTCTTGCGACCTCGCACCGCCTATCGATTAACTGCAAATAAATTTTGTTACTCAGACAAAAGCACCCCGGACCCGGCAGTCAGCTGCCGGTGTCCGGGGTGCTTTTGACGTCATTCTGGCGCAAGCGCCAGCGGGAGACCCGCCCAGCCTACTAAGAAGCGGCCGGCCCTGCCGTGGCGGTCTGGCTCAGTGCCTGGTGCTTACAGCGTCGTCAGCCGGTCGATCGCCGCCAGCTCGTCGGCGGTGAAGGCCAAGTGATCCAGCGCCTGCAGGTTGTCTTGCAGGTGAGCCGTGCTGGTGGTGCCGATCAGCACCGAGGCAACGATTGGGTCGCGCAAAAGCCACGCCAAGGCCATCTGAGCCAGCGTCTGGCCGCGGCCCTGGGCCAGGTCATTGAGCTGGTTGAGGCGTTGCACCACCGCCGCCTTGCCGTTAGCGAAGGTCTGCTGGTTGGTCGGGTGAATCTTGAAGGTGTCCGGAATGCCCGCGAGGTAGCGGTCGGACAAAAGGCCTTCCGACAGCGGCCCGTAAGCGACCAGGCCGGCGCCGGCGCGGCGCAGCGTGTCGAGCAGCCCCGAGGTCTCGACGTCGCGGTTGAACAGGTTGTAGCTCATCTGGTCGACCACGAACGGGGTGCCGAGCGCCGTGAAGCGGTCGATCGCCTCTTGAGCCTGCGGGGTGTCGAAGTTCGACACGCCGATGTACAAGGCCTTGCCGGCTTTGACCACGTCGTCCAGGGCCCGCACCGTCTCGGCGACCGGCACTGTGGCGTCGAAGCGGTGGGCGTAAAGCAGGTCGACGTAATCCAGGTTCAGGCGGCCCAGCGAGTCGTCGATGCCCTGCAGAATCGCCTTGCGACTGGTGCCGGTGCCGAACGGGCCGGGGTGGATCTCGTAGCCGATTTTGGTCGCGATTACCAACTCGTCGCGGTACGGCCGCAAGTCGCTGGCCAGCACCTGGCCGAGCAGCGTCTCGCTGGAGCCGAAGTCGCCGTCGCCGTAGTGGTTGGCCACGTCGAAGTGGAACACCCCGCGGTCGAACGCGTCCAGAATCACATCGCGCCGCGCCGCGTACGGGTCGGCCGAGCCGTAATGCTGCCACAGCCCCAGGGCGATCGGCGGCAGCACCAGGCCGCTTTTGCCCAGCGGCCGCGGGGTCACGCCGTCGTATCTCGTGTCATTCGCTTTGTACATTGAACTCATCCTTTCCGGGCCGCTTCGGCCCAGCTAAGCGTCTCACGCCTGGCCTGCGCTTGCAACTTTAAACCCACTCAGGCGAAAAAGTGGTTCAAAAACTGCGCGACGCCGTCCTCCTTGTTGCTGGCGGTTTGGTACCGCGCCGCCGCCTTGACCGCCGGCACCGCGTTGCCCATCGCGACGCTGATGCCGGCGGCCTGAAGCATCCCCAGGTCGTTGAGCCCGTCGCCGAACGCGATGGTGCGAGCCGGTGGAATGCCCGTTTTGGCCTGCAACTCGGCGATCGCGTTGGCCTTGTCGACCTGGTGCGGGATCAGCTCCAGGTTGGTCGGGTCGCTGGCCGACACCGCAAGCGCCGGCTCGCGCTTCAGCTTAGCGGCCACGGCGGAAAGCGCAGCCGGATCGTCCAGGGAAAAAACAATCGCATTGGCGATGACGGCGGCGCGTTGGCCAAGCGCCGCCGCGTCGAGCTGCGCGACCCCGACTTGGGCGCTGTCCGGCGCGAAGTGCGTCAGCATGTCCTGAATGGCCTGGGCCGGCGGCGTGGTGTAGTACACCATGTCGTCGGTGAAGTACAAGGCGGCCAGGTCGTGTGCCGCACAGGCGGCCTCGATCGCGGTGATCGCCTGCTGGCCCAGCAGGTGATGCACCCGCGAGCCGCCGAAATCATATACGGCGCCGTTGGCCGCGATAATCTCCGCCCCGGGGCCGATTTGCGCCGCCATCAAAGCTGCTAAATTATACATGCGCCCGGTGGCGAGGTAAAACAGGTGGCCGGCCACCAAAAGCCGGTTGACCGCGACCTTGGTACCAGCCGATATCGTCGCGGCGTCGTAGGCCAGGGTGCCATCGACGTCGCTGACAATCAGGTATGGGTTGTCCATCGTGTGCCTCCTTTTCGTGCTTCCTTTAGCCTACCACTCAGACCCCGGTTTGGGCACGGCGAGTTTTCACGCGTCCGGCTAAACCCGCGCTTCGCTCTGGATCGTCGAGCTACGCGGCGCAACGCGGCTGCGGCTAGCGACGCCCCGGCGCTCGGGGCCAAGCCCGGGCCCCAAGCACCACGGCTAGGCTACCCGAGCCGCTAAACCCGCGCTTCTTCGCTCTGGGTCGTCGAGCTTCGCGGGGCATCGGCGACACGTCCAGCTAGGGCCGGTGCTTGAGGCCAAGTTCGGGCCTCAAACCCCAGCCCCACGCTGGCCGCTCGCCTAATCGCCCCGCTTCGCTCTGGGACAAAAAAAGCGCCCCGCACCGCGAGGCGTGAAGCGTTAGCGTCCTTGGGCCACCGCGGCGATTTCGCGGTCGAACCAAGTCTGCCACGGAATGTCGGGAATGCCGTTCGCGTTGAAGGTTGACTTCAGGACCTTCAGCAGCGCAATGAAGTTATCGCTGCGGTTTTGAACCAGGCCCTGCAACTTCTCGTCGTGAAGAAAGTTCACGTTATCAACCAGCCACTGATTGATATCCGCGATGTGGCCACTGGTATCGATCTGCGCGAACAGGTCGAGTCCCTCGTGCTGGTACTTATCCAAGTAAAATTTGGCGAACGATTCCACCGCTGCATGCTGTGCGTCGGGGGTCAATTCGCTGATGGTCAACGTTCCATCTGCCATTGTCGACAGCCGTCCTTTCGTGTATAAGGTTCCTCCCTAGCATATTCCTGTGCCCGGCTGTTGGCAAATCCTAACGAAACGTTAAGAAAAGCGATAAATCACTTGATTTATCCAATCGCTTGTTATACTATGCTCCCTATCAATTGAAGACCCATTGAGTCGTGAAAGGAAATGATTCTGTTGAAGAAGGAAGACATCCACCTCGGCGACACCTTAACCGTGAAGGTGAAGGAGGACATGGAGCGTCCATTCACCGGCACCGTTCAGAAGGTCTACGAGAACTCGGCGCTGTTGACCATCACCGATTACGAATCCGCCGACAAGCAAAACGCCGCGGAGCTGAACTTCAAAATCGTAATCAACTTCAAGGCGATTGTGAAGAACCTGGGCGGCGGCCGCCCGAACCCAGAACCGGCCGAAGCGGAAGAGAAGTAGCCAGCCGCCACGCTTGGCGCATTAATCTAGACATGAAATACGGCCCGAGGCGCTTTGCCCCGGGCCGTTCGTGTCTTCAGGCGGCGCGGTGACGGGCCAGACCCAGCCCGACCACCAGGCCGATGGCGGCGGGAACGCACCAGCCCAGCCCGACCGCAAATCCCGGCAGATGCGCCGCCAGGGCCAGCAGCTGGCCGACCCAGCCGCCTTGCCAGGCCGCCGGCAGCGCGTTGAGCCCATCCAGCAGGGCCGGCCCCGCCGTCGCCAGCATCACCGTGCCGAACAGCCAGCGCGACTCGCCGAGCCACGGACTGGCCAGCGCCAAGGCAATCAGCACGATGGCCAGCGGGTACAGCGCCATCAAAGCCGGCGTCGACACCGCCAACAGCCGGTCGAGCCCGACGTTGGCGAACACCAGCGGTACCACGGTCGCCACCCCGATCACCAATTGGTAAGGCAGCCGCGGGAACAGCGCCTTGAAGGTGTCGCCGAACGCCGTAATCAGCCCGATCGCCGTTTTGAGGCAGGCCAGTACCACAATGATGGCCAACAGCACGTTGCCGAAGTCGCCGAAGTAGGCATGGGCGACGTTGGCCAGAATCGGGCCGCCGTTGGCCGCGCGACCAAAGCGAGCCAAGGCGTTTTGACCCAGCAGCGCCAACAGCACGTACACCACGCCCATCAAGGTCGCGGCCAGCACCCCGGCGCGAATCGTGGCCCCGGCCACCGCCTTGGGGGCGGTCACGCCCAGGCCGCGAATCGCATCGACCACGATGATGCCAAATGCTAAGGCCGCCAGCGCGTCCATCGTCGCGTAGCCGTCGGTGAAGCCCGTGGTCACAGGCTGGCTCTGGTAGCCGGCGACCGCGGCCCCGGCGCCGCCCAGCGGCTTGAACACCGCGGCGGCCAGCAACACTCCAAGCGTCACCAGGAAGGCCGGCGTCAGGAATTTGCCGACGTAGGTCATAATCTGGCTCGGCCGCCGGGCGAACCACCACGCCGTCCCGAAGAACAGCACCGAGTAGGCGGCCAACGCCCAGTGCGTTGACCCCGGTGCGACGAACCGCACCAACCCGACCTCATACGAAATCGACGCGAGCCGCGGCAGCGCGAACGCCGGGCCGATGCACAGGTACAAGGCGATGGTGAAGACATACGCGAACGGCCGCCCGACCTTGGCGGCCAGCTCGAACACCCCATTGCTGCCGGTCAGCCCGATGGCCGCAACGCCGAGCAGCGGCAGCCCGACCCCGGAGGCCAAAAAGCCGACCATCGCCCAGGGCAGGTTGGCCCCGGACTGCTGCCCGACGAACACGGGGAAAATCAGGTTGCCGGCCCCGAAGAACAGGCCGAACAGCATCGCCCCGATCACCCACAGCTGCCGTGGCGTCGGCTTCGCGCTACCCATGCCGCAACCCTGCGGCCGAACCCGCGACGCCGTTGCGGCGAGCGGTCGCACTGGCCGCCGCGGCGACGCGCCGCCCCGCCGCCACCAGGCTCAGGTCGTCGAAGGCGCCGACGGTGAAGCGCGAGCCGTCCCAGGACACCCGCGTCACGCTGCAGTTGTGCAGCATCTCCTGGCCGTGGGTGTCAAAGCCCAAAAGCGCCAGCCACATCAGAACCACCGTGCCGTGGGCGACCACCAGCACGTTTTGGCCTGGGGCCTGACCCACGATGTCGCGCATCGCGGCGTCGAAGCGCCGCTGCACCATCGCGTTATCCTCCGCCCCGTTGGCCCCGGCGTTGGCGGCGTAGGTCGCGTCGGCAATCTGCGCCAGGCTCAACCGGTGGTCCAACAAGGCCTGGGTAAAGTCCGGCAGGCCGAAGACCGCCTGGGCGAAGTCATCGGTCAGCTGCCCCTCGAACTTGCCGTAATTCTCCTCCCGCAGCCCGGTGTGAAGCGTCAGCGCCAAGTGCGACTGCCCCGCGGCATCCAGCGCATGCCGGGCGGTGTCGGCGGCGCGGGTCAGGTCGCTGGCCCAGGCCGCATCGAAGTGGACCCCCGCTCGCGCCAGGCCGCGGCCCAAGGCATCGGCATCGGCCACCCCTCGGGGCGTCAGCGCGGAGTTGGCCATCCCCTGAACCCGGTCCTGCCGGTTGTACTCGGTTTGGCCATGCCGCACCAGCCAGATTTCTGTCATCGTCATTGTCCTTTCCAAACTTGCGCGAGCTACAGGTGCAGGTACCGCACCAGGAAGTTGGCCACGCCTTGGTGGTCGTTGTCCGTCGGCGTGACGGCGTCGGCCGCCGCCAGAATCTCCGGCCGCGCGTTTTGCATCGCGACGCCGACGCCGGCGTATTGGATCATGTCCAGGTCGTTCAAGTCGTCGCCGAACGCGACGATGTCTGGCTGGGCGATGCCGTAAGCGCCGGCGACATAGGCCAGGGCCCGGGACTTCGACGCGTTGCCGGCGGTCACCTCAAGGGCGGTGTTCTCGCCGCTCCAGGCCCCCCAGGTCTTGGCGGTCAGCTGCGGGAACCGCGCGGCCACCGCCGCGGTCAACGGCGTCAGGTCGCGGTCAGCGATGAACATGGTGACCGAGATCGGCGCCTGGGTCAGCCCCGCCGCATCCAGCAGCGCGGTCGGGTGCGGCAGGTCGGGCAAAAACGGCACGTTGACGTAGCCGTGATCGGCTCGCAGCAAGCGCTTGCCCTCCGCCACCATCACCTTGATGTCAAAATCGGCCTTGAGCTCCCTCAGCGCAAGCGCCGTGGCGATCGGCATGGTCACCGCGCGTTCGGCGGCCCAGTCGCGGTGCGGCACGTGAATCAAGGCGCCGTTGAAATTGATCATCGGTCCGGTCAACCCGAGTTCGTCGTAGAGGTCCTCCGAAATCGCATCGGGGCGACCGGTGGCGATCACCACCAGGTGGCCGGCGGCGGTCGCCGCCTGCAGCGTCTGGATGGTCGGTGCGGCCAGGCGACCGGCGCGGTCCAGCGTGGTGCCGTCGAGGTCCAAGGCAATCAGTTTGCGTGGCATGGCGAGACTTCCCTTCAGTATGGCTTGGCCTCAATTTTAGCAGATAATCCCCGATTTGCCCAAACGCGTGTCAGCAGGTACACTGGTAGCGTTACGGGAGGTAAACATGGCAGAAATTCAACTTTACACCGACGGCGGCAACCGCAACACCGGCAACGTCGCCGGCGGCAGCGTTCGGCCCACCGACAAAAGCGCCTGGGCCGCTTTGCTCATCTACGGCGCGCACCAGAAGATGCTGACCGGCGGCGAGTTCGGCCGCACCAACAATTACATGGAGATCACCGCCGTCATCGAGGGCCTGACCGCGCTCAAACGCACGGACCTGCCGGTGACCGTCTACTCCGACTCCGCCTACGTCATCAACACGATGACCCAGAAGTGGTACGTCAAATGGCGCCAAAACGGCTGGCAAAAAGGCGGCAAGCCGGTGATCAACGCGGAGCGGTGGCAAAAACTCCTGGCCCAGGTTGACCGCTTCGACGACCTAACCTTCCAAAAGGTCAAGGGCCACGCGACTAACCAGCACAACAACGAGGTCGACGCCGCGCTGAACAAGACGATGGACCACCTGACGCGGTGAAGCGGCAAGCCGACTTAGCCAGCGACCCTCGGCCGGCGACTGATTGAATCAGTCGCTGTTTTTTTATTCTCCAAACAGGCAGGCCTTGCCGTACTCGCGGCGCAAGAAGGCCTTGATCACCGTCAGCATGTGGGCGACCGACGGTGATTTTTGCGTGGTCGGGTTCATCACCAGGCACAGCGTCCGGGCGAAGGGCTGCGACAGCGGGTAGACGTTGACGTCACCGGTCAGCTTGGTCAGGGCCAGCCGCGGCAAAATGCCCCAGCCCAGGCCGGATTCGACCATCGACAGAATCGACTGGTCATCGATCGAGTAGTTCAGCGAGTTGGTCGAAACGTGGTAGCGGTCCAGCGCCGCCTTGGTGTCGCGGTCGTAGTCGCCGCGCTGCAGGATGAAGGTGTGGCCGTCCATGTCGGCGCCGGTCATGTCACGCCCGTTGGCCGGCGTGAAGGTGGTCGGCGTCAGGCAGTAGATCGGATCCTCGATCAAGGGCGTCACCACCAGGCTGTCGTCGGCCGGCAGCAGCGAGAAGCCGATATCGATGGCGCCGGTTCGCACCTGGGCGACGATGTCGTTGAAGCTGCCTTGCATCACGCTGACGTCGACGTCGGGGTATTGGCGCTTGAAGTCCAAAATGATCGGCGCCAGCCAGTTGGTCGACACCGACGAGAAGGCGCCGAGCCGCACCCGCCCGGTGTTGAGCCCGTTGATGTTGTCGGCAATCTGGGTCAGCTGGTCCTCGAGGTTCAGAATCGACTGCACGGTCGGCAAAATGGCGGCCCCGTCCGGCGTCAGCTCGACGCCGGTGCGGTTTCTGATGAACAGCGGAAATCCCAGCGCCGACTCCAGCTGGCTGACGCTGTGGCTGACGGCGCTTGGCGTGACGTTGAGCTTGTTGGCCGCCTGGATGAAGGTTCCCTGCTCGACCACGGCGCGAAAAACCTCGTAACTGAAATTGCTCATGTTGGCTCCCTTCCGGCGGTGTGACCGTTTTAGATGAATCACGTTCACTCACCGCTGAACAAGTTGAAGTTTACTTCATCATAGGAGCGGGTTACGATAAAGTCAATCAATAGAAACGGAGTGAGCGGCATGAAATTGGCAGCGAGACTTGAGGCTTATCAGACCAACGGCTTGGACGGTGTTTTGGCCGCCAAGGACGCGCAGACCATCGCCTTTGCCGGCGGGTACCCCGACCCGGCGCTTTTCCCCCAGGCCGAGCTTGCGGCCGCCTGGGCCCAAAGCGCCAGCGAGACCACCCTGCAATACGCTGGACCGACCGGCGACTTGGCGCTGCGCCGCCAGCTGGCCCAGCGCATGAGCCAAGACGCGGTAGCCTGCACCGAATCCGACCTGATGCTCACGCAAGGGGCCCAGCAGGCGCTGGACCTGATGGCCAAGCTGCTGCTGGACCCCGGCGACGGCCTGGTGGTCGAGGGGCCGACCTACATCGGGGCCCTGTCGGCCTTTGATGCCTACCAGCCGACCTACTACGAGGTGCCGGTGCAGCGAGACGGGATGGACCTGACCGCCTTGCAGCAGGTGCTGGCCACCCGCAAGGTCAAAATGATCTACACCGTGCCCGACTTCCAAAACCCGACCGGCACCGTGATGTCGTTGGCCAAGCGCCGCGCCTTGGTCGCCCTGGCCAACCGCTACGACGTCGTGATCCTGGAGGACGCGCCGTACCGCCAGCTGCGCTACCGCGGCGTTCAGCTGCCGCCGATCAAGGCCTTTGACACCGAAGACCGCGTCGTGTTCGTCTCGAGCTTCTCCAAAATCCTGGCGCCGAGCCTGCGCCTGGGCTGGCTGGTCGCCAGCCCAAGCCTGATGGCGCCGCTGCGGGCCCTCAAAGGCGGCTGCGACCTGGAAACCAGCGGCCTGACCACCGCGGCGGTCGCCGCCTACCTGCAGCGCAACGACCTGGACCGCCACATCGCCCGACTGCGGGAGGTGTACAGCGCCAAAATGGCCCGGATGTATACGGACTTGGCGGCGGCGCTGCCGGCCGGCTTCACCCTGACCCACCCGGAAGGCGGCTTCTTCCTGTGGCTGACCGCCCCGCAAGGCTTTGACATGATGGCCTTCGCCCAGGGACCGCTGCGCGACGCGAACGTGACGGTGGTGCCGGGCAGCGGCCTGAGCCCCTTCGGCCACTTCCAAAACGCGGCGCGGCTGAGCTTCACCGGCGCCAGCCTGGACGAAATCGACCGCGGCTGCCAGCGCCTCTGCGCCGCCTTGACCGCGGCGGGACAACCGGCCCAGCTCGCGGCGCGGTAGCGTAGCTGCCGCGCCGCGCGGCTACTCGGCTTGCCTCGCCGTCCGGTCGCTGGCTTGCCCCGCCGTGCAGCTGATTGATCTGCCGCGCCGCGCGGTCCCGCACCCCGTACCTGCACCGCCTGTCAGCCGCATCTGCCCCGACCGTGACCCTCATCCGCAGGTGCCGCGGCGGGGCTTTTTTGGCGCGACGTCTCGGTTGAATTTTGCGATGCATTGGCTTACGCTGTGAGTCAAAAGGAGGCGTTCCCCATGCAAGAAGAAACCGATCCGCTGCTGCGCCAGATCAAGGCGCTGGCCCGGGGTCTCGGCGCGATGCTCGGGGCCAGCGGCGGCGAGCCGAGCCACGAGGTCGTGTTCCCCCAAGAGGACGCACGGCGGCTGCCACACCAGGCCGAGCTCGAAGCGGCGATTGAAGCCGGCGACTTGCACGGCGCCACCCGCGACCTGTTCGCCCGGCGCTACGCGGTGCCAGAGGCGCAGTTCATCGCCCTTGGCACCTGGTTTTTCACCCGGCTCAACGCGTTGGACGACGCGGCCCTGACCGCCGCCGACTACCGCCGCGAGGACATCGCCGCCGGCCTGACGCTTTTGTCGCGCATCCAGGCGGGGGAGGCGTGACATGACCATCGACTTAACCGCCATTCAACGCGACTTCACCCGCTACGTCACGATCGACACCCGCTCCGACGCTGCCTTGGCCGACCGCATCCCCTCGACGCCGGGCCAAACCGTGCTGGCCAAGCTGCTGGTTGACCAGCTCCAGGACCTCGGCCTCGCAGACGCGACGCTGAACCCGGCCGATGGCTTCGTCACCGCCACGCTGCCCGGCACCGCCCCGGAACCGGTCATCGGCTGGATCGCGCATCTGGACACCGCCGACTTTGCCGCCGACCACGTCCGGCCCCAGTACCACCCCGACTACCAAGGCGAGCCGATCCGCTGGGCCAACGGGCTGAGCCTGACGACGACCCAATTCCCGGCGCTGCAGCGCTTCTTCGGTCAGACACTGGTCACCACCGACGGCACCACGCTGCTCGGCGCCGACGACAAGGCCGGCATCGCCGGGGCGATGGCCGCACTTCGCGAGCTACTGGCCCATCCCGAAATCCCGCACGGCCCGATTCGCCTGGGCTTTGGTCCCGACGAGGAAATCGGTGCCGGCGCCGACCGCCTCGACGTCGCGGCCTTTGGCGCCGCCTTCGCCTACACCCTGGACAACGGCGAGCTCGGCCAGATTGAAGACGAGACCTTCAACGCGGCCGAGGCGACGGTCACCATCCGCGGCCGCGCCGTTCACCCAGGGGACGCCAAGGGGTTGCTAGTCAACGCAATCACGCTGGGCGAGCGGCTGGATGCGGCGCTGCCGGCGGCCGAACGCCCGGAAAACGTAGCCGGTCACGACGGCTTTTTCATGCTCGACCAGTTTCGCGGCGGCGTCGCCGAAACCACGCTGACCTACATCCTCCGCGACTTCACGGCGGCGGGGTTCGCCAGGCGCAAGGCCCTGCTGCGCCAGGCCGTCGCCGCCTTGAACGCCACGCTTGACGAGCCGCGGCTGAGTCTGACGCTGCACGACCAGTACAAGAACCCCAAGCCCGTCTTGGACCGCGACCCCACGCCGCTTCGGTTGGCCGAGGCCGCGATTCGCCAGGCGGGGCTGACCCCGCACTACGCCCCCTTCCGCGGCGGCACCGACGGCAGTAAGCTGACCGCCGCGGGGCTTTCGGCCCCCAACCTCTTCAACGGCGGCCTGAACTTCCACGGGCCCTTCGAGTGCGTGTCGCTTGAGGCGATTGCCACGCTGGCAACGGTCCTGGTCAACGTCGCGCGGCTGAGCCCGACGCTGTCGTAACACCAGACGCCAAAAACGGCTTCCCCCAGTTATTGGGAGAAGCCGTTTTTGACGTCCGTGCCTAGGCCAGGGCCTTGGCCTCGCGGCGCTGGGCCCAAAGGTTGATCACCAAGGCGACCAGCATCAAGGCCAGCGCCAGCAGCATGATGCGGTGCAGCCCGTTGTGCAAAATGTCGCGCATCTGCGGCAGCAGCCGGGCCGGCAGGCTTTTGACGCTGGCGGCGTCTGACAGCTTGTTGAGCATCGCCATCGTGATGGTACCGTGCGACCGCCGGACGCCGGCAAACAGCGCCTGGTTCATCAGCAGGCCGAAAATCGCGGTGGTGAAGGTCTGGCTGAGCATCCGAATCAGGAAGGAGAAGGACGTGGCCACCGGCATATCGGCCGGGTCAACGTCTTGTTGCACCTTGACCTGCAGCTCGTTGAAACAGCCCCCATTGCCAAAACCTTCCAGTGCCCCGGCGACCAACAGCACCCAGTACGGCGCCTTGACGCCGGCGAAAACCAGCACCACGAAGGCCAACGTCAGCGGCACGATGTTGAGCGTCAGCACCTGGTGCGGCGAGAAGCGCCGCCGAAGCGCCGGCACCGCCTCGGAGCCGATGATGTCTGTGACCGAGCTTGGAATCTGGGTCGCGCCGCCGATCAGCGCGGTGGTGCCGAGCAACGCCTGGGCCCACATCGGGCTGTAGGTCAAAAAGCCCATGAACGCGCCCCAGATGATGGTGAACAGTACGAAGTCGACCACCAGCGGTCCGTTGCGAAACAGCCGCCCCGGCACGATCGGATCGGCGGCCGCTCGCTCCACTTTAATCAAGGCGGCGAAGCTGGCCACGGCGACGGCCAGCGGCAGCAGGATCAGCCACGGGCTGGTCAGGCCGACCAGCTCCAAGGCCCCGAGCAGGCTGACCAGCCCGATCACCATCAGGCCGGCACCGAGGTAGTCCGTTTTGGCGCGGCTGGGGGTCACGGTTTCGTGGGTGTAAAAGACCTGAACCAGAATCGCCGACAACAGTCCGATCGGCACGTTGATGTAAAACACCCAGTGCCAGGTGAACAGGTCGACGATCGCGCCGCCGACCAAGGGCCCGATAATCGTCGCCGTCGAGTAGAACGCGCTGACCAGCCCCAGCACCTGCATGCGCTTGCGCGGATTCTCGTAGAGCTTAGCGTAGATGATGTAAGGCAGGCTGATCATGCCGCCGTTGCCGATGCCGGCAATCGCCCGGGCGAGGATCAAAAACAGCATGTTCGGGGCCAGCCCCTGCAAAAAGCTCCCGACCACGAAGAACGCCGCGGCCAGCTGGTAGGCCTTTTTGTTGCCGACCCGCTCGCCCAGCTTGCTCCACACCAAAGTCGACACCGCGGTGCCGAGCAGGAAAATGGCGACGATCCACGCCATCCACTTGAGCCCGTGCAGGTCGGCGATGATGGCCGGCAGCGCCGTGGTGACAATGGTGCCGTCCAGGCCACTCATGGCGTTGGACAACAGCAGCGCGATGGTGACAATCAGGGTGTTGCGTTTGGACAAGATGCTCGCTTCTCTCTGCGTGAAAATTTGACGTACCTATCCATTCAACACCTGTCAGTCGCCGGACGCAAGCCGCCACGCCAAAAACGCCCGGCGCAACCGCAATTGGTTGCGCCGGGCGCGGCGAAGCCACCGGACGCAGTGAATCCGGTGGCCGCGCCTGATTCGGTTACGTGACTGGCTTCTGCTTACCGTGGTGGCTCACCACCGCTCTGGTCGGGACCGCAGCTACCTCGCGTTGCGAGTAGGTCCCAGCCTGGTGCGAGCGGCGGGTTGGTGAAATCCTATGCCCTGGTATCTCCTCCTAAGTTGAAGGGGTTGCACTAAAACTCTTGAGTTTGAAAGCCGTGTGGCAATACACTGCGGCTTGGCATGGGTTGGGTACTAGAGGCGCTTGCGCTCCGGATCGTTCCCCTATGCGGCAGAGGTGCCAGCGCTGCGGCCGCAGCGCCATCCCCGCACGTGACTGATCATTCACGGGTAGCTTAACACCAGACCGATTTCTCGTCAAGCAACTCGACTCGCCCCGTTCAACCGCGTGACGCGACCAGCTGACCTCACAGGAACTTGCTGCCTTCTCGCGTCGCCAGGCGGCTCAGCGAATGCGTTGCCAGGAAGTCTCGCACCCACTGCGGGTCGGTTTTGCTGTACTGCCGCAGGGCCCAACCAATCGCCTTTTGGATGAAGAACTCGTCCGTCTGCCGGTCGTGTAGAATCGCCGCCGTCAGCAGGTCGCGGTCGGTGTTGGCCTTTTCCATCAGCTGCAGCGTGATGGCGACGCGCCGCTCCCACATGGCCGGGCGTTCGGCGAACATCTCGTACAGCGGGTGGCGCCAGTCCTGGTGCCGGGCCAAGGCGGCGCCGTAGACCCCGCGCCACGCGTCGACCGTGTCCCACCAGGGCTTCTCGGTCACCAGCGGCCTTAGCGCCAGCAGGTCGGCTAGGCTCAGCCGCGGCGCGACGGCCAGCGCCAGGTCGACCGCAACGTACTGGTACTCCCGCTCCGGTCGGGCATAGAGTTCCTGCACCCGAGCCAAAACGGTCGGCACCGGCCGCGTCTTGGCGGCCTGCAGCCACGGCCGGCTTTGGGCTCGCCGGGCCACGCTTTGCACCCCCAGAAACGGGAACTGGTTTTTCATGTAGGCCGCCATCTGCGGCGCCTTGACCGGGTCGCCGACAAGCGTCATCACCGTGCGTTGCTCAGTCATCGTCAACCACCACCGCCACCACCGGCGTAGTCAGCCGCGTCGTGACGGCGCCTTCCCCCAGCGGCTCCAGGATCAACACTGCCGGTTGGCCAATCCGCGCCTTGATGCCGGCCAAAAAAAGCCAGTCGTCGTCTCGCCGCAGCGCCGCGTTGGCGTTGTGCCGCCGCACCCGCCGCCGCCCACTGGGCAAAGCCTCGATGTCGTATTCACTGCCGGAGGCCGTCAACAGCCGGTAGTGCCCGGCCGGGGTGCGATCGCTCAGCCCGTCTCGGGCGGGGTTGGTGCCGAAATCTTCTGTCGTCATGGGTACCTCCAATGGTCGGGCCCAATGCCCAACCCAACGCTAATCGTCCGGCTAATAACGCGCCGCTGCGCTCTGGTTCGTCGAGCTCCTGTCGGCAACGCGGGAGCGTCTAGCTACGACGCGTCACTCGGGGCCAAGTGCAAGCCTCTAGCGCCGCGTCTAGGCTATGCGTCCCGCTAAACCTGCCGACTTGCGCTCTGGTTCGTCGAGCTCCAGACCGCTACGTGGGAACGGCTAGCTACGCACTGCGACTCGGGGCCAAGTGCAGGCTCCAAGCCGCAGTGCTGGGCTACTCGCCCCACGCAGGCGCGGTCTTGCGCTCTGGCTACTTTTTCCGCCGCTTCCTCAACACCTCCGCCAGGGCCGCGATGTCCTTGGCCGAGGTCGTCGTGTCGTTCAGGCGCAGGTTCGGAAAGCTCTTGAGGATGCGCCGCTGGACGTAGCTCAGGCGCGGCAACTTGGCCCGGGCCGCCGCGTCCTTTCTGTACTGCTCAAGCCACGGGTACTCCTGCTCCAGCCGGTCGCCGGCCGCCGCCGCGGCCGCGGCCAGCGCCTTTTTTTGCGTCTCGATGGCGTCGCCGATGCGCTTGGTCGCCGCGCCGAACGCCAGCATGTTGGCCAGCGTGAAGCCCAGGTCGAACATGAACAGCGCGATCAAAAGGAAGCTGGCGAACATGCCGTACGTCGTGTCGACGCGACCGACCACCTGCGAGACCAGCGGGTGAACGTACTTGACAATCACCACCATCCCCAACCCCCAAAAAGCCGAGATCGGCAAGGCGACGCGGCCGTTGAGGTTCAGCGGCACGTTGCTGTAATCCCACCACCGCGCGTGAAACAGGGCCTCCATCAGCCAGCTGGTCACGTACTCGATGATGGTGATCACGATCGCCGACAGCAGGTACAGCGCGACGATGTTGTTTTGAAACGGGGCGATGGCGGCCAAGACAGCGGTCATCGCGAAGCCGTAAACCGGAATCCACGGGCCGTTCAGGAAGCCGGAGTTCACCCAGCGGCGTTTTTGCACACTGACGAACCCGCTTTCCCAGACCCAGCCGACGAAGGCATAGGCGAAAAAGTAGAGAATCCAGCTTGAGAAGGCTTGCTCGAGTCCGAGCAGCTGTGGTGAGTGCATGTACATCCTCCTTACGCGCGTCGCAGCAGTGCGGTCAGCAGATAGTAGGCGCCGCTCAGGCCGATGAACACGTAGACCAGCCGGCTGATGGCGGCGACATCCAGCCGCACCACGATGCGGTTGGCAATCAGCGTCCCGAGCAGGCCGCCGACAAGCCCCAGCGCCACCAGCCGCAGGTCCCCCAGGTGCAACACCCCGCTGGCGAAGCGAATCGTGGTCACGTAGAGGGTGTCGAGCATGAAGAAGGTCTGAATCGACGCGAGGTATTCCGCCTTGGAGTCGGCCAAGGTCAGGAAGTACAGCGCCATCAGCGGTCCCCCGATGCCGAACAACCCGTTGAAAAAGCCCGACACCACCATGAACACCAGCGCCACCCAGGTTGCGAAGCGGTGCGTCCCGGCGTCGCGGCGGAGCGTGAAGTAGGTCGCAATCGCGATCAAAAGCGCCCCGAGCAACGCCTTGAGCGTCGGCACCGGCAGCCTAGTCCCCAGATGCACCGACCAGGTCGCCACCGCCGAGTAAATCAGGAACGGCACCGGCAGCCGCCGCCACTTCAGCGCATGCCGGTAGCGCCAGACCATCATCACGTTGGCCACCACCATCGTCAAAGTCGACACCCCGGCGCTGCGGCCGATCGGCAGCAGTGCCGGCAGAAAAATCATCATCATGATGCCGGAGCCAAACCCCGTGACCCCTTGCACCAGCCCGGCCAGCGTCCCCGCCCCGAGCATCACCCATATCCAACTCATGACCCCATCCCATCCGGCTCTCGCCTGTTGCTTCCATTGTAGCAAACTTCGGCGCCGGATGCGGTTTCACTCGCCTGCCGGGTTCAGCCCGGCGAGGCATCAAAAAAACGGGACCGCGGCCCCGTGTTTTCGCGCTATGCCGCGGCCTTGCGCGGCCCCTGGCTGCGCCGCCAGTAGCCCCGGGTCCGGGATCGCAGCAGGAAGGCCCCGAACACCCAGGCCGCCACGCCCCAGCCGACAAACACCAGCCACACGGGCACCAGGCTGACAATCCCGCGAAACTGCTGGTCCTGGGCGAACAGCGCCGGTGGGTTGGTGTAAAAGGCCGGCGTGAGCTTTTGCACCGCCGGCGGCAGCAGTTCCATCAGGTGCAGCGGCACCGCCAAGAAGGTCAGCGCATCCAGCGCCAACAGCAGCAACAGGTTACGCACCACCTGCGAGAAAATAAAGGTAAAGCCGCTCAGCACGAACACCCACAGCATCAAAAGCAACAGCTCGCTGCCGATGTACTGCCACACCGGCGAGATGTAAGCCGTCGAATGCGCCACCGTCACCAGCGGGTAGAACCAGCTGCCCCAGATGTGGCCCGGCACAATCGCGTTGGCTGCGTTGCCCAGTAGCGTGAAGCCGATCGCCACAGCACCGATCAGTGCGACTGTCACGGCCGCTCGGGTGACGATCATCCCGAGGTCCCCGCGCGGTGTCAGCCGCATCAGGTTCTCAGTCCGATGGCGGCGGTCGAAGTTGAAGACGCTGGCGAGCACCAGCGTGGCGTAGGTCAAGAACAGCCACACCAGGGCAGTGCCTGGATTAATTTTGTACCAGACGTGCATCCCGCCGTTGAGCCAAAGCCTTTTCCAGACATAACTGCCGTATCGGCTGAAGACATTGTACGTGGCAACGGTCGAACTCTGCGTGTCGTCAGAGGTCAGCGGGTGATTGACACCGTGCTGAGTGGCATATCTGAGGCGCTTGGTCGCTGACTCCCACGCCGTCACCTGTCCAGATATGTAAGGACCGCCAAGCAAATCGTAGAGCTCATGGCGGTAGACCAGCTCGGGATACCGCGTGATGACGTCCAGCAGAATCCGGTCGACGGCCAGGTATTGATGTGCGAGCAGCGGTGCCTTGATTGCCCGGACCGCGGCCAACGCCGCACTGGACGCCTTATTGGCCACGGTCTTGTTCTGCGCCGCCAGTGCCAGAACCGTCGACTTCTGCGCCGTCACCATCTCGTGATGTGCGGCCGCGGCGGTTCGATGCTCGTAATCGGCGTGACGCATGCCGTCCGTGTACGAGTAGGTCGTCTGCAGAATCCCCAGCTGATGCCCCAAGGGAACACAAAACAGCAGCGTCAGCGCCACCAGCCCGGCCATGTGCAGTAGCCAGGGCTGCTTCTTCAGTTCGAGCCGGAACAGTCCCATCCCCTGCCTCCTAATTTTCCATTAATCATATTCTAATCTTGCGCCAGCCACCTCGCAATCCCTAATCGGTCAAAATGTTTGACGCTTACATACCGCGGTGATAGGCTTACTTTGCCGATCGCAAAGGGGAGGAATCGTCATGGGGCTCACCTACAAACAATTGCTGTTGTACCGCCTGATTGCCGTCGCCGTGTTCGCCTTCGCCGCCGGCTACACCGCCTACCAGGGCCGCGCCGAGTTCCGCACCGTCGGGCCGCACGGCTGGCTGTGGGTGCTGCCGGCGCTGCTGTGGCTGGCGCTGACCGCCTACCATGCCGTTCGCCTGTGGCGCCTGGCAACGGCCGCCGAACGGCACTGACCGCGTCGACCTCACCTGCGCCCAGGCGGCGAGCCACCGGACCGCCACCGACCGGGGGGTCCGGCAACCCGACGTCATCCCAAACCGAAGCCGACCACACAAAACAGCCCTCGCGAGCAGAAACTCGCGAGGGCTGAACTTGTGAGGAGCAGTGGCTTACTGGCCGCCGTTCTTCTTGATGATTTCTTCTTGGATGGACTTCGGCGTTGCTTCGTAGTGGTCGAAGGTCATCGTGAAGGTCCCACGGCCCTGGGTCGCGGAACGCAGGGTGGTGGCGTAACCGAACATTTCGGCCAGCGGCACCATCGCGTTAACGACTTGGGCGTTACCACGGGCTTCCATGGCTTCAACGCGGCCGCGACGAGCGGTCACTTGACCCATGATGTCGCCGAGGTAGGCTTCAGGCGCCACGACTTCGACGTGCATGATCGGTTCGAGGATCACGGCACCGGCCTTGGCAGCGGCTGCCTTCAGCGCCATCGAGGCCGCAACCTTGAAGGCCGTTTCGTTAGAATCGACTTCGTGGTAGGAACCATCGTACAGCTTGGCCTTGACGTCGATCAGCGGGTAGCCGGCGAGGACCCCATTGGCCATCGCGTCCTTCAGACCTGCTTCAACGGCTGGGATGTATTCACGCGGAACCACACCACCGACAATGGCGTCTTCGAATTCGAAGCCCTTGCCTTCTTCGTTCGGGGTGAATTCAACCCAAACATCACCGTACTGACCTTTACCACCGGACTGACGAACGAACTTACCTTGGGCACTCGCGGTCTTGGTGAAGGTTTCACGGTAGGCAACTTGAGGTTCGCCGACCTTAGCTTCAACCTTGAATTCGCGCTTCATGCGGTCAACCATGATGTCCAAGTGCAGCTCGCCCATGCCGGCGATCAGCGTTTCACCGGTTTCCGGGTTGGTCTCGGCACGGAAGGTCGGGTCCTCTTCGGAAAGCTTTTGAAGCGCAACATCCAGCTTGTCCCGGTCTTCCTTGGAGTTAGGCTCGATGGAAACCTGGATAACCGGTTCCGGCACTTCAAGGGATTCGAGGATCAGCGGGTGATCAACATCGGTCAGGGAATCCCCGGTCGTCGTGTTCTTCAGGCCGATCGCCGCAGCGATATCACCGGAGAAGACTTCTGGGATTTCCATCCGGGTGTTACTGTGCATCTGCAGCAGACGGCCGACACGTTCGCGGCTGTCCTTGGTTGCGTTCAGCACGTAAGAACCCGCCTGCAGCGTCCCGCTGTAGACACGGATGAAGGTCAGACGGCCAACGAACGGATCGGTGGCAATCTTGAAGGCCAACGCAGCGAACGGCTTGTCGTCGCCGGCGGTCAGCTCAACGGCGTCCCCGGTGTCCGGATCCGTCGCGTTGTAAGGCTTCACGTCCAGTGGGGATGGCAGGTAGTCAACGACCCCGTCAAGCATCATCTGAACACCCTTGTTCTTGAAGGCAGAGCCGGCAAAAACAGGGTAGAATTCCAGGGCCAGGGTTGCCTTACGGATGGCAGCCTTCAGCTCGGCGATGGAGATCTCCTCGCCTTCCAGGTACTTGTCCATGATGCCGTCATCGACGTCGGCCACGGCTTCAACCAAGGCGTTGTGGGCCTCTTCGGCCGCTTCCTTGTATTCGTCCGGGATGTCGACAACGTCCCATTCGGAACCCAGTTCGTCTTCGTCGTACAGGTCGGCCTTCATCTCGAGCAGGTCGATGACGCCTTCGAAGTTGTCTTCGGCGCCGATCGGCAGCTGAACGGCGTGAGCGTTAGCGCCCAGGCGATCGTGCAGGCTTTCAACGGAGAACTTGAAGTCCGCACCGATCTTGTCCATCTTGTTGACGAAAACCAGACGCGGAACGGAGTACGTGGTGGCCTGACGCCACACGTTTTCGGTCTGAGGTTCAACCCCAGCCTGGGCGTCCAGAACCGTTACCGCACCGTCAAGGACACGCAGGGAACGCTCAACTTCGATGGTGAAGTCCACGTGCCCTGGGGTGTCGATGATGTTGATTCGGTTGTTCTTCCAAAAAGCGGTGGTGGCAGCGGACGTGATCGTGATCCCACGTTCTTGTTCCTGGGCCATCCAGTCCATCTGCGAAGCCCCTTCATGGGTTTCGCCGATCTTGTGGATCTTACCAGTGTAGTACAGAATCCGTTCAGTCGTCGTGGTCTTACCAGCATCGATGTGGGCCATGATCCCGATGTTACGGGTCCGGTCTAACGGAAATTCACGCTTGTTGGCCATGTGAATGTGTTGCTCCTCTCAATTTTGTTGTATTTTCGGATAAAAGAATTGGCTACTATATGCCAGCATTCGGATATAATAGCCAAATCAGTCTTACCAACGATAGTGTGCGAACGCGCGGTTAGCGTCAGCCATCTTGTGCGTGTCTTCACGCTTCTTGACTGCGGCACCGGTGTTGTTCGCGGCGTCCATGATTTCCCTTGCCAGACGGTCGTCCATGGTGTGTTCGCCGCGAGCACGTGAGTATTGAACGATCCAACGCAGACCCAGGGTCGTGCGACGGTCCGGACGTACTTCGATCGGGACTTGGTAGTTGGAACCCCCGATACGACGAGCCTTGACTTCAAGGACAGGCATAACGTTCTTCATAGCCTGTTCGAAGACATCCAAAGGTTCGTTGCCGGTTTCCTTCTTGATGATATCGAATGCGTCGTACAGAATGGTTTGCGCCTTACCGCGCTTCCCGTCGATCATCAAGTGGTTGATCAGACGAGTGACCAGCTTGGAGTTGTACACTGGATCGGGTAAAACGTCGCGTTTTGAAACATTGCCTTTACGTGGCATGCTGATAGCCTCCTTATGGGTAGTTTAACCGCCAAAGCGGCTGATCGTTTACTTCTTAGCAGCCTTAGGGCGCTTAGCACCGTACTTGGAACGGCTCTGCATCCGGCCGTCAACACCAGCGGTATCGAGGGCACCACGGATGATGTGGTAACGAACCCCTGGCAAGTCCTTAACACGGCCGCCACGGATCAAGACAACACTGTGTTCCTGCAGGTTGTGGCCAACACCTGGGATGTAGGCGGTGACTTCGATCAAGTTAGACAGACGAACACGCGCGTACTTCCGCAAAGCGGAGTTTGGCTTCTTCGGTGTCATCGTCCCCACACGAGTAGCGACCCCACGCTTTTGAGGAGCAGGGTTATTGGTAAGAGACTTCTTCTTGCTGTTGTAACCGAAGTTCAGGGCTGGAGAGTCCGACTTCGTTACCTGAGATTTACGACCTTGACGCACCAATTGGTTAATGGTAGGCATTCAAAGTTCCTCCTTCCTGATTATAGGTATCTTTTCAAGTCCACACATCCAGGCGGTTCATTTTTCTTCATAAAAAAATGGCCGACCCAGGCGCGGAGTGGCAATTCACCAGACCGCACCCGGGGCAAACCCGAACACACTGGAAAAAAGCACCTTTGATAGTGTACTATCTTCCGACGCAGGGTGTCAAGGGCTGATGTTGCAAAAGCGCGAGGAAAATGCGGCAGGCGAGGTGACTTCGCGCGGTTGCCGGTGAGATTGTATATCGGCCGGCCACACCACGACGCCACCAGAGTGAACGCCGCGGTCCGGACAAAGCCGCTTGCGTAATCTCCAGTGACGCATTCTCACACCCACTGGAGGTGGTTGCCATGTCCCTGGTCACCCTCGCGACCGGCCTGGGCCTGCTGGTGTTCGGCCGCTGCGACTGGCGGCGCCGCAGCGTTCCCGCCTGGCCCTTTGACCTGTGGTTGCTGGGTCTTTTGGGGTTGGCCCAGGCGACCGGTTCGCCGCTGGGCCTCGCAGTCGGGCTGGGCTGGCTTGCTGGCCTGCTGGCGCTGCGCCAGGCCACCGGCGGCCTCGGCGACGCCGACGTGCTAGCGATCGCCGCCATCGCGACGCTTCAGCCGCTTGAGTGGGGGCTGTGGTGGGTGCTTCTCGCCTGCGCGACGGCCGGGCTGCACCACGGGCTGCGCCGGCCGGCCACCCTGCCGCTATTGAGCCACCTGGCCGTCAGCTTTTGGCTGATGTTAGCGCTTCACTTGTTTCTATTATAAAGGCGCCAGGTGTGACGCCAGCCGACCTGCATCACCACCAGCGCTAGCAGGATCAGGGCCCCGCCGATCAGCAGGTTCAGCGTGAAGGGTTCAAAGCCCAGCGCCACGGAAAACAGGCTGCCGAACAGCGACTCGGTCATCAAGATCAGCCCGGCCGGCGTCGGATCGGTGTGGCGCTGGCCGACCACCTGCAGCGTCTGGGCGCCAAACGACGACAACAACCCCAGTACCAGCACCGGCCACAGCCCCGCCTGCCAGTCGATGGCCGCATAGGCGTGACGCTCGAACAGGCCGGACCAGGTCAGCCCATACACCGCCTGGGTGGCGCCGAGCATGAAGGCCAACACCCAGGGGCTCGACTCGGCCGGGGCCGTGCCGAAGTAGACGATCTGAAGCGCGTAAAACACCGCCGACGCCAGCGTCAGCAGGTCGCCGAGGTGTAGGCTCAGCCCCTGGCCGAAGACGTTGGTCAAGACCGCCATGCCGATTACGCAGATGGCGATTGCCACGTAGCTTTTGCGTTCCGGCCGCTGCTTGAACAAAAGCCAGCAGATGAACGGCACGAACAGCACGTAGATCGCGGTCAAAAACGCGTTATTGGCCGGCGTGGTGTAGGCCAGGCCGATGGTCTGCAGCTGAAAGCCCAGGAAGTTGATGGTGCCGGCGATCAGGCCGACGACCAAATCCTGGCGCGTCATTTTGGCCAGCGCCTTGTGAAACAGCAGCCCGGCCAGCCCGGCGTAGATCAGGCCGCGAATGCCGTTGATCAGCCCCGCCGGCATCCCCGCGTTGGTCGCCAGCTTCGTAAACAGGTAGCCGGACCCCCAGATCATCGCCGCCACCGCCAGCATCGCGTTAGCTCGCGTTTTCGTCACCGTCATGTCGCACCTCCCGAGTCATCGGGATTAACTTTACCGATAACCGCGGCGCTTTTCAATGCAGGCGACTAAAATCCCGCGGCCAACGGCGCGAAACAGTCGCCGGTGCCGGCACGTCGCCCGCGGCCACAATCCGGCGGTGAACCGACGACGCTGGCGACGCGATACGGCTGCGAACCGGCGCTGGCGCCGCGACCTGGCGGCGATGCAACTACGAACCGGCGGCAAACCGGCGCTGGCCTCACCGCGGCCGCACCCGGGCCGCTGGGGCAACCCCCAGTAGCGCGACGTGCCACCACAGCCAGGCGATGCCGGCCCAAAAATCCGCGGCGGCGACCGTCACCTGCAGCCGGGCCAGCGTGGCGTAAGGCAGCCAGGCCAGCGCCGCCTGGTTGGGCGTCACCACCTGCCACCACGGCGAGCACGGCCGCACGACCAGAGTGCCGGCGGCGGGGGCCACGGCGGTCGTCTGGGGCCAAGCGTTGGAAGCGGCCACGCCGTCACGTGCCCTCGCAACCGGCGCCGCGGTCACCCCGGCGGTCGCGGCCACTTCGTCTGGATTGCCTGGCTGGTTCCCCTCACCGGTCGCTTGCGCGGCCATGCCGGAGCCGGCCTGCACCACCTGGGCCGCCGTATCGGCAAGCAGCGCGGCGATCAGCCCCTGCGGCCAATCCGGAAAGACCGCGGCCAACGCCGCCACCTGCCGCGCTTGCCACGCCGTTGCGGCCGCGGCCACCGCAGCCACCGGATACGCCGCCGGCAGTCGGGCCCCGACCACCACCAGGCCGCCGTGAGCCTGCAGGGACTGGGCCGCGTTGGCCTTGGGCTCAAGCGGCGACCAGGCCAGCTGGTACCAGCGGCCGCCGCAGCCAAAGCCGGTCAGCGTTCGCGACGCGAGCCGGGCCTGAAGTGCCGTCGATGCGCAAAGGCGCAGGTGAAAAAAGCCGTAGCCGCCAGGCGCCTGTTGCCCCACCCAGGCCCCGCCGCCGCTCGCCGGTTGCGCCTGACAGCGGGTGCCATCCGCGAACCCCAGGCACAGCGTTCGACCGCGGGTCAGCTCCCGCCGGCCGAATGTCTTCACCACGTTTTGAGTCATGCTCATCCCTCCCGTCCCCCTCACAATGCCACGCCGGGCGATTGCGATGCAAGAAAGTCGGCTTGCGGGTTGCATTTTTCCGTTGGCCTTCGTATACTTACTTTTAGTAAGGAAAAGGAGGCAGTATCCATGACAGATTACGCATTCGGCCTGAACACATTCGGCGACCTGGCCTTCGCCGACGACGGCACGGCACTTGAGGCCGGCGAGACCTTGCGCCAGGTGGTCCAAGAGGCGCAGCTGGCCGACGAGCTGGGCATCGACCTGTTCGCCTTGGGCGAGCACCACCGCAGCGAGTTCGCGATTTCCAGCCCCGAAGTGGTGCTCGGCGCGATGGCGCAGGCCACCCGCAACATCCGCCTCGGCACCGCGGTCACGGTGCTGAGCTCCGACGACCCGGTGCGGGTCTACGAGCGCTTCGCCACCCTCCACGCCTTGGCCAACGGCCGCGAGGAGATCATGCTGGGCCGCGGCTCGTTCACCGAGTCCTTCCCGCTGTTCGGCTACGACCTGGCCGACTACGACGCGCTGTTCGTGGAGAAAAACCGCCTCTGGGACAAGCTGCGCCACGGCCAGCCGGTGACCAACAAGGGCGACTTCACCACGCTTTTGGACGACACCCAGGTCTATCCCAAGCTGCCGAAAGGCGAGCGCATTCCGACGGTGCTGGCGGTCGGCGGCTCGCCCGAGTCGATTCTGCGTGCCGTCACCTTCGACTACCCGATTGTCATCGCCATCATCGGCGGTGAGCCGACCCGTTTTCGCCCCTACGTCGACCTGTACCGCCAGGCGCTGCGCCAGTTCAAGAAGCCGCGCCGGCCGCTGGGGATGCATGCCCACGGCGTGATTTTGGAGGATGAGGACCGGGCCAAGGCGGTCGGCTGGCAATACATCAAGGCCGAGATGGACCGCATCGGCATCGACCGCGGCTGGGCGCCGATGACCCGCGACCGCTTCGAATTCGAGACCGGCCGCGGCGCCTATTACGTCGGTACCCCGGACCAGGTCGCCGCCAAAATCGCCCGCAACATGCAGGCACTGGACATGCAGCGCTTCGATCTGGTCTACGGCACCGGCGGCCAGCTACTATCCGACCGCCTGGCCACCATCCACAACTACGGCGAAAAGGTGATCCCGCGGGTTCGCGAGATTCTGGCCGGCGCGGAACCGCAGGACGTGGCCCCGCAATGCGCCGCGACCGCGGCTGAGGCGACCGGGGCAGCGCGGTCGGCTGCAACCACCGACGCCCCGGCCGCAGCCGCTGCGCCCCAACCAACCGCGACCGGTACGACCGGCGACGCCAAGCCTGATGCCGCAAAGCCCGGTGACACGGAGGTCGCGCATGACTAGGCCGGTGATCGGCATCCTGGGCGCCGGCAAGCTCGGGACCACGCTGGCGCGGCTGACCGTCCACGCCGGCTACAAGACGTTGATTGCCAGCCGCAAGCCGGTGGCCGCCCTCCAGTGGATCATCGACACGCTGGCGCCAGGCGCCGATACGGTCAGCGCCAGCGACCTGACCCAGGCCGCCGACATTGTGATTTTGGCGATTCCGCTCAGCCAGATTCCGGCGCTGGACCCCCTGGCCCTGGCCGGCAAAATCGTTTTGGATGCGGCCAACTACTGGGCGGATGTCGACGGCAGCACCAACACCTACTCCAGCCTGACGGAGGGCTCATCCGAGGTCACCCAGCGGCTGCTGGCGCAAAGCCTAGTGGCCAAGGCCTTCAACCACATGGGCTACCACGACCTCGAAATCGAGGTCACGCGCCACGCCGCCGAACCCAGCGCGATGGCCTTTGCCACCGACCACGACCAGATTCGCCCGGCGGTGAGCGAGCTGATTGCGACGCTCGGTTTTGCCCCGCTGGACCTCGGCCCCCTGCGCTTCGGCCTGCTGCTGGAACCCGGCAGCCCCTTGTTCGGGCTCGCCGAGCCGGTGCCGGCCTTCCAGGCGGCGCTGGCCAACGTCTACGAGAGCCCCTTTGGCCGCCACGTGATTGCGGCCCGGGGCCAGCGGATTCAGTAGGCCCGACACGAAGAAGCCTTGCCCCGTTTTGCGACGGGCAAGGCTTTTTTTGGGTGCATTCACCAGGTCACGTGCAGCTTGCCCTGGGCGGCGCGGCTGGTCAAAACCAGCGTGAGGCGGGTGCCGACCGGGTAGCGGGTCAGATCCACAGTGTGGTTGTGGCCGAGCGGCAGCGTCACCGGCCGACCGCTTGCCGGCTTCAGCGTGAGCGTGGCGCGGCCCTTGGTCAACGAATCGCTGACGGCCAGTTGCGTCGTCGCCTTGGTGCGGGTGAAGTGTTGCGACTGCTGGCCGTTGAGGTACCAGAAGTTCATGCGCCAGTCGCCGGGGGTGCTGGTCTGCAGGCTGCACAGCGAGATGTCGGCCTTGGCCAAAAGCGCCGGGTGCCGCACCGCATCGACCGCGACGTCGACCGTCAGGCTCAAAGCGGTCAGCACCACCACCCCGACCCACACCAGCGGCCGCCGGTTTGCCGGCAGCGGCAGCGCCGGCGGCAAGGTAGCGCCGCAGTGAACGCAAACCGGTTTGCGGCGCAGCGTCGGCCGGTGGCAGACCGGACAGTCGCGCATCGCGCGGCGCCGCCCGACCAAAAGGTACAGCAAAAGTCCGAGCAGGCTGGGGGCAAGAATCACCACCAAGGTCCAGGCCAGCGGCGCAATCAGCCGGGCCGTCGCGTCAACGTAGGTCCACCAGCCCAGACCCAGCTTGGCTAGCGGCCAAAGAATTGCCAGAGCGACAATCATTATCATCAGCGTCATCGCGGTTCCGCCTTTCGCATCGCGCCGCCGAGCAGCGCCAGCACCCCAAGTCCCGAGCCCAGCACCACCGCTGCCGCCAGCCAGAACCACTGTGGGGCCACAAAGCTTGGTCCCAAAAGCCGCCAGCCCAGCCACAGCACGAGACTGCCTTCAACCATCATCGCCACCACCAGCGCCGGCAGCAGCCACCGGCCGCGGCGCGACGCGCGGTCGAGCCGCCGCATCAGTTGGGCCTGAAGCGCCGGCGGCACCGGCTCGCGGCTTTGCAGTCCCTGCTTCAGCATTTTGTCCAAGTCGTCATCGTTCATAATGGCATCGCTCCAATCCTGTCTGCAGCTTGCGCCTGGCCTGATGCAGGCGACTTTTGACCGTTCCTACGGGGATGTCCAGGCACTCGGCGATTTCGCCGACGCTCAGCTCCCCCATGTAAAACAGCAGCACCGGCACCCGCAGCGGCTCCGGCAGCTGCGCCACCAGCGTTCGCACCAGGGTCGCCGCCGCGTGTTGCTCGCTGATGGCAACGGGGTTCTGGCCGCCTGCGACGGTGGCCAGCGCCTCATCCGGGGCCGCTGGGGCGATGCGCCGCCGCCTGGCGAACTTACGCCGCGAATCCTGCCACAGCCGCACCGCCACGGCCATCAGGAAGCCTTGCGGGTTGCGCGTCAGATCGACCGGCGTGGTCATCGTCAGAAGCCGCAGGAACGTCTCCTGGTACAGGTCGCCGGCCGCATCCGCCGAGTGCGTCAGGTGCTGGCAAAAATGATACAGGCTGGCGCCGTGCTGCTCCGCCAGCCACGCGACGGTCTGCTGAGTGTTGCCCATGCCCTGCCTCCTTTCCTTTCACCCCGTTATCCGCGCAACTCGCCTTCGGGTTCAAACTTTATTCAACGCGTCGCAGTCGCCGTTGTCCATCCCCAAAACGGTGCTGGCCGCAACGCTTGCGACCCGCGGCAATGCTTGCGGTACAGGGCACCGGTCACGGCACCCGGCACCAGCCACGTCACCCGGCACCAGCCACGTCTCAAGGCACCACTTGCGGTACAGGGCACTGAACTCGCCTCAAGGCACCAAAAAGGCCGAACCCCCGATTGCGCGGGGGTTCGGCCTAATTGTTCAGTGCTGGATGTGTTCGTGCCTGGTGCCTTCAAGCGTCAGGCCGAGCGGTTTAGTGCTTCTTGTAGCCGCCCTTGGCGCTTTGCCGCTCGGAGCGCTTCTCGGAGTAGCGCCGGCTCTTGTCGTAAGGACGCTGGCTGTCGCGGTTGCTGTGGCCGCCGCGGTGGTCGCCTTCGCGGTGATCGCCGTTGCTGCGGCCCTTGTAGCCGTTGCCACCGCGCGAGTTGCCGTTGCCGCGGCCCTTGTAGTTGCCGTTGCCACGGGAGTAGCCGCCGCGGTGAGGCAGTGGCCGTTCCGGCGTGATTTTGACCGGAACACTCGAGGCGTCGTCCGGGCTGACCGCCTTGAGGTAGGCCGCCGCCAACTGAAGCGGGGTGAACTCCTCGAGCAGGCCTTCCGCCATCGGCTCGTACTTCTCGTAATCATCCGCCGCCACCTGGTTCTTGATCGTCTCAAGTCCGGTGGAGACTTGGCCCAGGAAGGCTTCCTTGGCTGTCGGCGGCTGAAGCGGCATCATCCGCTTCTTGGTCAGGTCCTCGATGGTCCGCAGGTAGCCGACCTCGTTAGGCGTCACGAAGGTCACGGACATCCCGGACTTGCCGGCACGGCCGGTCCGGCCGATGCGGTGAACGTAGGAATCCGGATCCTGCGGCACGTCGTAGTTGTAGACATGGGTGACCCCGGAAATATCCAGGCCCCGGGCCGCAACGTCGGTGGCGACCAAAAAGTCGAGCTCGCCGCCCTTGAACTGCTTCAGGACGCTCATGCGCTTTTGCTGCGTGAGGTCGCCGTGAATGCCTTCGGCGCGGTAGCCCCGGGCCTTCAAGCCGCGGGTCAGCTCGTCGACGCGGCGCTTGGTGCGGCCGAAGATCAGGGTCAGCTCGGGTGCCTGAACGTCGAACAGGCGGGTCATGATGTCGAATTTCTCAAAATCCTTGGCGCGAACATAGTACTGCTCGACGGTGTCGGCGGTCAGCTCCTTGGACTTGATCTTGACGGTGACCGGCTCGTGCATGAAGGTGTCGGTCAGGCGCATGATCGGCGCCGGCATGGTGGCGGAGAACAGCAGCGTCTGGCGCGTCTCCGGGGCGGTTTTGACGATGCTTTCGATGTCTTCGATGAAGCCCATGTCGAGCATTTCGTCGGCCTCGTCCAAGACCAGGGTCCGCAGGTTGCCGAGCTTCAGGGTGTGGCGGTTCAGGTGGTCGAGCAGACGCCCTGGGGTGCCGACAACGATCTGCGGGTGATCGGCCAGGCCGCGAATCTGGCGGCGAATATCCGCGCCACCGTAGACGGCCTGAACCTTGACGTGCTTGTCGGCGCCAAGTTTGTAGAGTTCTTCTTGGGTCTGGACGGCCAGCTCACGCGTCGGCGAAATCACCAGCGCCTGAACGTTGCGGTCCGTGGTGTCGATTTCCTGCAAAATGGGCAGGCCGAACGCGGCGGTTTTACCGGTCCCCGTCTGCGCTTGGCCGATAACGTCCTTGCCTTGCAGCATCAACGGGATGGTCTCTGCCTGGATCGGCGTGGCTTCCTCGAAGCCGGCGCGTTCGATCGTTGACAGCAGTTCCGGTGCTAAACCGAGTTCATTAAACTTCAAATAGGTTCCTCCTTGATTGTGCGAAAAGCCGCGTTCAACCAAGGCCTCCCCGGGTCAATGACGGCTATTTTCTGAAAAGTGTCCTAACCATCTTAACATTAGTGGTGGGGGAACACAAATGCCAGAGCGGAGCATGGCGTATTTAGCGAACCGACTAGCGTAGCGGTGGCGCTTGAAGCGGTCCTTGCTTCGAGTGACACCGCTAGCTAATCGCGTTCGCGGTGCCTTGCAAAGCTCGACGACCAGAGCGGAAGCCGGCGAACTTAGCGGGACGGCTAGCCTAGCGCCGCAGCTTGGGACCCGCACTTGGTCCCGAGTCGCGGTGCGTAGCTAGCCGCTCCCGCGTTGCCGGCTGGAGCTCGACGACCAGAGCGAAGAAGCGCGGGTTTAGCGGGACGGCTAGCGTAGGGCTGGGGCTTGAGACCCGCACTTGGCCTCAAGCGCCGGACCTAGCTAGCCGCTCCCGCGTTGCGCTTCGGAGCTCGACGACCAGAGCGGAAGCCGGCGTATTTAGCGGGACAATTGGCAAGTAAACTTCGGTCGCCACGCCCAAACAGGCCCCGCTCAGCTGAGCGGGGCCTGTCCTATCTCACCCGCGGTCCCCTTCGATCAGGGCAGCGAGGACTTTTTCCAAGTGCAGGCCGTGACTGGCCTTCAAGAGCACCATGTCGTCATGACCGACGTCGTCCATCAGGGCCGTGATCAGGCGCGGCTGCTGGTCCTTGGGGAAGTAGTGCAAGTCGGCGGCCGGGTACTTGGTCGCCAGGGCATCCGCCAGCGGCCGAATCTCGTCGCCGTAGAGGTAGACGACCTGGACCTTGGCCGGGTCCAGCGCCGCGGCGACGCTTGCGTGAAGCTCCGGGCTGGCGGCGCCGAGCTCGAGCATGTCGCCCAAAACGGCAATGCGCCGGCCGGCGACCGGGAACTCGCCGAAATCGCGCAGCACGGCCTTCATCGCCGTCGGGTTGGCGTTGTAGACGTCGCTTAGAATCTGCTCGCCGTCGTCTCCGGTCACCCATTGGGTACGATTCTTCGTGATTTTGAAGCTGGCCAGCGCCTGCTGGATGGCCTCGGGCTTGACGTGGAAGCGCCGGCCGACCAGAATGGCGGCCAGGGCGTTAGTCACGTTGTACTCGCCCATCACCGGAATGGTGAAGCGCAGGTCAGGCCAGCGCGACAGGGAAAAGTCGGTGTGGGTCTCGAAGCTCTCGATGTCACGGGCGAACAACTGGTTGTCCGGATCCAGGCCGAAGGTGCGTTGCTCCTGCGGGACGCTGGACGCACGGTCGCGCAAAAGCGGCTCGTCGCCGTTGTAGACGAACAGACCGTCTTCCTTGAGCCCGTCGACCACCTCCATCTTCGCGTCGGCGATCTTGTCGCGGGTCTTGAAGAACTCGATGTGAGCCTCGCCGATCATCGTGATCACCGCGACGTCGGGCTCGACTAGGACGCTTTTGTCGTGCAGCTGGCCGGGCCGGTCCATGCCCATCTCGACCACCAGAACCTCGGTGTTAGTGTCCATGGCCAGAATCGTCATCGGCACCCCGATCTCGTTGTTGAAGTTGTCCTTGGTCTTCCAGACGTGGTACTGCGTGGCCAAAACGGCGGCGGTCATGTCCTTGGTCGTGGTCTTGCCGTTGCTGCCGGTAATCGCCACCACCTTGGGGTTGACCTTCATCATCAGGTAGTAACGTGCCAGCGCCTGCAGCGCCGCCAAGGGGTCTGGCACCACCAGCTGCGGCACCCCGGTCGCCAGCGGCGCGTGGTCGGCGCTAACGAAGGTCGCGGCCGCGCCTTTTTTCACCGCGTCGGGAATGAACGCGTGGCCGTCTCGCGCGTCGACCAGCGGCACGAACAGGTCGCCGGGCACCAGATCGCGCGTGTCGAACGCCACCCCGGTGATGGTCGGGCAGCTCACCTCGGGCAGGGGGCAGGTGGCCCCCACCACCCGCGCGATCTCGTTAAGCTTCATCTTCATTACACTACACTCCTGTCTATCCATTCGTCGCATTGCGCGGTCAAAAGCGCCCTAACGCCTGGCCGAAGCCGGCGGTAGAGCGCCCAAAGCCTTGGAACTGTGAATCATTGCCGCCACTCGATGCGCCAGGAATCGGTCGAGCGAACCAGAATCAGGTCGCCGAGCCGCACCACCTGGTCGGGCGTGAACGCCTGGTCGGGAACGAAGCGGTTGCGGGGCCGGGCCAGCGGGATTTTGACCTGGTCGCGGGAGAAAATGCCCCGGGAAAAATCCATCAGCACTCCTTCCTCAAAGGCGCTGTAAAGCATGTCGATCACCGACTTAGGCACCGGTGCGAAGTGCTGAACCCCCAAGCGCAGCCAGAACGGCTGGTCGTTGGCGGCCAGGCGCAGGTGCCGGACCAAGGCGGCCGACAGGGTCGCTGAGAACAGATCACGGCGCCGGAAGTACATCGTGACCATTTCGTTGTTCAGTGGCAGGTACACCAGCTGATTTTGCAGCTTGTAGTAGTACGGCGGTTGGATGTGCGTCTTGGCGTGGCCCAGGTACAACAGCTCCGCAATCTCGGTCGGCAGAAGCTCGCGCAGGTAGCTGCCGTGCTTGTAATCCAGCCAGCAGCGATCCCGCGCCTTTTTACTGCGCAAAAAGGCCGTCACCGCCTCCGCGCCGCTGATTTCGTTGAACCCAGTGTGGGGGTCAATGAACTCGTCTTGATCGACCGGCGGCAGCAAAAGCAGGTGCCGAAATGGCGTCGCAGTCGCCTCCAGCACATCGCTGGCCGACAGCCCTGCGGTTAAAAATAGATGCGCCAATGGCTCGTAATGCACGTAAATCACTGTATTGCGCAACGCTTAGACTCCTTATCCGTTCTATCGTGATTATATCGCAAAATGAGTGGGGATGCTGAGAATTAGAGCGTGGAGAAGCGCGGTTAGCCGGCCGGCTAGCGTCAGGCTGGGCATTGAGCCCGGGTTTGGCTCAGTGTCCGGCCTGAGCTAGCCGCGGCGGCGATGCGCTTCGGAACGCGTTTAGAGCGTGGAGAAGCGCGGGGTTAGCGGGACGGGCTGCCTAGCCGTGGCAATTGGGCCGGCACTTGGCCCAAATGACGCGGCGTAGCAGGCCGCTCCCGCGTTGCGCTTCGGAACGCGTTTAGAGCGTGGAGAAGCGCGGTTAGCCGGCCAGACAGCGTCAGGCTGTGGTCTCCGGGCCCCGGGCTGGTCGCAAAACATCCCGCTTCGCCTCGCCCGGTTGCATCCCCCGCTGCACTTCGCTATCATGGCGCTGAAGACGACCACCGAGGAGGAAGCACATGATCAATTGGCCAGCCACCATTCCCGCACTGCCGCTACCCAACCTGCCGGCCGACCCGCGCATTCCGCAGGCCTACTTCGATCTGATTGCCCAGGGGCAGTGGCCGCGGCGCTTTTTCGTGACCACGAACGAGCCGACCTCCGAAAGTCTGACCGGGGTCTCGGTTCATGCCTTCCTGACGCCGGGGCCGCGGCCGCTCACGCCTTTGACGCCGGACCAGGTGCCGTTCGCGCAGGACGGTAGCCAAAGTTTTTGCTTCGACCTGGCGCATGGCGGGGTGCGGTTCGTCGACAGCGAGGTTGATCAGTGGCTGACGGTGGCGCCAAGCTTGACGGCGTTCGTGGCGCAGCTGACCTGGCAGCCGCCGCAGCTGGCCGCGCCGGTGTCCGACCAGGCGTTCTACCACGCGCTGATGGTGGCCACGGACGCACAGCTGCCGGCCCTGTTCGACCTGGCTCGCGAGGAGAAGCGCGATTACCTGGACTGGCTGCCGTTTTTGCCGGCCAAAAGCGCCCGGGCCGAGGCGGCGTTCGCCCTGCATTACATGCCGCTGACGCCGGCTCAACGCAAGCGACTCAGCGCTTGGTGAACATGAAGGTCTCAAGCCACCGCGGATCGCGCCGGACGCCGAAGATCGTGGCGATGCCCAGCAGCACGGCGCCGAACACGTCGGCGAAGAGGTCGCCCATCGTGTCCATCAGCGCCGCGCGACCGGCCAGCAGCGTGTGGCCGCTGGCATAACGCTGCATGTTTAGGCCGAACAGCCCGTCGCCGGTGAACTCGTAGAACTCCCAGAAGACCCCCAGCAGGACCCCGAAGCTGACCGCAAAAATGGCCAGCAGGCGCGGGTCTATTTTTGACCGCTGGGACTTGGGCGTCAGCGCCATGAAAATCGCCAGCCCCAGGCCGCCGAGCAGCGCCGCGGAGAATAGGTGGAGAAACTTGTCCCAGTACGGAATGTTGTAAAACTGCATCCCGGTTCCCAGCAGCACCGACGCGAGAATGAAGCACTCGTAGATCACCTTGAGGAGGCTCGGGAAGCCGAAGTGAAACAGCCGCTCCAACCCCATCGGCAACAGCGCCAGCACGATGCCGGCAACCACCTGGCCGGCGAGCATCGCCTGACCGGGGTACAGCGGGTGGCCGGCCAAATACGCCGGAACGCAGATTGCCAGGTAAATCAGGCCACCGGCGACGTTGAGTCCGTACAAACCCTTCAATAACTTAGACATCTCGCCACTCCTTTCGACCGGTCGCCTTGCCAGACACCGGCACTCACCTTCAGTCTACCGGCCCCAAGGCAGCGGTGCAAGTGACGTCGCCTTGGAGGCGCTCGCCGCACCTCGGGGCGAAGCCCACGCCCCAAGCCCCGGTGGTAGGCTAGCCGTCCCGCGAAATGCGCCGGCCTTCGCTCTTGGGCAAAAAAAAACCACCATCGCTGGTGGAAAAGTTTGGGGGAACTTTTTTGGGAGTGTAAGTTAATGTGTAAGCATAAGGCCGATTACCATTGCCTTAATATGGTTCTATTGTAACGTGTATATCTTGGTAAAAGGATTCAACATTTGTAAAAATGCTTTCCAGAATCTGTCACGCCAGCTTTTGGGCCCGGGCCCGGCGCCACTGCGAAAGCTGCGGCCAGAACCACCACAGCAGGCACAGCGCCAGCACCACCAGCGGCATCCCCAGGCTGTTGGCGAACTCGAAGTAACCGTAGCGCGACCAACTGATGCCAAAGCCGAAGCCGTACAAAACGGCCAAGGCGCTGAACACCACCTGAAGCGGTCGCACCAGCACCGCCGCGTCGTGCTCCAGCGACAAGTGGGTGAAGCCCCAGGCCCCGACCCAAGCCAGCCCTCCGGCCAGCAACGCCATTGCGACCAGCGTCGGCCAGTAGAACCGCCCCGGCGTGGCCAACGCCCCGCCGAAGCTGTTGTAGCTGACGTGATCCACCAGCTGCGCGTATAGCCCCTGGAGATTGCAGAAGGTTGCGGTCACCGTCCACAGCAGGATGACCGTGACCGCCCCGACCTGCCACAGCCGCCCGGCGAACATCGCAAGCGTGGTGGCGACGACGTAGGTCGCCAGCGCCGCTACGGCGTCGTACAAAAGCAGGCCAAAAATCTCAAGGCCGGTGGTGTTGATGTACTGGACCGGAATGTTGGCGTAAAGGCCACCCATCATAATCGCCTGGCCGACAATCACGCTGCCAAGCACCGCGGCGGCGCCGAGGCCGACCTTGCCCCAGTAGAGCTTGCGGCGAGCGAAGCGGGTGCCGAGCACGAAGCGGTCGAACTTGCCGAAATGGTCCCAGCCGGCCAGCACCAGGCCGAACACGAAGGCGGCGAAGAGGTAAAGCGTGTTGACCCCGAGGTTACCGACGCTTTGCGGCAGCATCGGCGTGTGGTCGCCCTTGGGCAGCTCGTCTTGGTAGACGTTCAGCGTGTCTTGCACGAATTGCGCGTAAGACACCTCCTTGTAAACCTTGCCCTTGTTTTTGGCCAAGTCCTTGGCCAGTTCCTTGTTGTAGGTCTTTTGCGACACCATGTTGGTTCTGGCCTCGTGGTAGGATTCGACCGCGTCGGACACCATGGTGCCGGTGGTGATGGCCGCCACCGCGAACAGCGCCACGATCAACCAGCGGTAGCGCCGCCCGTACAACCTGAGAATTTCACGCATGTTCAAGCCCTCCTTGCATGTGGTCGAACTCGCTTCTGAACAGGTCGGTCAAGTCAAGCGGCCGCTGCTCCATGTAAACCGGCGCGAGGTCCCGCAGCTGGCGGTCCAGTGCGGCGGTGTAATCGACGAACAGCACCGTCACCACGCGGCCTTGCACGTTGAGAATGCGGCCGTTCTCGCGAATCAGGGCCGGCAGCTCGGGCGTTTTGAACACCAGCTGCAGCTTGACCGCCTTCTCCCGCACGTCCTCCAGCCGGTAGTCGTGGCTGATGGTGTGGCGCTTGAGAAAAAGGATCCGGTCGGCGATGCCGTCGAGCTCCTGCAGGTTGTGCGACGCGATCAACAGGCCGCGCTTGCCGTCGGCCACGGCGTCGACGACCAGCGAGACAATCGCCTCGCGAATGAACAGGTCCAGCCCGTCGAACGGCTCGTCCAGCATCACGAACGGCGCGTTGCTGCACAGGCTCAGCAGCACGACCACCACCGCCTGGTAGCCCTTGGACAGCTCGCGGAAGCGCTGTCTTGGTGCTAGGTCGTAATCGGCAGCCGCGGCGAAGAAGTGCTGGCGGTCAAAGCCCGGATAAGCCAGCGCGTAATCGGCCACGATGGCGGCCAGCGTGTTGCCAGCGAAAAACACCTGGCTGGGATCGATGTAAATCAGGTCGGCCCGCTGCCCCGGTGCGGTTGCGAGGTCCCGACCATCCACTGCGACGGTGCCGCCATCCGGCAGGTACTGATTGATCAGCGTTCGCATCAACGTGGTTTTGCCGGCCCCGTTCTCGCCGACCAACCCGATGATCTCACCCGGCTGCCAGGCGAACCCGACGTCTTGCAACACCGGCCGCCCGGCGATGCGCTTGGTCAAATGCTCAACCGTTAACTTCATGATTCATGCCCCATTTCTTCCATTACCCATTGTTGCACCGTCGCCTGGTCGACCCCGGCCGCCTGAATGGCGACCATCAAGGCGGCGAAGCGCTGGTGCAGCGCCGCCACCTCGGCCTGCTGCGGCGCCTTTTGCCCGGCCGCGATGAACGACCCCAGCCCCGGTCGGACCTCCACCACCCGGTCTGCCTCCAACTGCTTGTAGGCCTTGGCCACCGTGTTGGGGTTGAGCTGACTTCGCTTGGCCATCTCCCTCACCGACGGCAGCTTCTCGCCCGGTGCCAGGATGCCGGCCGTGACTTGTTGCTTGATCTGCAGCACCAGCCGCTGGTAGTAAGCGAGGTGCGTGAACCGCGCATCATCCATGAGACTGCCTCCTCGAACCGCTTTTGTATTACGTGTACTATTATACACAGTACACCAACGAAAACAAGCCCCGAGAAAAAAAGCGGCAGTCCGAGCTTAAAATTTGCCAGGTAACCGCTTACCTGATAAGCTAAACTCAAGTGATCACTAGGATAGGGGTCGGTGGCCGGCCACCGTGACAAACCCTTCTTCGGCGGCGATCCAGTGGCAAGCGCCACGCTACCTCACGCAGACCAGGCCCCAGCCCGGCCCCGTCATCGATGATATCAGTGGAACCCGTCGCATTAGAGTGGGCGGGAATCATTAATCGTAGTGGATAACCGGTTGCAGTGTTATCAAACGCCCAACTCCAAGTACGGAGGTAGCTGCGGGCGGGCGAGGCGGCCGGGACGCGTACCGGCCAGCACGACCAAACCATTCCGGCGGCCCGGAAGGTGTGCTGGCTCAGGCGGCGTAACCTGTTTGAGATTCAAAGCACGACCGCCTGCTCAGGCGTGTGGATGTCACCGCACGGCGCAGTCCTGAGTCAGGAGGGTACGACCCCAGCCCCCGCGAACCACAAGCGCGGCCTGGGACGGCGGCACCGCCAGGCAGATCTAGGTCTGCCAGCCGGTGCCGGACAGGTGCGGGACCTGGTTTTGGCCCCGGCGCGGCGCTGCAGCGTCGTGCTGGGGCAGGAGTCTGGCCACCCAACGCCTTGTCGACACCCACGTGACCACAACGCCCAGATCCGCTGATGGGGTACTTCCCGCCGGCGGATTTGGTGCGTCCTGAAATGGGGCATCGCGGTTGGGCCAACGCAAAGGGCGGCGCGAAGTCTTGTCAACTTCACGCCGCCCTGTCGTCATTCAACTCGGTTGGCCTGCTTCTGCCAGCAACGCAAGCTACTCGGTTCGCTAGCGCCTCCGGCCTGCGCTCTGGGCACGTCGCGCTGCGAAGCGCGACGCGGGAGCGGCCTGCTGCGCTCTGGGCATCGTCGAGCTGCGGCCGGCAACGCGAACTCGATTAGCTTGCGCCACGCCTCGAAGCATAACCCGCTTCGAGCCGTGGTGCAGCGCTACTCGGTTCGCTAACGACGCCGGCCTGCGCTCTGGGCACAAAAAAAGACGACACCCAGTTCGTCTTTCTAAGAAGCCTTTTCTTCGTCATCAAACTTGATCTGAATCGATTTGGTGAGGAGGTCTGCATAACTGTAGGATACCCGCTCGAAAGAATTCTCGTCTTGATCAAGGTCGACCACGAAAATTGCTGGGTAAGTTTCTTTGAGGGTTCCCTTGCGACGGGTCACTTTCTTGCGACCCGCTTGGGCAACGACGGTCAAATTCTCCCCGATTTTTTTATCGAGTTGTTGCTTGATGCTTGCTAATGTAATGGGCATGCACTTCACCTCTTACAAAAGATTATAGCACGAACACAAGAAATTTGCAATTATACCATTCAAAGTTCTTGTCTGCAACTCTTTGAACCGCGCTGTGACGCACTTTTAACCGATTTCTCATCAAAAAATGCGGCTCAGAGCCCGGCGGCGGCCAGGGCATCGGTCAAAGCGGCGAATGTGGCGATCGACAGCTGCTCCGCACGGTTGTTCGGGGCGACGTCAACAGCCGCCAAAGCCGCGGTGAGCTTGGCTTTGGTCACCTCGTCCTTACCGAAAAGATTGGTCAAATTATTCCACAAAGTTTTGCGTCTGGCGACAAAACTGCCGCGAACCAACTTGTCGAACGCCGCCTGGTCGGCCACCGCCACCAGCGGCTGCTCGCGCCGGCGCAGCGTGACGATCGCCGAGTCGACGTTCGGCGCCGGCACGAAGGCGGTGCGGCTGACGGTGAAGGCCACGGCGACGTCCATGTTCTGCTGGACGCCGATCGACAGGCTGCCGTAATCCTTGCTGTTGGGCTGGGCCGTCAGGCGAGCGGCCACCTCTTTTTGCATCATGACGGTGATGCTGGCGAAGTCGATCGGCGTGTCGATCAGGTGCATCAGAATCGGCGTCGTGATGTAGTACGGCAGGTTGGCGACGACCTTGACGCGATGCTGACCGTCAAAATGGTCGGCGATCAACGTCGCCAAGTCGGCCTTCAGCACGTCGGCCTCGACCACGTCGACGTTGGCGTAAGGCGCCAGGGTCTCGGCCAAAACCGGCAAAAGCCGCGGGTCGATCTCAAGCGCCAGCACCCGATGGGCGGCTTCGGCCAAAAACTCGGTCAACGCGCCGATGCCGGGGCCGATTTCGATCACGTCGTCGTCTTGCCCGACCTCACCGGCGGCCACGATGTTGGCCAGAATCTTGGGGTTGGTCAGGAAGTTTTGGCCGAGGCTCTTCTTGAAGCGAAAGCCGTGGCGGCGCAGGATGTCGTTGGTGCGAGCTGGGGTTGCGATGTGTTCAGGCATAAATGTCCTCCGAGTTGAGTTGGGCCAGCGCCTCGGCGAAGGCGGCCGGCGTGATCTGAAACTGCGCCAGGCGCTTTTGCAGCTGCTTGCCGTTGGTGTAGCCGATGTGCAAAAGCTCGCCGAGCCGCTCCCGGCGGTGGCGCGAGCCGGCGCCGCCGATCAGCCCGGCCACCAGCAGGTCGCCTTGGGGAATCAGCTCCGGCGCGTCGGTCTGCTCGGTCACCAGATGCGCCAGCGCCTTTTTCAAAGAAGCCGGCGTCGCGTGTTCCACGCCGAGCGACCCCTGCCCGTCCGGCACGGCCTCGCCACGGGGCAAAAAGGCGTGGGTGACGCCTGGCACCGCGCGGCTGATGGTCTTGCGAATTTTTTCCCCCGGAAAATCGGGATCGGTCAGCACGATCACCCCGCGGGTGGCCTGGGCCTTGGCGATCAGCGCCAGGGTCTCCTTGGAAATCGCGCTGCCGCGGGTCTCGATGGTGTCAATCGGCCCGAACGCCTCAAACAGGCGCTTGGTGTCGTCGCGGCCCTCGACCACGATCACTTGCTTGAATGCTGTCACGAAAAATCCTTTCCTGCGCCGGCTGGGCCGGTGCGTGTCCATGGGTGGTGGCGCGGCTGCGGCGGTGGTCTGCGGCCGCCAACGTGCGGTTGTGGCGACTATGGCTGCCGACTGCGGCGATGGTCTGCGGCTGCCGAACGACCGCCGCTGGCAAACGGCGGCGCCTGTGCCGGGCTACTTCAGCCCGAACACCCGATGCGCATTGGCCCGGGTGATCGCCGCGATGTGTTCCGGGGCGTCCTCGCGCCACTTGGCGACGGCCTCGACCACGTAGCGGGTGTAGCCCGGCTGGTTCGGCTTGCCGCGGTAGGGTACCGGCGTCAGGTACGGCGCATCGGTTTCGACCAGCAGCCGGTCTTCGGGGATCAGCTGAACGCTTTCGTGTTCCTCCGGCGCGTTTTTGAAGCTGACGATGCCGGAAAACGACACGTACATCCCCAGGTCCAGAAACTTCCGCGCCCATTCCCCATCGCCGGTGAAGCTGTGCATGATGCCGCCGAAGTCTTCGAGGTGAGCGGCCTTCAAAATGTCGTAGGTGTCTTCGAACGCGTCGCGCGAGTGAATCGACACCGGGATGTGCAGGTCACGCGCAATCGCCAGCTGCCGCCGAAAAACGCGGCGCTGAATCTCGCGGGGGCTGGTGTCCCAGTGGTAATCCAGGCCGATTTCGCCCAGCGCTACCGTTTTGGCCGAAGCCAGCTGCGTGATCATCAGGTCCTCGGCCGCCTGGGTGTAATCCTTGCTGGACTCAGGATGCCAGCCGACAATCGCGTAAAGGTTGGGAAAACGCGCGGCCAGTGCCATCGCGCCGGCGTTAAGCGCCGTGTCCGACCCCACAATGGCCATCTCGGTGACGCCCAGCGACGCGGCGGTTGCGACGTAGGCCGCCTCCTCCCCGGCGTAAGGCGTGTCGTTCAAATGCGTGTGTGAATCAAAGATCTCCATGTGACGTCGTCCTTTCCAATCATTCCTATCCAGTATACGCGGAGTTGAGGGGAGGAACAAACAGAGGGTGGAACCGAGCGTATTTAGCGAACCGGCTAGCGTAGGTCAGACGCTTGAAGCGGGCTTTGCTTCGAGTGTCTGACCTAGCTGGACGCGTTCGCGTTGCGCGGTGGAACCCGTTTAGAGGGTGGAAAAGCGCGATTTAGCGGGACGGGTAGCCTAGCGCTGGCGTTGGGGCGGGTTATGCCCCAGCGACGGTGCGTAGCTAGCCGCTCCCGCGTTGCGCTTTGGAACCCGTTTAGAGGGTGGAAAAGCGCGATTTAGCGGGACGGGTAGCCTGGCGCCGGCGTTGGGGCGGGTTATGCCCCAGGTTTCGCATCCCTGGCACAAGTCAGCTTGGTCACAATTCCGCTTCCGCCCAATTTTTTCACCTGCAACGACACCCACAGCTAACCAGTCTGATATAATGTATTCGTAAGAATTGATATGGAGGAGCATTCATGTCTACTGTTGATTTGATCGTGCGAGCTTACACGGACCTCGACCACCACAGCGTCATCGAGGTCATTTTCGCCAGCGCCGATCACGACCGGGCGGCGGCCAAGCTTGCCGAGCTGCGCCAGGGTAGCCCGGCGCATATCCACTACATGTCCTACACGGTGCCTTTGGACACCGACCTGACGGCGCTTGCCACCTACCCGATGTTCGAGACGGCGCCGAACAACATGCCGTAATCACGCGAAAAGCTGCCAGTGGCAGCTTTTTTTGATTGATGCAAAAACGCGGTGCGTCTACTGCGACGCACCGCGTTCCTCAGTTCAAAGCCAGTGTTTCATGTTTCGACCGGCGGTTCCAACCACCGGTCAACGTTGCTAATTCATTCTCGGCTACTACTTGCCGGCCAGGCGCTTGCGTTCGGCCAGCGCGGCCAGACCTAACAGGCTCAAAAGCCCAACACCGGCCAGTGCCAATGCACTGCGGGTGGTTTCGCCGGTTTGCGGCAGCTGCCCCGTTGCTTGGGCCGCTGCGGCCGCGGTTGGCGCCAGCGTGGCAGGGGTCGCCGCGCCGTTCCGCGGTCCGGTCACCGGCAGGCTGGCCGGGGTGGTCGAAGTCGCCGTCCCGGCGCCGGTGGTCGGCTGCTTGCCTGCGGTCAGCGGCGTCACCGCCGGCGTCGTCGTGCGGTGATCGTAGTAGCCGGTCTTCGTCACGCTTGGCGCAACGTCCGGCACCTGGTTTTGGACCCGAACGCCTGCGTCAAGCTCACCCGGAATCTGGTTGTTGTAGTAGTCTTCCCCCGTCACCGTTGGCGCAGCGTCCGGCACCTGGAATCGGGCCCGAACGCCTGCGTCAAGCTCACCCGGAAGCAGGTTGTTGTAGTAATCCTCCCCCGTCACCGTTGGCGCAGCATCCGGCACCTGGTTGCGAACCTGAACACCTGCGTCCAGTTCGCCTGGAACCTGATTATTGTAGTAATCTGCCTCGGTCACACTCGGCGCAACATCCGGTACCTGGGTCTTCTCGTAGACGTGAATGCCATCCGCCGGTTCGCCCGGGGTCTGGTTGTTATAGTAGGCTTCCTCGGTCACGCTCGGCGCAACGTCTGGCACTTGATCCTTCTCGTAGACGTGGATGCCATCCGCCGGTTCGCCTGGTGTCTGGTTGTTGTAGTAGTCTGCCTCGGTCACACTCGGCGCAACATCCGGTACCTGGGTCTTCTCGTAGACGTGAATGCCATCCGCCGGTTCGCCCGGGGTCTGGTTGTTATAGTAGGCTTCCTCGGTCACGCTCGGCGCAACGTCTGGCACTTGATCCTTCTCGTAGACGTGGATGCCATCTGCCGGCTGTCCTGGTGTCTGGTTGTTGTAGTAGTCTGCCTCGGTCACCGTTGGCGCAACATCCGGCACCTGGGCCTTCTTGTAGACATGGATGCCATCCGCCGGTGTACCCGGGGTCTGGTTGTTATAGTAGGCTTCCTCGGTCACCGTTGGCGCAACGTCCGGCACCTGCGTCTTCTTGTAGACGTGAACGCCATCTGCCGGTTTGCCCGGGGTCTGGTTGTTGTAGTAGTCTGCCTCGGTCACGCTCGGCGCAACGTCTGGCACCTGGGTCTTCTTGTAGACGCGGATGCCATCCGCTGGCTGTCCGGGTGTCAGGTTGTTGTAGTAGTCTTCCTCTGTCACCGTTGGCGCAACATCCGGTACCTGGGTCTTCTGGTAGACATGGACGCCGTCTGCCGGCTGTCCTGGCGTCAGGTTGTTGTAGTAGTCTTCCTCTGTCACACTCGGCGCAACATCCGGCACTTGGATCTTCTGGTAAACGCGAATGCCGTTACCCGGCGTCCCCGGAATCAATTTATTGTAGTAGTTCTCCTTCGTCACGCTCGGCGCAACGTCTGGCACCTGGGCCTTTTGGTAGGCGTGAACGCCGCCGCCTGGAAGGCCGGCAATCGGCGTCACCGCCTCGAACTTGACGACGAAGTACTGATCGGTGGCTGGGTCCTTGTCGAAGGTCGCGCCAACCGTGCCGTCGGCGACCAGGTTGTAGCCGTCGCTGATCAGTTTTTGGATGGTGGCGACGAACTGGGTGTGGGCCACCGCGCTGCCGCCGGCGCCTTCGATCTGCATGGGCGCCACCAGCGGGGCCCCGCCTTTGCCGACGAAGTAGACCGAGGCTTTTTGCACATCTGGGGTGTAGGTGACCGTGACCTCTGGTTGGATCAGTAGCGGCTGCATCGTGATGGTTTCGGAGTTCAGCTCCATCAAGTTCAGGGCAGGAATGTCTGCAACGTAACCCGGAATGACCGGCGAGGTGACATCCGGCAAATCCGCCTGGCGGTGCCACTTCAAAATCCACCCGCCAATCAAATCGACTTCCGGAATGTAGGTGAACGTGATTTCCCGGTCATCCAGCAGTTTTTCGTGCGTATCCGCCCGTTGGTAGTGAACGATCCGGTGCGTCGTGATGGCCTTATCCGGCTGAAGTGCGGTTGGGTGCTTGACCATCACCTGGTAGGTCTGCCCCGCCGCCACGTCAATGCTGGTGGTGTCGGGATCGACCAGCTGGTAAATGCTGGTGTCCAGGCCACCGTCGGCCAGGTCGATCTTGTATGTCCCTTCGTCGAAAATGGCGGAGCCAAGGTGTGCGGTCCCCACCGGTGCGGTTACGCCTGCCCCGTTATCGAAGACAAACTCGATGGTGTAAGGCTGCGCGTCGTACCGGATGACAATCGGCGGTAGATCCACTGACGGGGCCCAGCTCGTGTCTCCGTCTTGCGCCTCGATTTCCAAGAGATTCGGCTGCTCCGCCACCATCCCTGCGACCTGCGGATTCGGCCGGTCCAAAATGGGATTTTGCAGGTGATACATCACCACGGTGCCGGTCACCAGGTCGACCTCCTTGAAGTAGGTCTGGTCGATCACAAAGCCCGGTGCGACCTCGACGCTTTCGTCGTCGGCCCGGACGTAGCGAACCGGCCGGTGCGTCACCAACGGGTCGTCCGTCAGGAGTTGCGTCCGGTGCTTGACCTCAATCCGGTAGGTCTGATCGGCCGCCACCGTGATGCTCGTGGTGGCCGGGTCGCTCAGCTCGTACTGCGCCGGGTCCAGCCCGGCATCGGCCAGGTCGATCTGGTAGGTGCCGTCCTTGGCCTGACCGAGGTACGGCTTGCCCTCAACCACCTGGTGGCCGCGGTCGTTGGTGTAGAAGAATTCAATCGTGTAGGGATGGTTGTCGTACACCACCGTGACCTCCGGCGCGTCGTGCGGGATGCCGTTTTCATCGAGGTACGACACGGCCGCCAGCTCGGTGGTCGCCACGCCATCGATGGTCGAGATCGTGCCGGCAATTTGTTGGATGGGCCGCTCCTTTTGCCCCGTCTCGCCCATCGGGGTGTAGGTCGGGGCATACGTGCCGTTGTGGCGCTTGGAGCCGAAGTCGCGAACCAGGTCGGTGTCCGTGTCCCAGCCCAGGTTCCATTGTTGGTCGGGGGCGACGATGTTGCCATCCGCATCTTTAAAATGGACAACCTGCGTGAAAAGCACCGCACCCGTTTTGTGCCGGTGCCGCAGCTCAATGGTGATCTGGCTGCCGGCGGCCACTTCGCCGTCAATCACCTCGCCTTGGGCGGCCGTCCCGTCCTCGTTCAGCCCGTTGGCCTTGCCACCTTCCGCCGCAAAGCCGGCCGGGTCGTAGTCGTAAAGCGCCGCCAGCTCCGCAATCACACCGCCCATGGCCACCCCGTCGGCGCCGTAAGTCAGCATGTCCGGGCGGCTGAAAAAGCCCGTCGCGTGGCCGATGTAAGTGGCGACCTCGTCGCCGCCATTATCAAGGTCGATGAAGCGGTACCGCACGATGCCTGCCGCCGCGTCATCCGGGTCAATGGTCGGGGCCGCGTAGGTGAGCGTCTCTTTGTCCCCAACCCGGTGGTACGGCACGTAGATGTCCATGTCTCCAGTCGCGTAGTTGTGGCCGCCCATCCGCAGGTCGCCCGTCGGGTAGGTCGCCACGGCCGGGACCATCCCGTCAACCGTCGGCGACGTGACGGCCGGGAAAAGCGCCTTGGGTTCGTACCACACGCCTTCGTCTCTCGCCAGATCCCAGGTGACGGTGAATTCCTCGGTCACGACGGCGGGATCGGCCACAACCGGGTTATCTGCAAGCTTGCTGAACCCACCTGCTGCCACGAAATCGTAATCCGAGAAGTTGTCCCCGGCCTCGGCCGCAACGTAGTGAATCGTGGTGGTGACCACCAGCGGTTCGTCGAGCACCACGGTTTTGTCCTGCACCTGAACCTGGTACGTGCCAGCCGCCGCAACGTCGAGGCTGGTCGGCTGCGCATCGGCCAGCTCGTACTTCTCTGGATCCAAGCCGGCCGCCTTCAGGTCGACCTGGTAAGGCCCATCCGCCGCGTTGCCCTCGACGGTCGCCAAGACCGCGTTGTTACCGGTGTTCTTGGTCACGTTCACGTACTCGACGCGGTAAGACTGCGCCGCGTCGGTCGGCGGGTCACTCGGCTCGGCGGTCGCGGTCTCAGCGGCCACGGGCGCCGGCGCAGTGGTCGCAGTCACATCAGCCGAGGCAGCCGGGGCCTCGGTCGCGGCAGTCGCCCCTGTGGCGTCGCCGGCGGTGGTGCCGCTCACGCTGACCGTTGCACGCTCGGTTTCGCCTTGGGTTGCGGTCGCCTTCGTGGTGGTCTCGGTTCCGGTTGTGGTGGTTCCGGTTACGGTTGTGGCGGTTACGGCGGTCTCGGTTCCGGTCGCGGTTACCGCGTTCGGCGCCACCGCCGCGATGCCCTCGTCGCTGGCAGACGCGGCCGCACTGCCGGCCTCACCGGCGGTCGCCACCACGCTGCCAGTTGCGTCGGTGGTCGCCGCGGCCTGCACCGGCTGACCGCCGACCGCCAGCCCCAGCGTCACTGCCGCGATGCCGGCGATCACCCACTGGCCCCCAGCCTTGTACAACTTGAAGCGCAGCCGCCGCTGTGCCGTGGCCGCCATCATCTTTGCCCTGTCTTGCTCGTACTTTGCCATTCGTGTGCCTCCCAAATCCTCGTCGCTGCCCGTCTTAACGATTAACACCATTGCCTATATCAGAAAAATAATAGCATGTGACCACACCGGAAAAACGTCACGATTTGTAAATATTAATTGATGAAAATGTCCGTTTTCATTCGTCAGGATGCGTATTCACGCCTTGTTCAATTCATATTCTCAAATATTTTTTGGGTAAACCAAAAAAGCCACCGCAATCTGCGGTGGCTCTCGCGAGTCTGTGTTCGGTTAGCCGATCAGGCTGCCATTCTCCAGGTCAGCGGCGACGGTCAGCAGGGTGATGTGCCCTTCGCTGTCCTCGGCCGACAGCAGCATCCCCTCGCTCATTTCACCGCGCAGCTTGCGCGGCTTGAGGTTGACGACGGCCATGACCTTTTTGCCCTTCAGTTCTTCGAAGTGCGGGTAGTACTTGGCGATGCCGGAGAGAATCTGGCGGGTGCCTTCGTCGCCGGCGTCCAGCGTGAACTTCAGCAGCTTGTCGGCACCCTTGACCTTTTCGACGTTCAGGATCTCGGCGACGCGAATCTCCGACTTGTCGAAGGCGCCGAACTCGATTTCGTCCTTGCGGGTCGCCGGGTCAACCGTCGCCTGCTTCTTAGGCGGCTGCATCTGAGACTTGATGTAGGCGACTTCCTCCGCGGCGTCGAGCCGTGGGAAAATCGGCGTCCCCTTCTCGACGATCTTGGTGCCGGCCGGCAGGTGACCCCACTCGAGGGTTTCCTGGGCGGCGATGGCGGAATCCAGGCCCAGCTGGCCGAAGATCTGCTTCGGCGCGTGGGTCATGACCGGCTGGATCAACAGCGCAATCAGGCGCAGGCTTTCGGCCAGGTGGCCCATGACGCTGGCCAGCTCTGAGGCCTTGGCCGGGTCCTTGGCCAGGTTCCACGGCTCGGTTTCGTCGATGTACTTGTTGGCCCGGGCGATCAGCTTCCAGGTCGCGTCCATCGCGTCGGAGAACTGAAGCGCGGCCATTTTTTCGTGGTAAGCCGCGATGCTCGAGGCCGCGGTGGCCTCAAGGTCGGCGTCGAACGGCGTGGCCGCAACCTGCGACAGGTCAGGCAAAACGCCGCCGACGTACTTGTTGATCATCGCGATGGTCCGGTTCAGCAGGTTGCCCAAGTCGTTGGCCAGGTCGAAGTTGATCTTGTCGACGAAGTCCTCGGGCGTGAAAATGCCGTCGTTGCCGAACGGAATCGCCCGCATCAGGTAGTAGCGCAGCGCGTCGAGGCCGTAACGCTCGACCAGCATCTCCGGGTAGATGGCGTTGCCCTTGGACTTGCTCATCTTGCCGTCCTTCATCACCAGCCACCCGTGGCCGTAAATCTTCTTGGGAATCGGCAGCCCCAGCGCCATCAGGATGATCGGCCAGTAAATGGTGTGGAACCGCACGATTTCCTTGCCGATCAGCTGTAGGTCGGCCGGCCAGTACTTGTCGAACAGGTCGTGGTTGTCGGAGCCGTAGCCCAGCGCCGTGATGTAGTTGAGCAGCGCGTCGACCCACACGTAAACCACGTGCTTCGGGTTCTCCGGCACCGGAACGCCCCAGTTGAAGCTGGTGCGGCTCATCGCCAGGTCTTCCAGGCCCGGCTTGATGAAGTTGTTGAGCATCTCGTTTTTGCGCGAGGCCGGCTGAATGAAGTCGGGGTGGTCGGCGTAAAACTGCACGAGCCGGTCGGTGTACTTGCTCATACGGAAGAAGTAGGACTCCTCCTTGACCAGCTGCACCTCGTGACCGGACGGCGCCTTGCCGCCGATCACCTTACCAGCCGCATCGCGGTAAACCTCGGCCAGCTGCGGCTCGGTGAAGTACTCCTCGTCTTCCACCGAGTACCAGCCAGTGTATTCGCCCAGGTAGACATCGCCCTGCTTGATCAGACGTTCGACGATTTTCTGGACGGCCTTGACGTGTTCTTCATCGGTGGTACGGATGAACTTGTCGTTGGTGATCTCAAGCATTTTCCACAGCGCCTTGATCTGCGACACCATGCCGTCGACGTAGGCCTGCGGGGTGATGCCCAGCTTGTCGGCCTTTTGCTCGATTTTCAGCCCGTGCTCATCGGTTCCGGTCAGGAAAAAGACGTCGTAGCCCATCAGGCGCTTGTAACGCGCGATGACGTCTGCGGCGATGGTCGAGTAGGCGTTGCCGATGTGTAGCTTACCGCTTGGGTAATAAATCGGCGTCGTCACGTAGAACGTTGGTTTTGACATGGTTAATGTGCCTCCTGAAGCGACTTGAATTATTTTAGGGTACCCGCGACGTTCCGCGAGCCAAAAAAGTGCCTAAACTGGTATCAGTATACCATACAGAAGGCACTTGGGGAGCTGTTTAGAGGGCGGAGCTCGGCGGGTTTAGCGGGACGGGTAGCCTAGCGCTGGCGTTGAGGCGGGTTATGCCTCGGCGTCAGTGCGTAGCTAGCCGCTCCCGCGTTGCCGAACGGAGCCCATTTAGAGGGCGGAGGCGAGCGTTTAGCCGGCCGGCTAGCGTGGGACTGGCACTTGAAGCGGTCTTTGCTTCGAGTGCCAGTCCTAGCTAGACGCGGCGGCGATGCTCGGTGGAGCCTGTTTAGCCGGCTAAGCTCGGCGGGTTTAGCGGGACGGGTAGCCTAGCGCTACCAGTTGGCGCCGAGTGCCGGTGCAAGCTAGCCGCTCTTCAGCTGCGCTGGTCGCGGTGGCGCGGCGCGTTGATTACCTGCTTGGCCGCAATCAGCTTCAGCGGATCCAAGTCGAGCTTCGCACACATGTCGAAGACGAAAATCAAAACGTCAGCCAGCTCTTCGGCGACATGAGCCGTCTCTTGTTCGCTCAGCGGCTCGCCGACGTCCTTCCAGGTGAAAATCTCAAGCACCTCGGCGGCCTCGACGTTCAGGGCCGTCGCCAGGTTCTTCAGGTGGTGGGTCCAACCGCGTTCGTCGCGGTCCTTGACCAGCGCCGCCACCGTCGCGCGAATGGCCGGGGCGGAGGCGACGTCCAGGCGCAGCGCGGCGCCGTGGTGTTCAGGGTCCAGGTCGTGGAAGTCTTTGCTCATGGTTTTTCTCCTATTTTTTATCCTATTAGAATAAACTCAACTGGCTGGGACCCAGGCCGGTGAAATCAAGCCCCAGCAGGCGGCAAAACGTCTGCGCGTTGCCGGCCGCGTCGTGGTTCCCGTTGTTGTTGAAGCTGACGATCACCCGGCGGGAGGCGAGGCCCGTGGCCACCGCGCCGAGCTGCGTGAGCTCGGCTTCCGAGTAGTCGTAGGCGGTGCGAAGGTGGCGCAGCTCGGGCCGCCGCTCCAGCCAACCGGCCACGTTACGACCGTGCAGCCGCAAAATGGTCAGCTCAGGCGTCGTCGCGGCCGGCACCAGGGCGACGCTGCCGGCCGCGGTTTGCGGCTCGTCGACCACCACGTGGATCAGGTGCAGCTCCCGCATCAGGCTGAGGGTCTGCTCGCGGTACTCGGCCGCATACCAGCCGTTGTTGCGAAACTCCAGCGCCACCGGCAGGTCCGGGTAGAGCCGGCGAATCCGCCGCAGGTACCGCACGTTTTCAAGCGTCACCCCGAAGTACGGCGGCAGCTGAAACAGCACGGCGGCCAGCTGACCGGCCGCCGCAAGCGGCGCCAGAGAACGGCGCAGCGCGGTGAACTCGGCCACCAGCTCGTGTTCCGGGTCATCCTTGTGGCGGGTCATGTACTGCGTCGCCTTGACGATGAACTGAAAGCCGGCCGGCACCTGGGTCTGCCAGCGCTGCACCACCGCCTCGCTCGGCACGGCGTAGAAGCTTGAGTCGATCTCGACCACCGGAAAATGCCCCGCCAGCTCCCGCAGCGTCGACGCGCGACCCACGGCCAGGCTGGGGTGATCGGCGACGGCGGTCAACCCGACCAGAATCTCGGGTCGCGGCGCCGGCTGACCGGCGGCCGGCTGCGAATGCGAGCTGGACCTGGCCACTGCCGAATGCTCCGACGGTGGTTGCGACCCAGGCGAAGCCACTGCCGGCTGCAACTGCGACCCTAGCCCGGCTGCGGTCGGCCGTCTCAGCTCGCGGCCACGCGGCGCCTTTTCGCCGCTCACCCGCGGGGCCCCAGAATCTCGAGCCACTTGAAGTCCTGGCCCTCGAACCAGGCGTTGTAGACCAGGTCCTCGCCGGCCAGCACGTGCGGCAAAAGCGCCTTGAGGTCAGCGACCAGCCCGAGGTTGTCCGGCGCCTGCAGCCAGTCAAGCGGCCGCGTCGCCAGCAGGCCCTCGCGGGTGTCCTGAGCGGCCACCGCGGCCTTGGTGTGGGCGTAGTAAAGGTACAAGTCACCTTCGAGCTTGCCGTCGACGTGCCAATGCACTAGGCCGGCTGGGACCGTGTCGGCCAGCGCCAGCGCAACGCCGCTTTCCTCTTTCACCTCACGAACGGCGCCTTCAAGCGGCGTCTCGCCGGGCTCGACCTTGCCGCCCAGCCCGTTCCACAGGCCGCGGTACGGCGGCTTGCGTCGGTTGATCATCACGATGCCGGCGGGGGTCGCCACCAGCACAACTGTTAACTTCTGAACCATTTTTCTCACCTCGCTTGCAGTTTACCAGATTGGCGACTTTGGTCAATCCGCCAAAAAATGGCCGGCATCTTTGTTCACTTTGGCAAGGGAACGTGAACCGCTTACATTTATACTGAAATAGTAATCAAGATAGGAGTGTGTCAAATGGTAGAAATCGCACTGGACCACATTTACAAGCGTTACCCTGATGCTAAGGAAGGCGAAAAAGACGCCGTTATGGACTTCAACCTTCACGTTCGCGACAAGGAATTCATCGTGTTCGTCGGCCCTTCTGGCTGTGGTAAGTCCACGACCCTGCGCATGATCGCCGGCCTTGAAGACATTACCCAAGGCGACCTGAAGATCGACGGCAAGGTCATGAACGACGTTGCCCCTAAGGATCGCGACATCGCGATGGTCTTCCAGAACTACGCGCTGTACCCGCACATGACCGTTTTTGATAACATGGCCTTCGGGTTGAAGCTGCGCAAGTACGCCAAGGCTGACATCAAAAAGCGTGTCGACGAAGCGGCCGACATCTTGGGTCTGAAGGAATTCCTTGAAAGAAAGCCTGCCGACCTGTCCGGTGGTCAGCGTCAGCGTGTTGCGCTGGGCCGTGCCATCGTGCGTGATGCCCCAATCTTCCTGATGGACGAACCGCTGTCCAACTTGGATGCCAAGCTGCGTGTTTCCATGCGTGCCGAAATCGCCAAGCTGCACCAGCGCCTGAACACCACCACGATCTACGTTACCCACGACCAGACCGAAGCGATGACCATGGCGGACCGTGTTGTTGTTATGTCCGTTGGTAAGGTTCAGCAAATCGGGACCCCTGCCGAAGTTTACGACAACCCTCGCAACATGTTCGTTGCCGGGTTCATGGGCTCCCCTGCGATGAACTTCTTCAACGTCACCTACAAGGACGGCAAGATTTCCGATGGCCAAGGCCTCGAACTTTCCATTCCTGAAGGTCGTGCCAAGGTTCTGAACGACCGCGGCTACAACGGCAAGGAGATCACATTCGGGATTCGTCCTGAAGACATCCACGCCGAAGAAGCCTTCATCGAAACCTGGCCTGGCGCAACCGTTCACTGCGAAGTCGTCGTCTCCGAATTGATGGGTGCGACCTCCCAGCTCTACGCTCGCGTTGACGGCACCGAATTCGTCGCAACCGTTGATGCCCGTGACTTCCACAACCCTGGCGACAAGATCGACATGGGCTTTGACATCAACAAGGCACACTTCTTCGACAAGGAGACGACCAACGCAATCGTCACCAAGGAAGCTGAAGATGCCATGAACGCAGAACAGGCCAAGGCCTAACCACAAAGGTTCAGTATCCAAATCTGAGTGATAACCCCCAAACCAATTATCCAAACAACCCCCTTAAAACCCCGTCCGGTCGCCCCACCGGACGGGGTTTTCGTGTACCAGAGTGGAGCAAGGCGCAGTTAGCGGGACGGGTGTATCACGAATGACGGTAGATGACGATGGGCTCGAATTCGGCCACCGGACTTTCCACGCAGCCGCAATTACAGCTTGATTATGACAGCATAATTAGGCTGTAATTAAAAATCTAATACAAGCAAAATAGAATTAAAAATATTTTTAACTTTCTTTACCCCTAGTATTCCAACATTATTTTGGCGTGATCTGGGAATGCCGCAACCCAGCCAATGTTTGCTCAGTTAGCAACCGCGGAGGACGTATTCATGGCAACAGGCCGCTGGCGTAGTACGGCCTTGTGAACTCTGTCCCCAATTAGTCCCCCAGCATATTCATGGATTGAAACTCATATTCATAATTTTGTGACAACTTAGGCCATCAAGAGACTATGAAAGTGTGAATGAACTCGTTTTCAACCCATGGTAGACTACGGCTGACGTTAATGTGTAAAAAATTTTTAGGGGGAACTACGATGAAGAAGAATTGGGCAACACACGTGTGGCAGGCGCTGGGGGCGCTTGCGCTCGCTTTACCGCTCGCGGCGGCGCTGACCGCTCACCAACCGGTTCAGGCGGCAGATGACGAAACCACACCAACCACGCAGCACGTCATCCTGACCAAGTTCGGCTTTGCCAAGGAACAGGCGCCGGTGGAACACAGCACCACCCAGACGCCGGATCAGGCCCAAGGCGATTGGGCCAAGGACGCCACCCCGCTTGCCGGGGTCAAGTTCTCGGTTTACGATGTGACCGGCCAGTACTGGGCCGCTCCGGACAACTTCACGCCGAAGCGCAACGACAGCGATTTGGTGACCAAGACGCCGCTCAAAACTGATGACCAGGGGCAGCTTTCCCTGGACCTGAACGTTCACAGCGGTGATCACGCCGCCGTCTACCTGTTCCACGAAGAAGCCGGCCGCACCGGTTACGCGGATTCCAAGACACCTGATTTTTGGCTGAGCCTGCCGGCGGAGAAGGCCGCGGATGGGAATGTTTACGTCTATCCCAAGAACGAAAAGATCACCACACACTTCCACAAGTTCATCAAAAAGGACGGCCAGACCAACCAAGTGCTGAAAGGCGCCGAATTCAGCATCCAAGACGCCGCAGGTAAGCAGCTGCTGGTCACCGATGAAGACGGCGAGGCGCAGACCGAGCTGACCGGCTACATCGACGCGGAGGCCCAAAACTACAAGCTCAGCTGGGTCGCCAAGGGGACCACGTTCGTGACCGATGCGGCCGGCGAATTCGGTGTCGGCGGTCTGGAAGACACGACCACCACCTTCAAGGCCGTCGAAACCAAGGCCCCGGCCGGCTACGACACGGCCGAAGATACCGACTTCACCTTCGACGACCAAAGCACAGACATTCTCGATCAGCCAACCGGCCTGCTGCCACACACCGGTGGCGCCGGCATCATCGGGCTCTTAGCCATCGGGGCCGTCTTGATCGTGCTGACCGTCGTCGGCATCCGCAAGCGCCAGGCCCGGGCCTGACGGGACGGCGTCATGACTCCGCACAATGTCAGCCGAAGACTGACCGGTGTTTTGGCGTTCGTTCTGGTGCTGCAGGGACTCTTATGCGGGCTCACCCGGGCCGTCCCACTGGCGGCGGCCGAAGGTGGCCGCAATCTGGCGCCACTGGTGACCGATGGCACGATTATTGACCGGGTCGATCACACTTTTGTCGATGCCGATGGCCAGCCGGTCGCAGACACCGATGTCACACCCGCATCCAACCTGGCGCTGACCTATCACTGGTCCTTGCCCAATGGGCTCGTGCAGCCTGGCGACTACTTTCGCTTCACGCTACCAAGCGAGGTGCCGCCGTTCACCGCGGATGGTGATCTGCTGAGCACAACCGATCAGCCGCTCGGCCATTTCACCGTGCAAGACGGCGCGGTCACGCTGACCTTCGCTCAGGAGGCAGTGGGACTGAGCGACCTCGCCGGCGATTTTCACCTCACCTCGACCGGCCTGAGCTTCGATGAAACCGGCAGCCACGAAATTCTGGTGCCGGTCAGTCAAAATAAGGTCGTCAGTGTTCCGGTGACGGTCAAGCCGGCCCACGTCGCAGACCTCACCAAAACCGGACGGCAGGTCGGCACCTCTGCCAACATCGACTGGACGCTGGACGTCAATGCCGGGCTTAAGCACCTGGTCAATGGTCACCTGGCAGAACAGTTGCCGGCCAGCCTAGTTCTGACCGGCGTTGCGATTCAGGTCGCCGACGTGCTGCCGGACGGCTCACTTCACGCCACCGGCACCGCGCTTGAAGAAGGGGGCGACTTTCGCGTCGATGGGCAGCAGATCTACCTGCAAGGCGATTACGCCGACACCAACCACGCCTTTTTGGTCACCGTCCACACCCGCCTGGCCGACCCCACCCGGACCTACGACTACCAGCAGATTGAAAATCGCGCCGCCTTGTATTACGACGGCCAGGCCGACCCCAATCCGCCGACCGTCGGCGGTCAGGTGACCATGAACTACCGACCGCACGAAATGCTGACGAAGGTCTTCGCCGGTGGCAGCGACGAACGCTACAACTGGACCGTCACGTACAACGAACCCGGAACGTCTTTACCGGTCAACACCACCCTAATCGATACCCCGGGACCCGGTCAGGCCTTCACCCAGCGCGCCGACGATGTTCAGATCAGTCTCGCCGGCTGGGACACGGCCACCGACCTCAGTCCCCGGGAACCGTTGGTCCAAGGCCGCGACTACCGGATCGACTACTTCGACTCCCGGATGCGCATCACCCTGTTGCGAGCCATCGACCAACCGCTGCTTCTGACCTACGCCGTTACCGTGGCCAATCCCAGCACCGGCCAGCAGCTGGTCAACGACATCGAGGATAACCACGGCCACCGGGCTCACGGCGAAGGGACCATCAACGTGGCCACCGGTCCCAACTTGACCAAAACCGAGACGGGAGCCGATGATGCCGACCACACCGTGGATTGGGCAGTCGACCTGAATCCCCAACACCAGCAGCTGGTCAACTACACCCTGGCCGACACGCTGTTCGGCCGTGCCTCGGACAACCACTACCTCGACGTCGCCCCAATCAGCCTGATTGACGCAACGCTGCGACTGACCGATATGGATACCGGTCAGCAGCTGGTTGCCGGCCAGGATTTTGAGCTGACCCATGCGACCAACACCCCGCAGTTCGCCCTCGCCTTGATCGGCGCTTACGGCGAAACCTACGCTCACCTAAGGCTGACCTACACCACCCGCTACGACCAAGACGCGGTCAACACCGCCTGGGTGAACCGCGTCGATGGGCCGGATCTCACGGCCACGGCGGAGTATAACCCACCGCCGACCATCACCAACACCGACAACAAAACCGGATTTTGGCTGCAGGCCCGGGGCCAGCTGCGCTGGGAGGTCACGGTCAACACCGACCACCAGCGGTTGGCCGCAGCCTCTGTCACGGATGCCATTCCAGCCGATCAGACCTTCGTCGACGCGCTGGTTCTCACCCAGGACACGAACGGCAGCTACAGCCTCCCCGTCACGGCTGGCATTGCCATCAACCGACCCGCCGCCGGCAACAACCGGGTCCTGACGGTGTACTTGCCGGAAGGCGCGACCCAATCGTACCAAGTGGTGGTTTTGACCCGGCTGAGCGATCCGCTGGCCCAGAAGAACTACAAGAACACCGCCACCTACACCAACGGCGGTGAGCCCGAGACGCTGCCCAGCAACCCGGTGTGGCCCGGTAACGCCGGCACCATCATCGCCAAAACCGGCCAGCAGGACTCAAGCAACCAGGCCCAGGTCAACTGGTCGGTGCGGGTCAACGACGCCAATGCTCACCTTAAAAACGCGGTGGTCACAGACGTCGCCAGTCCCAATCAGCGTGTCGACCTCGCGTCGCTTCAGATTTACCCGTTCCAATACGACGACGCCAACAACAATAACGGCGCCACCCAAGTCGACTACGAACACCCGCTGACCCAAGGCCGCGACTACACCGCGGTCGCCAAGATCGACGGGCCGACCGGCGAAACCACCACGACCATCACCTTTTTGCATGAGCTGACGCAGCCTTATGTCATCGATTACGCGGCCACCATCGACTCGGACGCCCCGGTGGCCGAGCTGACCAACGGCGTTCGCATCGACGCCAATCGCGTGACCCAGGACAAAACCGACCAGCCGACCAAGGTCCAGGTGACAACCGTCGGCGGCTCCGCCAATGGCGTCAGCGGCAGCCTTGAGCTGACCAAACAGGATGCGGCCACTGGCAGCCAACTGGCTGGGGCCGAATTCGCCCTGACAGCGGTCGCCACCAATACCACCCGCACGGTGACCACCGACGCCTCGGGCCACGCTCGCTGGGCCAACCTCCGGGCCGGCCGCTACCGGCTGGTCGAGGTCAAGGCACCGACCGGCTACCAGATTGCGCCGGAATACACCGGTGAGGGCCGGAAGCTGGGCCTGTCGTTCACGCAGGATGCCCCCACCGTCACCCTCACAGTCAAAAATTCGCGCATCCTGCTGCCCCACACCGGCGGCCGGCTGCGTGGCGGCCTGATGATGATTGGTCTGCTCCTGCTGGCGTTGACTGGCCGGCAATTGGCCCGACGAACCCGCAAGGAGGTGGCCTGATTTGCACAAATGTTTTTGGCCGGCGCTGATCGCGCTGCTGCTGGCACTGGGCTTGGCCCCAAAGGCCCCGGTTCTCGCCAGTCAGGCCACCATCAACATTGGCGCCGCCAATCAGCGGGTGAGCGTCTACGATGTCACTCACGAGTTCTGGTCGCACCAGCCGCGCAACGCGAATCAACAAGCCTACTGGCAGTCCCGGCTGGCCGCTGCAGGACCGCACCAAGCCCCGCTTCTCACCGGCCTTACCCGGGCGGATGGCACCGCTCGCTTCACGCTTGATGCCCGTCGCGCCGGGTGCCAGGCGGTGTATCTGATCACCACTAGCGGTGGGATTCAAAACATCGTGGGGCTGATGCCGCAAGACGGTACCCCGCTTGACGCCTGGCCCAAGGCACTGTTAACACAGCCGACACCGCCGCAAGAAACCCCGCCGCGACCGACGCCACCACCCGGCCCAAACCTGCCGCAAACCGGCGAGATCACCCGCCGGCTGCTGTCGGTCTTGGGCGTTGCGATGATTACCCTGCTGCTGCGCGTCTCGCGCCGACGCTGCACCACCGATCCCCTCTCGCGTTTGCAATGAAGCCAAACACGGCCGCTACTCCAATGGCGGCCGTGTTTGTCCCCTAATTTCGTCCGTTCCCGTCGCTTGCCCAAGGAGGCCTGCCATGCCACGCCGTTCTTTGCTCGGCCCCATCGATGTGCTATTGCTCATCGGCCTGCTGGTCGGTGTCGGTTTCGTCGCCTATCCCTTCGTCAGCGACGCCTACGTTACCCAGCGCAACCAGGCGCTGCTCGGCCGCTACGCCCAACAAGAAACCCGCAGCAAGGCCCAAGCCGATGCAAGGCAGTTCGCCGACTTTCAGGCGCAAAACCGCAAGCTGGCGGCCGCCAACACGCAACCCGGGCTCGCCCGGTTCAGCGCCGCGGTGGCCGGCAATCACGGCATCGGCGCTACGCGTGACGACCGGCGACTGGCCAGCGAGACCATCGCCAGGCTGACCATCCCCGCCATCGACGCGGATCTCCCGGTTTTCGATCAAACCACCGACTGGCTGCTGCAGTTCGGGGCCTGCCGGCTGAACGGCTCGAGCTACCCCACCGGCGGCTCTGGCACCCACGCCGTCATCTCCGCTCACCGCGGGGTCCCCAACGCAACACTGTTCACCCACCTGCCCGAATTGCGCCACGGCGACCGCTTCTACCTCACCATCGCCGGTCACAAGCTGGCCTACCGCGTCACCGCGCGTCACGTCACCACCCCCAGCGACGTGCGCTACCTCAGGCGCCGGCCGGGCCGCGACCTAGTGACCTTGATCACCTGCACCCCTTACATGATCAACAGCCACCGGCTTTTGGTGACCGGCGAGCGAGTTCCTTACACCGCGGCCGATGCCCGGGCGGCCGCCGCCACCTCCCGCTTCAAGCGGCTGGTGCCTTGGCTGTGGGCAATCGGCGGCTGCGCCTTCGCCTGGCTGTACTGGCGCATCGCGCGGCTGTTGATGGTGACCCGGCGCGACTACACGCTGACGCTGCAGCTGGCCCCGGGCGCCGAACTGCGGCTTCGCACCGGCTGGTTCGGCCGCCGCCGCCGCGTCACGGCCGACGAGGCGGGAAGTGCGACGCTCACGCTGCCCGGCGCCACCTACCGCTTCCGCACCGCCACCGGTCGCCACCGCGCCTACGTGCGACGCATCCGCGACCAGGCGCTGACCGTGCGGTAGCCATGACCGTCTTGGCCGGCCGTTACCACCGCCTACCCCGCCGTGGCCAGGCTACCGCAGCCACCACGCTCCGTTGACCGCGGTCATCACCGACCGCATGACAAAACCGGCGCCACGCGACTTCCTCCGATGGGCAGAAGTCGCGTGGCGCCGGTTGTTTGTGGTCTCAAGCTTCAGGTTCAGTCTGCGTCGCCCGAATCACCCGCGGTCAGCGCCGCTGCGACGCTGTGAACCTCGGCAATCAGGCTTTGAATCTCCGGGCGGCGTTCGTGGCCCTTCTTGCAGGCGACGACCACCGGCAGGCTCATCAGCGCCGGGTCGATGGGAATGATGGCCGCCTGAGGGCTCAGCGTCAGCGGCCGGTCCACCGGCACCAAGGCCCAGGCGGTGCCGCGAGCCGCCAGCTGCTGAATCGTGTTGACGTTGAGCAGTTGAATCTGCGAGCGAAGCGGCACCTCGGCGCGTTCGAACAGCTGGCGCATGTACTGATCCAGCACCGACGTTGGGTCGTAGGTGACCACGGTGCGGTCGGTCAAAAAGCGCAGGTCGGCCAGCTCGGTGATGCGAGCCGGCAACCCGGTGGTGCGAGGCCCGACCAGCGCCATCGTTTTACGCGCAAACACATCGGTGAACACCGGCATGTGCAGCGCCGGCTCCACACCCAAGTAGGCGTCGCAGTGGCCATCGAGCATCTCCTTGAACACCGCCCAGGAGGTGTTCTCATGCACATCGAGGTGATAGCCGGCGCTGCGCTGGGCGAACGCCGCGATCAGCCCGACGATCGCTCGCACCGTCGAGGTCTCGCCGAACCCCACGGTCAGATTGCCTTCGCGGTGCTGGGCGATGGCGGCCATGTGCCAGGCCAGCTTGTCGGCGCTTTGCTCGAGGTTGTCCAGCCCGTCGAGGTAAAACCGCCCGGCGTAGGTCAGCGTCGCCGGCTTGCGGCTGCGGTCAACCAGCTGCACCCCGAGCTGCTTTTCGGTGTCTGCAATCAGGTGACTGATGTACGGCTGCGAGACCAGCAGGTGCTTGGCCGCGGCGGTCAGGCTCCCCAGCTCCGCCACCGCCTGCAGCACCGGCCGAATCTTCACCGTGTGTTCGTTCGCGATCCCCATGTCTTGTTCTCCCCCGTGTCAAGTTACATAACATCATTGTAATTTTGGAATAAGAAAGCGTCAACACGAAAAACGCCCTCGCCCGGGGGCAAGGACTGCAGGTGCCGAGTCACTCGGCGTTTCGCGCATCGATGCGGTAATCGATGGTGGCGCGGTAGTCACCGGCAATGATCTCGGTGGTCTGGCCGGTCGGGAACTTCATCGGCTCGCTCTTGAAATCAAAGTCGAACGTGCGGTAGCGGTTCGGCTCACCGGCCAGCTGCTGGCTGGTCGTCGTCTGCGTCGGCGTGTTGCCGGACACCGCCACGTAAACCGCAAAGTTTTGCTTCCAAGGCGTGGCCATCCGCCCCGCGGTGGCAGTCACGGACAGAACCGGGCTGGCGTAATTGGCCAACACATTCACCTTCTGGTTCGCGGTGAAGTTGGCGTAGGTGCCGATGCCTTGAACCCAGGTGCGGTGCAGCGACCCCGTCGCAGTAGCCCCGGCCGGGAATTCCATAGCCAGCATGGCCGGCGCCGTGGCCGTCAGCGTCCCTTGCGCGTTGATCTGGTCAACGCCGTTGCCGGTGGCGGCCCCGACGCCGCTCAGCGGGACGGTCGTCATTGCCAGGGCCGCCGCGGCCAGCAGCATGCCCCCGTACTTGATTGTCATAAGCCATCTCCTTTCCTGTCACACCGCAACCACTTGCCGGGGTTACGATTCGTCGTTTTCCACCGTGATGTGGTAATCAACCGTCGCACGGTAGTTACCGGCGATGATGTAGGCCGCATTCCCTGAGCGGAACGGCATTTTCTCACTCTTGAAGTTGAAGTTGTAGCTGGTCGACCAATTCGAACGCCCGGGTTTCGATACCGTTATCGCGGTTTCGGCCGCATCGGTCTCACCCTCCCCAACGTACATCGCAAAATTCTCTTTCCAAGGTGTGGTCATGCGGTTAACACGTGCCGTCACCGTCGTCACCGGCTGGTTGAAATTCGTCAGAACATACAGCTTCTGTGAGGCTTCGAAGTTCGCCTCGTACCGCTGCGCCAAAGGATCCCAAGTCCTGGTCACTGACCCCGTCGCCGTCGCCCCCACGTCAAAGGACATGTCGAGGTGGCCAGGCGCGGTGGCCGTTAAAGTGCCTCGCACGTCAATTTGTTTCACACCATTACCTTGGAGGGCCCCCACCGCACTCAGCGGCGCGGCCGTCAAAGCCAAGGCACCGGTTGCCAGCATGGTTGCTAATTTGGTTTTCATCATTGTTTTTTGGTCTCCTTTTACTGAATAATCAGCGTCACGGGGATCGTCATTGTGTTCATATCTTCTTTGGTCTCGGGGTGAACCACAACGGCGCGAACATCGACCTGGTGGGTCCCCTTCTTCAGGGCCACCTTGTAGTCGGTGACGGCGCCGCCCGGTTGGATCACCGAGCTGTGGTACAAGCGTTTCTTGTTCTGCCACAGCTCGTAGCGCAAGTTGTACTGGTTGCTGGTCAAGTTGCGCAGGGCCGTCGCCTTTTGCGTGGTCGTGTCGATGATCAGCTGCCGGGATTGCTGCAGGCGCATCATGTTGGCCGTCTGCTTCATCACCGGATCGGCCCCGACATCGACGTCTTCGGCCTTGGCTTCGACCTTGGCCTCATCCTTGGGCGCTGGGGGCTCACGCGCCAGCCAGATTCCGCCCAACGTCACTAACAGGACAAGCAGTGCGGCGATTCCCCATCGCCGTATGTGGTTCGGTGTCATCGCGAACTCACCTCCATGACTTCATGGTATCAAGACAGGAATCGCTGGTACAAATTAAAACATGATTGGTTATCTAGGTATTAATATTCGGCCGGGCAATCCGTGCCACCGCAAGGCGTGGCGGCGGCCTCGTCACCTCACGCCGCGGTGCTTGTTTCGCACCGCCGCAGTCGCCTCCGCACCGCCGCAAGTTCCCGCATCGCCCGAGTCTCGGTCGGGGCTCGCGGTTTTTGCAAACGCGCTTAGCATTCGGCCGTAACCGCTGCCAACCGCGTCGCATCAAGGCCCAGCGTGACGGCATTTTGGCCGGTCAAATTTAGGCGACAAATCCTGAAAATGTATGCTAGAATAGAGGAGTAAAAAAATTTGTTTTCATCTTTTAGGAGGAAAAACACTTATGCCATTAGTTAACGGCACCGAATTGTTCAAAGCTGCTCGTGCAGGTCACTACGCCATTGGTGCGTTCAACACCAACAACCTGGAATGGACCCGCGCCATTCTTAAGGGTGCGCAAGAGCTGAACGTTCCAGTTCTGATCCAGACTTCCATGGGCGCTGCCAAGTACATGGGCGGCTACGAACTGTGCAAGGGTCTGATCGAAGCCACGGTTAAGTCCATGGACATCACCGTTCCGGTTGTTATCCACCTGGACCACGGTAACTACGAAGCTGCTAAGGAAGCCATTGCGGCTGGTTACAACTCCGTAATGTTCGACGGCCACGACCTGCCATTCGATGAAAACCTCGAAAAGACCAAGGAAATCGTTGCCTTGGCTCACAGCAAGGGCATCTCCGTCGAAGCCGAAGTTGGTTCCATCGGCGGTGAAGAAGACGGCGTTGTTGGTGAAGGCGAACTGGCTTCCGTTGAAGAAGCTAAGCAGCTTGCCGCAACCGGCATCGACTTCCTGGCTGCCGGCATCGGCAACATCCACGGCCCATACCCTGACAACTGGAAGGGTCTGCACTTCGACCGTCTGCAGGAAATTGCTGACGCTGTCAAGCAGCCTCTTGTTCTGCACGGTGGCTCCGGCATTCCTCAGGACCAGGTTGAAAAGGCCATCTCCATGGGGATTGCTAAGCTCAACATCAACACCGAATGCCAGCTTGCCTTCGCCAAGGCAACTCGCGAATACATCGAAGCCGGCAAGGACAAGCAGGGCAAGGGTTACGACCCTCGCAAGCTGCTGGCACCTGGCACCCAGGCCATCACGGATACCTTCGAGGAAATCTGCGGCTGGATGGGCACCAAGTCCGTCAAGCTCGTTCCGGCCGAGATCTAATCGACCTCAGCAACTCGAAAAGCCGATCGCAACTGCGACCGGCTTTTTGTTTGCCCTGCCCCCGCTTTCAAAAGAGTGCCGTCTAAAATAAGCGGCCAAAAAGGCGGCTGCAGAAATTCTGCAACCGCCTCTTCACGCTGTTACGCCTGCCTTGTCAGCCAGCCGCAGGGCGTGAGTTGTAACATGTGCTAGCTTGCGCCACTCACCCCTTCAGGCGATTGGCCGTCAGTCCTGCTTGCGCCGCCGCTTGCCGGCCAGAGCCAGCAGGCCGCTCATCATCGCTAAACCGAGTGCGACCAGGCCGGTGTTGCGCTGCTCGCCCGTTTGCGGCAGGTTTTTGCCCGTTGTCGCGGTGGTCAGCGCCGCGGTCGGCGTGGTGTCGTCACTTCCGCCGGTAATCGGCAGGTGCGGCGCCGTGACATCGGTCGTCGGCGTCGTCGCCGTCCCCTTGCCAGGGGTAGTCGTCGTGTCGTCGCCGCCAGGATTGGTCGTATCGCCACCACCTGGGTTCGTGGTATCGCCACCGCCTGGGTTCGTCGTATCACCACCGCCTGGGTTCGTCGTATCACCACCGCCTGGGTTCGTCGTATCACCACCGCCTGGGTTTGTGGTATCGCCACCACCTGGGTTCGTGGTATCGCCACCACCTGGGTTCGTCGTATCGCCACCACCTGGGTTCGTCGTATCGCCACCACCTGGGTTCGTGGTATCGCCACCGCCTGGGTTCGTCGTATCACCACCACCAGGATTGGTCGTATCGCCACCACCTGGGTTCGTCGTATCACCACCGCCTGGGTTCGTCGTATCACCACCACCAGGATTGGTCGTGTCGCCACCGCCTGGGTTGGTCGTATCGCCACCACCAGGATTGGTCGTGTCGCCGCCACCAGGATTGGTCGTGTCGCCGCCTGGGTTCGTCGTATCGCCACCGCCTGGGTTCGTCGTGTCGCCACCACCAGGATTGGTGGTATCGCCGCCGCCTGGGTTCGTCGTATCGCCACCACCAGGATTGGTGGTATCGCCGCCGCCTGGGTTCGTGGTATCACCGCCACCTGGGTTCGTGGTATCACCGCCACCAGGATTGGTCGTGTCGCCACCGCCTGGGTTCGTCGTATCACCGCCACCTGGGTTCGTGGTATCGCCACCGCCTGGGTTCGTCGTGTCGCCACCACCTGGGTTCGTCGTATCACCGCCGCCTGGGTTCGTCGTGTCACCACCGCCTGGGTTCGTCGTGTCGCCACCACCAGGATTGGTGGTATCACCGCCACCTGGGTTCGTCGTGTCGCCGCCACCTGGGTTCGTCGTGTCACCACCGCCTGGGTTAGTGGTATCACCACCGCCTGGGTTCGTCGTGTCACCACCGCCTGGGTTCGTCGTGTCGCCGCCACCTGGGTTCGTGGTATCGCCACCGCCTGGGTTCGTCGTGTCACCACCGCCTGGGTTAGTAGTATCGCCACCGCCTGGGTTCGTCGTGTCGCCACCACCAGGATTTGTGGTATCACCGCCACCTGGGTTCGTCGTGTCACCACCACCAGGATTTGTGGTATCGCCACCGCCTGGGTTCGTCGTGTCACCACCACCAGGATTTGTGGTATCACCGCCACCTGGGTTCGTCGTGTCACCACCACCTGGGTTCGTCGTGTCACCACCACCTGGGTTCGTCGTGTCACCACCACCTGGGTTGGTGTCCGGACGGATCAGGACAATGTCGAAGCGCTGCTCAACCGCGTCGTCGTGATCGAACGTTGCGCCGGCCGCCTCGTTTTTCTGGACTTGGTAGCCGCTGGCGATGAACGCCGCGAGCAGCGTCGACCACTCGGCATCCGGAACCGCCGAATCGGAGGCGCCGGTTGCGTTCACGACGGCCAGCGTCACAATGCTTGGCGTGGAGAAAATGATTTGCGCCTTCTGCTGATCACCGGTGTAAGTCACCGTGACCGCAGTGTCGCTCGGTGTCGCGGTCGGAGCTGGAGCCAGCTGGGCCACCGTCGTCTGATCCGGAGTGTAACCCGCAATCGTCGGACTGGTAACGCCGGCGTAGGCGCCTTGCGCCGTCGCAACGGTTTGACCCGTCACAGCGTCAGTGGTCGTCAGCCAATCAACCGTCTGTGTCACCGGTGCCGGGGCGGTCGCCGCACCATTCACCACGTAGGTGATGGTGCGGGTCGTCGTCGCCGTGCCATGGGTGACCGCGTGGGTCAGGTGAATGATCACGTCATCAGCGCCTGGTTCGAAGGTTACCGAACCACTTGCCGCTTGACCATCGGCCAAAACGTACCCAGTTGGCACTTCTGCCGTCCAGTCTGCCTCGGTGTCGGTCGGACCACTCAGCGTTTCGGTGTCGCCGACCTGGAACTCGCCGTTCGCGTCGTCGACGTACTTCACGTTGACCGTCTGGGTATCGGCCTTGTAGGTCACCGTCACTGCGGTGTCCTTCAGGGCATCAACCGTTGTCGGCGCCAAAGTTGCCGCGTCGACACTCTTTGCATCCGGTGTGTAGCCGGCGATGGTCGGGGTGACAACTGCGGCGTAACCGTCCTGGGCCGTCGCAACGGTTTGACCCGTCACGTTGTCGGTCGAGGTGTTCCAGGTCACAACTTGCGCAACTGGCGCTGGCGTCTTGGTGCCAGCACCGGTGTAGGTGATGGTCCGAGTTGTCGTCGCCGTGCCGTGGGTGATGCCATGGGTCAGGTGGATGATCACATCATCGTTTGTTGCCGCGAAAGTTACCGTGCCGCTGGCAGCTTGACCATCGGCCAAAACGTACCCGGTCGGCACTTCTGCCGTCCAGTCTGCCTTGGTGTCGGTCGGACCACTCAGGGTGTCAGTGTCCCCGACCTGGGCCTCGTTGTTCGCGTCGTCGACGTACTTCACGTTGATCGTTTGGGTATCGGCCTTGTAGGTCACCGTCACTGCGGTGTCCTTCAGGGCGTCAACCGTTGTCGGCGCCAAAGTTGCCGCGTCGACACTCTTTGCATCCGGTGTGTAGCCGGCGATGGTCGGGGTCACAACTGCCGCATAGCCATCCTGGGCCGTCGCAACGGTTTGGCCCGTCACGTTGTCGGTCGAGGTGTTCCAGGTTACAACCTGGGCAACTGGCGCTGGCGTCTTGGTGCCAGCACCGGTGTAGGTGATGGTCCGGGTCGTCGTCGCCGTGCCGTGGGTGATGCCGTGGGTCAGGTGAATGATCACATCATCGTTTGTTGCCGCGAAAGTTACCGTGCCGCTGGCAGCTTGACCATCGGCCAAAACGTACCCGGTCGGCACTTCTGCCGTCCAGTCTGCCTTGGTGTCGGTCGGACCACTCAGGGTGTCGGTGTCCCCGACCTGAGACTCGCCGTTCGCGTCGTCTACGTATTTCACGTTGATTGTTTGGGTATCGGCCTTGTAGGTCATCGTCACTGTGGTGTCCTTCAGGGCGTCAACCGTTGTCGGTGCAAGTGTGGCGCCGTCAACGTTGGCCAGGTCCGGTGTGTAACCGGCGATGGTCGGGGTAACAGCCGCCGCATAACCATCCTGGGCCGTCGCAACGGTTTGGCCCGTCACGTTGTCAGTCGAGGTGTTCCAGGTCACAACCTGGGCAACTGACGCTGGCGTCTTCGTTCCAGCACCCTTGTAGGTGATGGTCCGGGTCGTCGTCGCCGTGCCGTGGGTGATGCCGTGGGTCAGGTGAATGATCACGTCGTCGGCGTCTGGTTCGAAGGTTACCGTACCGCTTGCGGCCTGGCCGTCAGCCAGAACGTAGCCTTCCGGAACCGTAGCCGTCCAGTTACCGGTGGTGTCGGTCTTACCACTCAGCATTTCGGTGTCGCCGACCTGAGACTCACCGTTCGCGTCGTCGACGTACTTCACGTTGATTGTCTGGGTATCGGCCTTGTAGGTCACCGCCACTGCGGTGTCCTTCAACGCGTCAACCGTCGTCGGGGCCAGCGTAGCCGCGTCGACACCCTTCGCATCCGGTGTGTAACCGGCGATGATCGGGGTAACAACCGCCGCATAACCATCCTGGGCCGTCGCAACGGTTTGGCCCGTCACGTTGTCGGTCGACGTGTTCCAAGTCACAACCTGGGCAACTGGCGCTGGCGTCTTGGTGCCAGCACCGGTGTAGGTGATGGTCCGAGTTGTCGTCGCCGTGCCGTGGGTGATGCCGTGGGTCAGGTGAATGATCACGTCGTCGGCGTCTGGTTCGAAGGTTACCGAACCACTTGCCGCTTGACCATCGGCCAAAACGTACCCGGTTGGCACTTCTGCCGTCCAGTCTGCCTTGGTATCGGTCGCACCGCTCAGGGTGTCGATGTCCCCGACCTGAGCTCCGTTGTTCGCGTCATCAACGTACTTCACGTTGACCGTTTGGGTATCGGCCTTGTAGGTCACCGTCACTGCGGTGTCCTTCAACGCGTCAACCGTCGTCGGCGCCAGTGCAGCCGCGTCGACACTTTTCGCATCCGGTGTGTAGCCGGCGATGGTCGGGGTCACAACCGCCGTGTAACCATCCTGGGCCGTCGCAACGGTTTGGCCCGTCACGTTATCGGTCGAGGTGTTCCAGGTCACATTTTGAACGACCGGCTTCGGCGTTGCGGCGCCACCACCCACATAGGTGATGGTCCGCTTGGTCGTCGCCGTGCCGTGCGTAACCTGGTGAACCAGGTGGATCTGGTAAATACTGAAATCGCTGGCCGGAATCTCGTAGGCAACCGTGTCGCCCTGACCGGCCGCCAGCAGGTAGCCGGCCGGCACGGTCACGTGGTAGGTGCCAGTCGTCGCGGTAGCGCCGCTGCGCTGATCGCGGTTCACAATCACCAGGTGCCCGTTCGTGGTGGCCGAATCATCGATGTACAGGAACTGCGCGAACTGCGTAGTGCCGGAGTAGGTCACCGTGGTGGTAACGTCAATTGGCTTGGTCGTGGTGCTGGTCAGTGCCATGCCAAAAGCGGTCGCCGCATCCGCGGTGTAGCCCGTGACGCTCGGTGAAGTCACCAAATCCAGCGCCGTTTTGTCCGGCGTGTAGGTCGTGACATGGGTCACATTATCGGTGGTCGCCTGCCAAGCCACGGTCTGGGTCTTCGGGGCGAGGCCGAGGTCCTTGCCATTGTCGGCTTGGTAAACCACGGTGTAAGTCGTTGTGACGGCGGCCGGTACCACGGTTTGGGCATGGGTCAGGTGGATCTCGAGCGGTGCGTTACCGGTGACAGCGAAGGTGTAATCGCCGCTTGCGGCCTGGCCGTCAGCCAGCTTGTACCCCAGCATCTGCCAATCCAGCCAGCCCGTGTGAGCCGCGGTCATCTCGGTGCCATCCGCGGTCCAGGTTACCGTCGCATCAGTGGCACCGCTCAAAGTGGCATCCGTGCCGACCTGCTTACCGGTGACATCATCGATAAAACGAACCGTGGCCTGTTGCGGGTCGGCGGTGTAGGTCACCGTCACGTCGGTGTCTTTCAACGCGTCAATCGTCGTCGGCGCCAGTGTGGCCGCGTCGACGCTGGCCAAATCGGCTGTGTAGCCGGCGATGGTCGGCGTCTCAACCGCCGCGTAGCCGTCCTGGGCCGTCGCGACCGTCTCGCCTGTCACGTTGTCGGTCGACGTGTTCCAGGTCACAACTTGCGCAACTGACGCCGGCGTCTTGGTGCCAGCACCGGTGTAGGTGATGGTCCGGGTCGTCGTCGTCGTGCCGTGGGTGATGGCGTGTGTCAGATGGATGATCACGTCGGCGTTTTGCGCCGCGAAGGTCACCGTGCCGCTGGCGGCCTGGCCGTCAGCCAGTACATAGCCTTCCGGAACCGTAGCCGTCCAGCCGGCCGTGGTGTCGGTGTTGCCACTCAACGTTGTGATTTCGCCGACCTGAGCGCCATTTTTGGCGTCATCGACGTACTTGACGTTGATTGCCTGAGTGCCGGCCGAGTAGGTCACCGTCACCGCGGTGTCTTTCAACGCGTCAACCGTCGTCGGGGCCAGCGTAGCCGCGTCGACACTCTTCGCATCCGGTGTGTAACCGGCGATGGTCGGGGTCACAACTGCCGCATAACCATCTTGCGCCGTCGCAACGGTTTGGCTCGTCACGTTGTCGGTCGAGGTGTTCCAGGTCACAATCTGGGCAACTGGCGCTGGCGTCTTCGTCCCCGCACCCTTGTAGGTGATGGTCCGGGTCGTCGTCGCCGTGCCGTGGGTGATACCGTGGGTCAGGTGGATGATTACATCGCCGGTCCCCGGCTCGAAGGTCACCGTGCCGCTGGCGGCCTGGCCATCAGCCAGAACATAGTTGGTCGGCACAGTCGCCGTCCAGTCGGCCGTGGTGTCGGTGTTGCCACTCAGCGTTTCGATTTCGCCGACCTGAGCGCCGTTTTTGGCGTCATCGACGTACTTGACGTTGATTGCCTGAGTGCCGGCCGAGTAGGTCACCGTCACGTCAGTATTCTTCAACGCGTCAATCGTCGTCGGCGCCAGTGTGGCCGCGTCGACGCTGGCCTTGTCGACTGTGTAACCGGCGATGGTCGGCGTCTCAACCGCCGCGTAGCCATCCTGGGCCGTCGCGACGGTTTCCTTGGTCACCAAGTCGGTCGAGGTGTTCCAGGTCACAACCTGGGCGACTGGTGCTGGCGTCTTCGTCCCCGCACCCTTGTAGGTGATGGTGCGGGTCGTCGTCGCCGTGCCGTGGGTGATGACGTGCTTCAGGTGAAACAGAACGACGCCAGGGGTTGGTGTCAGCTTCACGTTGTTGACGTCGTACGTGCCCGGGGCAAAGTAATAGCCATCGTGCCATTTTGCCACAACCTGTGTCGTCTCGCCGTTAAGGCCGGTCACGGTTTCGGTGTCACCAATCTGGGCGCCGTTTTCGTCGTCGTCGACGTACTTGATGAGGACCGTCACGGTGTCGGGAACATAGTTGAACACAGCCTGGGTGTTCTCTGGCTTGGTCGTCGTCGACTCGCCGGCCACACCACCGGCCAGCGTCTTGTTGCCATCAATCTTGTAACCCTTGACCTCCGGCGCGGTGTAAGCCGCGTAAGGTGTGCCCAGCGTGTAAGTCGTGACTCCGGTCTGGTTGTCCGTGACCACGTTCCAGGTCGCCGTCTGTGTGACCGTTGCCGGCGCGAGCGTCGGGTCGTTCGCGACGGTGAAGTCGATGGTGCGGGTGGTTTGCAGCGTATCAGTCGTGGTGGCGTGAATCAGGTGGATCGTCAGGTTGTCCGAATCATCCGCGGTGAGGGTGTAGGCGACCGTGCTGGCTTGACCCTTGGCCAAAACGTAGCCGCTCGGCACAACGGTCGTGTAGGTACCGGATTGGCCAACGATGCCGGAGGCCGCCTCAGGAACGGTTGAGACCGTATCCCCCGTGGTGTCATCCACGTAGGTCACAGCCAAAGAAGCTTCTTGATCCAGCTCGTACTGGGCGAAGTCGCCGTCGAAGTTATCAACAACGGTCTGGCCGAATGCGGCAACGCCGTCGTCTTCGCCGTCGACTAGGTGCAGCGAGTTGGCTCGCAGCACGTAGCCTTCCGGCAAAAGCGCGAGGTCAGCGGCCGACAGCGTGGCCGGGAAGTCGTCGTTGTCCAGCGTGTCGACCTTGTCCTTGAACGTTTTATCCAAGTTCGTCAGCGCGACGTACTGGTCTTTGCCCTCGGCGTCGACGTAATGCGCCCGGGCATAGATGGTCGATTCGCCGGTGATGGCGAGGCTTGCGGCCTTGTCGTAAACCGAAACCGTGTTGCCGGCCGTGTAAAGGGCCGTCGAGATGTAGCCGATGGTGAGTGCCTGATTCTTCATGTCAGCGACCGTGCCGACAATGGCGATACGGCCGGTGGTCGAAGCCTGTGGCAGGTCGCCGAGCACGATGATCAGCGAGCGAATCGCAGCCCAGTTGGTGACGCCATCGGCCTCAACGTACCCCGTCAGGTCCGGCGTGGTGCCACTCAGCGTTGAGCGACTGGTCGAGTACAGCACCTTGGCGCCGGTCAGCGGAACGGTAGAACCGTCCTGCAGGGTCAGCGCATCGGGCAGCTGCACGGAACCGGTGAGCTGGAACGTGTAAGTCGAGCCCTGGTCGTCGCCGACCTCGGGCAGATTAACCGCGACCGCGGCATCCGTGATGCCCTGGCCGGCCGTGTTCAACACGGCGGTGTAGAAGGTCATCGGGTTGGTGCTGTTCTTATCGATGGTCGCCGCGTCGGTCGGCGACAGGTCATCCCCCTGCGCGACGCTGGACTCGTACGTGCCTTCGATGGTTTCGATTTTCCAATCGAGGCCATCCGCATCAACTTCGATGGCATCCGCGTCACCCAGCGTCTCAGCCAGGTTCGTCACCTTGGTGTCCTGCATAATCGGGGTGTTCGGCGTAGTGACGTAAGCCCGCAAATGATAGTCGCCAGCCATCGCATCCGGCGCGTTGTGCATGACCACCTGCAAATTATACTCAGTCATCGTGGCCGTGTTGACCGATTCACCGGTCCCGGTGAAGTCGACCTTCACCACCGTGCTGCCGCCCTCAATTTCCGTCGTCGTAATCTTGGCATCCTGTGCGTAGTCCACCTCGTCAACGACAAAGGCACTCGGCACCACGAAGTAAAAAATCGGTTCGTAAATCAGATCCGTGGTCTGGCCACTATTGCCGGCCAAGGATACGTACATCTTGCTGCCCTGCCCCTGTCCCGGCGTGTTCGTCCCGGGATCACTCGGCCGTGAACCATACCCAATCACGTGAATCCAACCGGTCGGCTCAACCACCGTCTCGGTAAACTGCCCGGGCTTATTGCTTGCGTCGTCGATGCCAGGCGCATCCAAGGTAATGGTCGGGATCAGTTGAGCGCCAACTTGTACCGCGTCACCGTTATCATAGGTGGCCGACAGGTGCCCGTAGGCCGTGAAAAAGTCAGTCTGAGCCCCAGGTACCAGGTAGTCGGGCGTCAACACAGCGGTGCGAATTGTGCCCGTGCTGGTAATCGTCTCACCAGCCGCAACCGTGCCGGTCTCGGTAGAGCCATCGGCCAACGTCAGGACATAACCGTAGCTCTTAGTTCCCGGCATGTACCAATTGTAAGTCGCCGTGCCTGCCGGGGTCTGGATCTTGTTGACGTTCATGCCATCCGGAACGGTGATGGTGATGGTGGCGTCCGTCGTCGGTGCCGCACCGTCATAGGTAGCAGCCAGTCTGAACAAAGAGGCTGGGTCATTGGTCGGATCGGCGTCCAGAACCAGCTTTGCCTCGTTGCTGCTGGAGTTACCTTTGCCATCGTACTCAGCAACAGCGCTTTGATCCCCAGCAGCGGTACCCAGTAGCGTATCCGTCCAGGTCGCACCCGTGAAGGTCCACTTGGTCCCTGCCGAATCAACCTGCTGCACCATGACCACGGGACCGGCCGCCGTCAGGGTCTGATCATCGGTCGTCTGCGTCAAATCAAACTGCCCGGCAATCCGGTAAGGTGCTTGACCTTGGAAGTTCTGGCCCCCAGCACCCTTCGGCACAGTGATAATCACATCACTGCCTGCGCCGCCGGCCTGGGTGATGGTCGTGCCGTCATCAAAGGCGTTGACCGCTGCCGTTAAATCAGCGTTCAGAACAAAACCAGCCGGGGTCGGCACGGTGATGACGGTACCGTGGTTGACCGCGGAGTTGACCCGTTTCGAATCATTCGAGTCATCGAAGACCCCATCGTCTTCGTTAATCGCAAGCTCCCAGACATAGTCCACGTTCGGGAGAATTTTATCGATATTCGTTCCCGGGTGAATTCGGGTCGGCGACTTCACGTCGGCCGTCGGTGTGGCCGTGGCGGTCCAGCTGGCTTCGCCGGTCTGCACTCCGTTAACGTCAACGGTAGCGGTGTAATGACGGACACCAACAAAGTCGGCCGGCTTCTCCTGACCCGTGTAATTGCCCCGCAGATCGTAATAAATGATCTGTTGGAAGGTCCCGCCCTGCTTGAACGTCGTGGTAACAGTCCGGCTGCCGTCCGCATTTTTGACAGCGTTCGTACTACCGATATCAGGGGACTGGAAATCTGCGATTCGGTTGTACAGGAAGACCCCCGTGTCGGCTGGCAGCGTGACGGTGACCACGTCGCCCTGCTTGACGCTCATATCAACGGTGAAGTGGAACTCAGTCTGCCCGGACTGGTAGCCAACTTCTGTGGCGGAAGGCGTCAGCTTCGCCGTCGAGGCGTTCGACGGCGTGGTCCCGGTCGGTGCGGCCGCCGTCTGAGCCGGCTCAGATGCGACGCTTTGAGCCGAACGCTTGGTCGCGGTCGCTTCTTGAGAGGTCTCCTGCTCGGTTGAGGCCGCGTCCTCGGCACTACCGTCGGCCGCATTGCCGGATTCGGCAATGTCAGCGGTTGCATCCGTGCTGGTCGCACTCACACCGCTGGCCGCACCAGTGGTCGCGATACCGGCCGCATCAGTCGTCTCCGTCGCGTCACGCGAATCGACCGGCGCAACGCTTGGCGTCGCCTCGGTTGAACCTGTTGCTTCACTTGTGCCGGCAGTCTTGACCGCGGTCGTGCTTGCGGCGGTCACCCCTTGGGCGGCGGTTGCGACGGTCCGGTCGGCCACAGTCTGCCCGGTCACGGCACCGGTGGCCGTAGCCTTAACGCCGTTGTCAGCACCCGACTGCGTATCGCTCGGCTGTGCCACCGTCAGCGTTCCGGCCTTCACGTCGCTAGCCGCCAGCTTTTGGGCCGGGTTGGCCGCCTGCAAGGCAGCCAGGCCCTGGGTACTCAAAGTGGCGGTGTACTGGCCGTCCTGGCCTGCAACCGCAGTGGTCTGGAAATCTTCAGCTGTCCAGTCCGGGGCCACCAAGCCAGCGGCCAGGGTGACGTCGAAGACGTTGCCGGTCGCGCTGGTGCCTGTCAGATTCTGGATGGTGACCTGGGGCGTCGCCGTCTGAACCGCAGTGGTCTCAGCAGCGTGGACCGGGCTGGCCGGCCGCACGAAGCTAAGGCTCCCTGCAAAGAACAGAGAGATGCCCATGACTGCCCAGGCCTTACCAGATTTGAACATCTTGTAGTGACGTTTTTCCTGGTACGTCGCCCGAGCTAATTTAGCACGTTGTTCATTTCGTTGCATGTGACCCACTCCTCAGATTGGTCACACTCCCGAAAAACTGTTCCCCCAGTTAATGAACTTTATAGGTCCAGTTTAGTTGATTTCGCTCATTTTTCAAGATGATTATTGAAATATAATGCACATATTCTGGATCAGCGTCATCGCGGGTTGCCGGGCCGCGACGGAGGCCGGTGCATTAGCGTTAGAATAACACCGTAAGGCACAATTCTGCGACCGCGACCGGGGACAATCCGTTTTTCGCAACTCAGTCTTTCAAAAGCCGACCGGGCGTCGCACCGGCACCTGATTATGGGAATCATCACCTTGCCGTCGCAACTCGCCGGCCAGACTGGTAAACTGGAACCAAAGTCAAAGGAGACGCTTTTTATGAAACGATTGGCCAGTTTTTTGTTCCTGCTTGCCGCAGCGGTGCTGCTGTGGCCGGTCGCCACGGCTAAGGCCGCGACCTTCGCGGTGGCGCCGGTTTTTCCCAGCAACCAGATCGACCGGGCAAGCGGCTACCTCGACCTGCGGGTGACGCCGGGCAGCGAGCAGACGCTGCACATCAAGGTGCAAAACCAAACCGCGGCGTCGCACCGCTACCAGGTCGCCGTCAACCGCGCCGCCACCAGCGCCACCGGTGTGATCGATTACACCAGGCACGACTTGCCGGCGGCCAAGTCACTGGCCGTCAACATTGAGACGCTGCTGCCGGCGGTTCACACCGTCACCGTCGCGCCGCACAAGGTCGCCACCGTGGCGCTGCGGCTGACCGTCCCGCAGACGCCTTTCACCGGCATTCTGCTGGGCGGTATTCGGGTCCAGCAGGCCGATGGCGCCGACGCCGGCCAGGTCGCCTACGTGATCGGTCTGCAGTTGCGCCAGACCAAGTCGCTGCCGGCGGCCAAGCTGCGGCTGAACCAGGTCGCAGCCACCGCCAGCGGCAGCGGTGTGACCGTCGCCGCCAAGCTCGAAAACACCGCGGCAACCATCGTCAACGACCTGAGTGTCAAGGCGGCGGTCACCCGGGTCGGCGCGACCAAGGTGGTCCTTCACCGCCAGGCCAGCGGCTTGCGCATGGCACCCAACAGCGTCTTCGCCTTCCCGGTGGTGCTGACCCCAACGACACTGGCGGCCGGACGCTACGAGGCCGCCATCACGGCCAAGGCCGGCGCCAAAACCTGGCACTTCACCCGCCAGTTCAGCGTCAAGGCGGCGGTCACTCAGGCTGCGACCAGCAGCACCCAACCCGCGACGCACCGGGGCATCCCCTTGGCGCCGTGGCTGGTCGCCGGCCTGATTATCGTGCTGGCGGGACTGGCGCTTGGTGTGTTCTACCTGCTGAGCAACCGGTAGCGGCCGGCCGCGACCGATTGTGTGGGAGGAACTAGCCACGACCGGTTGTCGCTCACTACCGAGAGCCGCGGCTTGCTCGGTTGCTTCAGGGCCGCCGAGTCGAGCCGGCGTAATCGCTTGCGGCCGGTACTTGCGGCTCACCGGATTGCTTCGGGCGAGGTGGCCAGATCCGCGCGAATCCCAACCACTTTGTCGTCCGCTCGGGTTCCGAGTGAGGGGCGGTTCACAATATGAACGGCCTGAATGAAGCCGCCTTGTGAGCGACCACCCAGAACGTTCACAAGACGCAAAAACGGCACCTCTCGACTAATTCTCGAGAGGTGCCGTTTTGATTGCCGATCACGGCGCGACTTCGACCTGCCAGGTCATGTCGGCCGCGTAGTTGTCGCCGTTGCTGGTACCGGCGTTGGCCGGGAGGTTCAGGAACACGTTCTTGGCGTCCCAGAGCATCCGGTAGGTGCCGGCCGCACCCGCGAGGTTCTCCACCAGCGTCTGCTTGGTGCCGTCCAGCGGCACGGTTTGGTTGGCGGTGCCGGACAGGCCGGCGACCTTAGCGCCGGCGCTGGTCGCGTCACCCAGGTAGGTCGTCACGGCCCCGAGGCTGATGTCGGCGCCGGTCAGGTCCCCGCTGGTCGCCTCGGGCTTCATCGTGTTGCCGGTGACGCTCAGCCGCCAGCCGCCGGCGGTCGGTGCCTCGACGGTGGCGGCGAGAACGCCGCTGCCGCTGGTCGCACTGAGATCCGTCGGCAGGTTCGTGGCCAGCACGGTCGGCGGCGTGGTGCCGTTCCAGCCGGCGAGCTTGGTCGCGCCGGTTTTCAGGGCCTGGCGCTGCGCGTAAGGCACCATGACGGTCTGCCCGAAGTTCAGGTCCGTCGGGTGCGTGGTCAGGGTCGGCACCGTCTGGAGCTCCTGCTGGAGGGTGACCGTAATGCTGGACCCGACGTACATCTGGGAACTGTTAGTAACGGAACCATCCGTGCTGTCAAAGTTCATCACAATATTGCCATTTACAACTGTTGGATTCGAAGGCTTTTCGTAGCTGTTTGCAGACATCTTGTAGGAGAAAAATGGTCCGTATTCGAAATCAACTTGTCCTGCCAAGCCACTGTACCCAGTGAATGCCTGTGGTTGCGTCAACCGAACGTAATACTCCGTGAATGGCACAATTTTTCCGTTACCACCAAGTAACGTATCGGGATCTGGTAAAACAATTTCGCCATTGGCCGCATCACTTGTCACAAGGGCCTGGCCAATCGGTTTGGTCCGGGCCGCGTCTGAATAAAACGTCAACTGCAACTGAGCCCCTGGCAGACCGACTGTTTGATCATCAAGCGTGTGCCCCTGAATGATCAAAGTTTCACGCCGAAAAACAACGGCCAATCCCCCGTCGGGAACACTCACGTAACTAGAGTTGCTGGCATCGAGGTACCGATAGTCTTCGATTTTGTAAGGGTCAGTGCTAGTTGTCGTCTTGTAGGTCGAAAATCCTGGCTTACTGCCGCCAAATGTAAACTTAACCGTTCGTGGTAACGGGTTGGTAAAGCCAACCATACCGGCCTCAGTCGGGTCAGTTGGATTAGCATATTTCGCCTTTTGCCCGTCCACGGTCATGCGTACATCGTATGTCGTTCCGGCCGCAACGGCACCAGCGGTAGTACCAAATAGGCTAGCAATTTGAGCATCGGTGACGTCAAGAATACCATCGGCCTGTGCCGGAACAGTCAGCGCTTTACCGGTGCTGGTCGAGCCCATACCTAATAACTTAACAGAGGCGCCGGCCAGATGCTTTAGGCTACCAGCATTATAGGTTGGCGTATTCCCAATCGCCTCTGACGTTGACACGGAGTACTCCGTTTCAATCGTGTAGGTCTTCACCGCCGCTTGCTTGGTGTTGCCGACCACCAGCTGACCGTTGCTAATCGAGACACTGTCGACAGTGGTATCGAAGCTGCCAGTCGCCCCAACGGCGCTGACACCGGTGAAGCCCTTGCCCAGCTCCCACTTGGCGTAGTAAGTCTTGGTCGGCGCGGTCCAACCGCTTGGCGCCGTCGCCTTGAAGGAAACATACCGGGTCTGGGTCCCGAGCAAGGTGTTCGGAACGCTCCAGCTGGCCAGACCGGTGCTGGTGGCGGTCGTTTGGTCGCCGCCGGTCATGGCGTCGGTCGTGTTGTTCAACTCATTGAGCGTGAACTGTTCCCCGGGCACCACTTCTGTCGGGGTGGCCGCGTTGACCGCCTTGATCTGCATGGTTTTCTGGGCATCGGTCAGGCTGCTTAGCGGCGTCACGTAGACGTTCAGGGTCTCAAGGCGCGAGTCTGCCTTGGCGGCAACCGTTTTCGTCACACCAGTCGGTGCAGTCGAGGTGATTTTGCCCGTCGTTGAATCCAAGCCGATAGTGAACTTACCACCTGGCAGGTAGTACTGATCGCTGTTGGTGAAGCTCAGGCTCGACAGCGGCTGGTTGCCGTCGCCGGTCCCCACCCCCCAGTAAAAAGCGGAGCCCGTGGTGTAACCCTTAGGCTGAATTTCAGCGTCACCGCCAGCCGTTGTCTTAGCCTGCATGTCGGCGAACTCGGCGTCGACGTTTGCAACCGACGTATTCTTCACCGAATCAATCACGTTCAGCGACTTCACCTGGTAGAGCTTGAGGTATAAGGTCTTGCCGACCACCGTGTACTGCTGGAGGCCCTTGTTGGCCGAGCTCTTCGTGTTATTCCATAGAGGCATTCCTAAGCCATCCAAGCTGATAGTCGGGAGGACTGGCGTGTTAGGCATATAGTAATTCTTACTAAAAAGAGAGGTGTTTAGACGCGCATAAGACCCGGTGTTGCCAATGGTCCCACCCACAGAGGTCTTATAACTGATCAAAGTTGAACTCTGGAAGGGTATCATGCCGGAAAGCGTCGGTACGAGCGTTGGTACGCCAGCGACGTTACTGTAATAATCGGTGAAGAATCCTGCCGGGACCGCACCGTTGCCGGCCGTCACGCCACCACCGCTGAGCGATCCAAGGCCCATCGTATATTTCAACAGCGACATTGAATTGCTGGAGGCGTTATCGTACAAGGTTGCATACTGCATTGTCCCGTCGAGCCATCCTCGCGTGTAGTAGAAAAGCGGAAATTCAGAAAGTGTGTACGGGGCTCCATCAACGTCGTTACCGACCGACCGCGGAATGAACCGGTAGCCATCCGCCGACCGCGTCGGGTTCGCCATGCTGTAGGCCTCGCTTAGGCTCAGTGAACCGGCGGTGACGCCGCCAACCGAGGCCGCCAGTGTCGACTTGTTGTTGCTGGCATTTTGGGCAAAATGCCCGGCCGTCGCGCGAATCGCGTACGACACGGTGCCACTGGTCTTGTAAGTCACGGTCACCGTGCTGCCTGACAGCGTCATCGTGAGTTTCGCGTTATCCAGCGTCGTCATGGTGCTGTCGAAGGCGGTCAGTCCGGCCTTCAAGGTGTCGGTCGTCTCGTTAAGTTGGCAGCGCCGAGGTCATAGGTCACCGTGCGACCGACGCTGGCGTCGCTGTCAACGACCTTAACATTGACAGTCTGCCCAGCCACGTAGCTGTTGCTAGTCTTGTCCGTCGTGTCCATCTGGATGCTGCCCGGAATCGCCGCGGCGGTCAGCACAACTGGCACCGCACCGGCCAGGCTGCCTGCGACGGCCATCAAGGTGGCCAGCAGGGTGATCAGTCTGAGCCGCAGCGGCTTTTTAGTTTTCGCATGAAGATTGCGCATGGCGATTCCTCCCGTGGGTTTGTATAAGATAATCATAGCGCATCACCGGCGGCAATTGCCGCCAGCTTTGCTAAAAAGGCTTTGTGCATCCTGTTCATTCGAGTCGTTCATCCGGTGACCGACGTGTGGTCGGACATCCCGGCGAGTGTCGTCGGGCGGGGCCGTTGGGTCGGGGCGTTGGTTGGGGCCGTGAAGCGACCGCCGGACTCAACTGCTAACGCAGCTCTGCCAGATTGACAGCCACCAATCACTCGTTTTTCGCAATCGCCTTTTGCAGCGCTTGTGGGGCCTTGGCCACCGTGGTCTCACCGATCAGCCGGGTCTGGATGACCAGGCGGCCGGTGCCGTCATCGTCGCAGGTGACCAGGGTCAGCTCCGGCTGCTTGGTCGGATTCAACACCCCGACCTGGGTGGCGCGGATGTAGGTTCTCGCGTAGATCTGGTAGGCGTAGACGCGGGTCATGTCGGTGACGAAGACCTGGGTGCCGACGCGGGTGCGAACCAGCGGTCCGAACAGCAAGGCCTCGTCGGTGTGAACGTGGTGGCCGGCCAGCGCGTAGTTGCTGTGGCCCATCACCTGGTCGGCGGTGAGCGTTCCGGCGGCGAAGGCCAGCACGTTGTCGCCGACGCCCAGGGCAATCGGCAGGTTCATGCCGACATCCGGCACGACCAGCTTGCCGACGGCGGCCACGGCGTGTTGCGCCATCGCCGTCTGGCTCAGGCCGGCCAGAGACAGCGGCTTGACGCGAGCAAAATCATAGCTCGGCGTCGTAGTCGTCGTCTGGTGCTTGGCTTGCGTCACCGAGGCGGTGGTCACCGTCACGCGGTTGCGCCGAATCAGCGCCGCGGTCAGCTGGTCTTGAAACACATAGGTGGCAAGCGCCAGCCCGGCAGTCAGCAGCACCGAGGCCAGGGCCTGAACCCACCAGCGGCGCCGCGGCTTCTGCGAGCCGGTCGGCGTCACGACCGCACGTTTTGGGCTGGATCGGCGATTGTTCTTACTCATCGGTCGTCACCGCCTTCAGTCGCCAGGGCTGCAAGATGCGGTCCTGGCGGCCGTTAATCATCACGGTCACCGGCAGGTTCAGACGCTCCAGCCGATACGCGGCGATGACCTTGACCGTCTCGCCGGCCTTGAGCTTAATGCCGGCATTCTCGGCGTAGTTCTGCGCGAGCATGCTCAGCTGCCCGGACGCCAGCGTCGTGGTGGCCAACACGCCGGTCAGCCCCGTCTGAGTCTGCTGGAGAAACGTCACGGTGCTGTCCAGCACGTAAGACGGCAGTGCGGCGGCCCCACCGCGGTTGCGCAGGTGGTAGGACACCACCAGCGCCGGCCGGTTCAGGAAGTCGCGGCCGGTGCGGTAGCGCAGACCGGACAGCGCCAGCTGCGGCTCGCTGGCCGCGGCCGACTCCGTCGTGGTCTGGCCGACCGCGACGTGCTGCGGCCGGATGGCCCGGGCCGCATAGGCGGTGAAGCCCAGCCGCGCCAAGGCGACGACGGCCAGCACCACCACCGCGGCGGCGAGTATCCGATTGATCCAGCGCCAGGCTCGCATCAGCGGCCCCTCCCTCCTGTTATGGCCAAAAGAAGCGCCAAGACCTTGGCAGCCCGGCGCTTCTTCAGTTTCATTCAGCTAATGTTGCGTCGCGGCGCAGCGTCCAGCCGGCCAGGCCAAGGCCGACCAGCGCCAGGGCGATGACCGCCGCGGCTGGTAGCGTCACGCTGCCGGTTTGCGGCAGCCGCGTCTGCGTCGTGGCGGCCGTGGTCTTGGTCGCCGTCTGGGCGGTTTTGACCTTGGTCTTTTCGGCCTTGGTCGTGACCACCACGGTTGGCTCGGCTTTGTGGCCCGAGTTGCCGCTGGTCGTGCCACCGCCGCCGGTCAGCGGCAGGGTTGGATCCCGCGGGTTCAGGGCTTTGCCGGTGAATGTGACCGAGGCGGTGCCGGTGGCGTCATCTGCCGCTTGCACCTGGGTGGCGGCGAGCGGCGCGACAGCCAGCAGCAAGGCAACAATCAGCTTAAGCGCTAGGTGTCTCCTCATGCTCGTCTTCCTTCTTTCTGCGTTTCAGAAGTAGAATGATCAGCACGATCAAAAGAATCAGAATCAAGACCAGAATCAGGTAGACCCACCACGGAATGTGCATTTCCGCCAGCGTGTACTGGGCGGCTTGGATGGCCGAAACGTGGAAGTTCTTGGTGAACGTCCAGGTCCGGGCACTGAAGAACTGCTTGTCCGTGGAGCGGTAGGTCAGGTGCAGCGTGTAGTCACCAGGGGCGATGGCGCCAGCCCATGGCACTTGGACGGTCCAGTGGGAGTTCGGTGCCGCCGATGCCTTAGCCATGGTGAGTGACTTCAGCGTGCGATTTTGCCCCTGCTTGGTGACGCGAGCCTTAATCGTCCCGTTGGTCAGCAGGCTGGCGCGAAAATTCTGCAGTGTCGCGTTGACGCTGGTCTGCGAATCCGCACGGCCGGCCGACACGCTTTTCAGCCGCAGGTCGGCCTTTTGCGCCGTCCCGTTGGTCAGCTGAATCGCCATCACGTAGGCGTACTGGTTGCTGATACCCGACTTCGCGCTGCTTGCGACGACCGGCTGCACGTGCAGACCACCTAAGATGACGCCTTTGAACGCCTGCTTGGGCATGGTCAGCGGCATGTGGTACAGCGCCGTGGTGCGAGCCGGAATCGTGAGGTTGCGATAGGCCTTGGGAATCTTGATCAAGGTCGGCAACGGGTGAGCCAGCGTCGCGTCGTACTTGGTCGAGGCGTTGGTGTAGTCGGCTTGCGCGGCGTCGTTGGTCGTGGCGGCGGTGGCCGTCACCCGCACCTTCAGCGGCTTGCTGCCGGTGTTGGCCAGCTTGACCTGCAGCTCGGTCGATTGTCCCGGCTTCATCTTCAAGTTGAAGTAGGCGGCGTTCGTCCCAATCTGATACTTATTCGCGACCGGAATCACGGAAAGCGGCACTGACTTGACGCCTTCCGTTCCGCTGGCGGCGGACACCGACTGCGAGCCGAACAGCCCGACGCCGATGACAGCCGCAGCCGTCGCGATGATTTTTCCCCATTTGCTGATCATTATCCCCAAATACCTCGTCGTTGATGATTACCTCTTTAGATTGGCAAAATTAGTCTACCACTTTCGATGGTGCGGTGCTTAGTTCTGAACAGCGTTTAGTTTTCGCCCAGGGCGTGAAGATCGCCAGGCACGGCGCTCAGGGTCCAGGTCACGGTTGCGTTGGAATTACCGATGGTCTGGGAACCGGTCGGTACGTTCAGGCTCACGTCCTTGGTGTCCCAAACCTGCTGCAAAATCCCGGTGTCGGTGCTGGTTGCGTAGGTGTAAGCGGCACCGCCGGCCTTCAGCACGATGTTGGAGCTCAGGCTGGTGTTGGTCGGGTCAACGCTCCAGCTCTTGCCGTCGTCGGCGAGCTTCTGGCTCTTCGCGCTGTTCAGCGTGATGCTGGCACCGGTCAAAGAAGATGCGCCGTCGGTCGTCTTGAAGTCGCTCAGTTGAGCGCTCAGGTTCCAGGTGACTGGGGTTTCGGCGGTGACGTTGCCATCGGCGTCCTTGGTCACTTCAGCCGGCAGCAGGTTGGTTACCTGAGTGAAGATCGAGCGGCTGGTGGCGTCCGGGTCAGTCCCATCGTTGGAGATATCCGTGGTGGCCTCATTCTGAGAAACGGCGCGGTCGGTATCGGTGGAGGCCAGCAGGTTAATCTTCGTGTTGGTGGCCGAAGCCTCCTGAGTCCCGAAGTTCAGGCTGGTCGGAATTGCATCCAGCGTCAAGGCGCCGGTTTCGTTGGTCTTACCGGTATCGGTGGTGCCGGCAGGTGCCGTCGGCTTGATTGGGCCGGTGGTAGTGTTACGGGTGAAGGTCACGTAGGCGTGACCCGTTTCAGCGGCTGGGTTTTTTTGTGGATCAACTTCGGCAGCGGAAACGCTGTTGGCCGCCATGACACCGGTCAAGGCCAGGGTGGAGAACAGAGCAAGTGCGGTAAGTTTAACGTTCTTCTTCATAAGGAAATCCCTCCATGTTTGTGTATGTGAACCGGTTGGCGGCTCTGCAACATCTTTTCTACACTCTTAATTCTAGCGGCTGAACACCCCTAAAAAAATTCACATTTGAATAATCCGGTTTACGGGATTTGAAATTTTGAAAATTAATATCTGAATATTAACTATTAGTACTTTTGGCGGCCCCTGCCCATTCGCAGCCCGGTGAGATGGGGTTGGCAGTGACCATTTATATAGAAATAAAGTTGTCACCCCCGCTTCCCATGGTCTTGTGAAAGAAACCGCCTACCGCCTGAACTATCGCGTCTCCGGCGGCCAACAGACGGCAAAACGCCGACGCGGCGCGATTGCGGCAGCTGCGGCAACTGATCAATGCGCGATAAACTTTACACCTTTAACTTTTTGCGTCGCGAGCCGACGCGCTTTGGCCAAAGGACTTGAACTACCACCGCCTGTGCGGGTGCCGGACCGACCTCGACACAGTCACCCCTTCAAGGCGCCGAATCTCCGCCGGTCCCCGCCACCGCCGACCGGTTGCGCCAGCACATTCGGGGTCGTCCGGTCAACTTCGCCGCCTTCGTTCGGTCGAATAATCCTGTTGCTGTTTACGAATAAACGACATTGTAACAGGTTATTACGTGTTTTTTACACATCACCGCGTTTTGTAGAATACGGTTTCATAATTTTAATTTCAGAGACGAATGCCGGATTGACGGGTTTTTACCGCCGTTTCTTACCCACTTTTTTGACGTTTTTGCGATTGTTAGGCTGGCATGAGATTTACATAGCTTTTACACAAAAGCCGTTGTCAGCGCAACAGAATAAGCGCAAAATGGTACTGTTGAGTCATTTTGGAGAGTGTGAATATGACCGTAATCAGAAACATCGCAAGGGACCGGGTGCTCCAGATCACCGCGGCGCTTGCCGTGATCAGCCTGTTCTTTGCCAAGCCGAAGCTCGCGGACATCAATTTCTCGACGTTGTGGTCGATCCTGGCCATGATGACGATTATTCAGATCTTCGAGCACCTACATATCCTTGACTACTTCGCCTACCGCCTCACCACCAAGGCCCAAAACACACGCCAGCTGACCTGGCTGTTTTTGGGTTTGGCCGTCGTCGCTGGGATGTTTCTCACCAACGACGTCACGGTGATCACGCTGGTGCCACTGTACCTGCGCATCGCCAAGAAGTACGAGCTGCCCGAGGTCCTACCAGTCACGCTGATCGGCATGGCGGCGAACTTCGGTAGCGCGTTCACGCCTTTCGGGAACACGCACAACATTTTCCTCATGAACCACTACCAAATTAATGGTCTGCGCTTCTTCAGCTGGTCGATTCCGCTGCTGATTGCGAGCCTCGCCCTGCTGTTCGGCTTCAGCCTGTTCGTCAAAAAGCAGCCGATTCCGGCGGTGCCGTTCCGCGACATCCGTATCCAGGCCCGGCCGACCGTCGTCACCTGCATCGTCGCCTTGGTGATTTTCGCCGGGGTCTTCCACGTCTTGCCGTCTTGGGTCGGCGCGATTGCCGCCATCATTCTGGCCATCGCCCTGGCACCGAAAATCATGTGCGACGTCGATTACGCGATTGTCTTGACCTTCGCCGGCTTCTTCGTCATCGTCTCGGTGCTGCAGCAGATTCCCTGGGTCGTCAACCTCGTGTCCGGCCTGATGACCTCCGAGCACTCGGTGTTTTTGACGTCGATCATCTCCAGTCAGTTCATCAGCAACGTCCCGTCGACCGTCCTGATCGGCAAGTTCACCACGATGTCGGCGGCGCTGTTCCTCGGCTCCAACATCGGCGGCCTCGGCACCGTGATCGGCTCGATGAACAACCTGCTGGTTTACAAAGAATACACGAACTTCGGCAACCACAAGAATGGCAAGTTCTTCCTCGACTTCTTCGGCCTGAACATCATCGGCCTGATCGTCTTGACCGGCCTCGGCTGGTTGATTCTCGACTTCGTCTACTAGACCAAAACCACGGCCCCTCGCAGCGCGATTGCTGCAAGGGGCCGTGTTTGCGTCCCGGGTCTGCGGCCGCCTGGCCAGCGGCCTACCTTCAGTCCTAACCGGTGGCCGCCAGCCTGAACCGGTCGCCGCAGCCCGATTCGGCCGCCGCAGCCGGGCTAGCGCCTTACCTTCAGTCCAAACCGGCGGCCGCTAGCCTGGCCAGGCCGCGTCAGTCCGAGCAAGCGGCCGCCCAGGCGGTGATGGCCGCGGCCACCGGCGCCACGGCCGCATCGCCGCTGCGGGTCAGCAGGTAAAAGTGCCGCACAAAGTCGGGGCCAAGCGGCGTGGTTGGCAGGCCGGCGGCGGCGCGGCTGGACAGCAGCGAGCTGCCGAAGCCCTGCTGCAGCAAGGCGACGATGATCGCGTTGGAGGAGACGGTCAACTGCGGCCCTTGGACGTTGTGCTCGGCCAAGTACCGCGCGGTGTAGTAGGCGACGCCGGACTCCGGCTCCCGCACCAGGAAGGGCTCACCCGAGCCGGCCAGCACCAGCTGATCGGCCATCAAGGGGGTGCGGTCGAGGCCCGTCGTCACCAGCGGTTTTTCGATGAACCCCAGGTCGGCGTCGTGCTGCGCCACGGCGGTTTGGACCGCGTAGGAGTTGGCCATCGCCACGGAGAACCGCACCGCCGGGAACTGGGCGTAGAGACCGGGCAACAGGCCCGGCAACAGCGCCGTGGCGAAGGTGTGGGAGGCCGCCAGCCGCAGGTGCCGTACCGCGGGGCCGGCCGCCAGCGCCTCATGCACCTGGGCCCAGCTCGCCAGCATGTCGCTGGCTGCCTGGTAGAGCTGCGTGGCCGCCGGCGTCACGCCGAGCTGGCCGCGGCCGTTGCGGATGAACAGCACGGTGTTGAACTCCGCCTCTAGCTGCTTGATCTGCGCCGATACCGTCGGCTGGGCGATGAACAACAGCGCCGCGGCCTTGCTGAAGCTGCGGGTTTCGTACACCGTTTTGAACGTGGTCAGGTTTTTCATCCGGGACTCCTTGTTATCCGTTTTTGTGATTACTGATATTATAACAATGATATCCGCTGATATTAAATCCCGGGTATACTCGGGTCAAAACGCACCCGAAAGGAATCCCATGTCACGTCTCAAACAAGTTGCGACCGGCTTCACCCTGTCCTTCGCCGTCGCCCTGGCCGCGACCGGTCTCGCGCATTGGCTACCGCAGCTCGGCGGCGCCACGCTCGCCATTCTCCTCGGCATCGTCTTGGGCAACACCCTGTGCCGCAACCCGCGGCTTGGCACCGGCACCAAGCTGGCCGAAAGCCGCCTGCTCGAGTACTCGGTGGTGCTGCTCGGCCTGACCGTCACCTTCCAGACCATCGCTCACATGGGGTGGCGCGGCCTGGTCTACGTCCTCTTGATGATGACCATCGTGATCTGCGGCGCCTACCTGATCGGGCGGCGGCTGGGGTTTGGTGAAACCATGAGCCTGATGTTCGCCGGCGGCAATGCGGTGTGTGGCTCCAGCGCGATCGGCGCCATCGCCCCGGCCATCGGTGCCGACGACCGGGAGAAGGGCGAGGCGATCACGCTGGTCAACCTGCTGGGCACCGTGATGATGCTGACGCTGCCTTTTTTGGGCCAGGCGGTTTTCGGCCGCCACATCCTGGCGACCAGCGCGATGCTCGGCGGCACCCTGCAGTCGGTCGGCCAGGTGGTCGCCGGCGCCAGCCTCCTCAGCCCCCAGGTCGTGGCCTACGCGATGCTGTTCAAAATCACCCGCATCATCATGCTGGTCGTGGTGGTGACGCTGTTCACGCAGAAGGTGCGGCGAACGCAGGCGACCGCGACGGCAGCGGCAGCCGGGGCGATCCCGGTGGCCGCAACGACCGAGACGGCCGCAATGACCGAAACAGCCGCGATGACCGAGGCGGTCGGCAAAGGGTCAGAGGCTGCCATTGCCGCCAGTGGTCACGTGGCCGGCGCAACTGCCGCGACCGCACAACCGGCGCCAACCGAAGGATCGCCCTCGGCGGTTCCGGCCAAGGCCAAGCGCCGGCTACCGGTGCCGTGGTACGTGCTGGGCTTCTTGATTCTCTGCGTCCTCAACTCCGCGGTGACGCTGCCGCCGGTTTTGGCCAGCGGGGCGCATTTTGTCTCCACCTGGTTCGAGACCACGGCGCTGGCCGCCATCGGGCTGCGCCTGAACTTCGCCAACTTCATGCGCCAGGGCCGGCGCTTCCTGGCTTACGGCCTGAGCGTCGGCGCCTTGCAAACCGTCGCGGCCCTGACGCTGCTCAAGCTGCTGGCGGTGTAGCTGCCGCAGTAACTTCTCGCAACGCTCACAGATTCTTCACACGCGCCGGTTATTCTGGAACCATAGAAATAAGCCTGCCACTTACTTCTATCCCCAAACCCACTTTCTTCATATTCCAAACTCCTTACTCCTGCCCCCGCTGTGCCACCAGCCGGGGCTTTTTTGGCGCCTTGGTGACGTCAAAAAACCGCCGCAACTCAATCGTTGCGGCGGCCGCGCCGAAGCCACCGGACTCAGTGAAGCCGGTGGCCTTGGCTTATTTGGTTACGTTCCTGGCTTCGTCTTGCCAAAGTGGTCCGCCACCGCGCTCGTCGGGGCCGCAGCTACCTCGCGTTGCGAGTAGATCCTAACTTGGTGCGAGCGGTGGGTTGGTGAAATCCTATGCCCTGGTATCTCCTCCTAAGTTGAAGGGGTTGCACTAAAACTCTTGAGTTTGAAAGCCGTGTGGCAATACACTGCGGCTTGGCATGGGTTGGGTACTAGAGGCGCTTGCGCTCCGGATCGTTCCCCTATGCGGCAGAGGTGCCAGCGCTGCGGCCACAGCGTCGCCCCCGCACTTGAGCAATCGTTCGCGAGTAGCTTAACACTGGACCAATTTGGTGTCAACTCTTTTGACTCGCGTTTTTACAATCGTGGGTTCTGCGAGTTTTCGCGCGATTCAAGTCCAATCGGTCACCCTCGTAACCGACCGGACCAAAAAACACGGCCACCGCATTGCTGCGCTGGTCGTGCTTTGTTGTGACCTAGCTTACTTGGTCAGGTTCTGGAAGGCTGCCTTGACGGCCTTGGCGAAGGCGGCGAACTTCGCGCCGACCTTGGTCGTGGTGGTCTTGGTGTCCGTCGTCGCGGCCGGGGCCGTGGTGCCGGCCTTGGCGGCTGCGATGTCGGCCTTGAAGCCGATCAGCGCGTCGAACTGCGCCAGCTTGTCGGCAAGCGTCGTGGCCTTTTGACCGGCCGCTTTCGCGTTGTCGAGATCGCCGTAGTAGCTGCGGCCCGTCGCGGCATCCGTCGCGTTGCCAATGGCGACCGGCGTTGCCTGCTTGATGGCGGCAGTGAAGGCGTCAAGCGCGTTGTCAACGAACCCGCTCAGCTGCTTTTCGGCATCCTCTGGCGTAATTGCGCCGGAAGCGGCCTGAGCCTTCAGGTAGTCAACGTCGCCGTTGAACGTGCGGCCCGTCGCGGTGTCCTTGGTGTTGCCCAAGTCGGCCTTGGCGAAAGCTGCCTTGACCGTGGCGATATCGCCTTGGACGTAGGCGGCGCTGATGATCTGGTTCAGCGTGGTTTCGGCGTCTTCATCGGAGATGGAGCCGGCCTTGACTTGCGCTGCCAGGGCGTCGAGGTCGCCGTAGAACGTGCGGCCCGTGGCCGGGTTCGTGGTTTCGCCGAGCGTCGCGCCAAGCGCCTTCTTGGCCGCGTCAATCGCGGTCAGGACCGGACTGTCGGTATCAGTGTCCGTATCGGTATCCGTGTCGGTATCGGTGTCCGAATCGGTGTCCGTATCGGTATCCGTGTCGGTATCCGTGTTCGTCGTCGGCGCGGTGATGCCGTTGGCGGTGCGGTAGGCCTCAACCGCCTTGATCAGGTCGGCGAGCTGCGCCTTGGCCTGGGCCGGGGTCAGCTTGCTGATCTTCAGGTCAGCGGCCAGAGCGTTGAAGTCGCCGTTGAAGGTGTTGCCCGTTGCCGGGTTGATGGCCTCGCCGACGTCACTGGCGTCCTTCTTGGCCGCCGCGATTGCGTCCAGAACGCTCTGGATCGTGTCCGTGGTGGTCTCGGAACCCGTGTTGCCAGTTTCCGTGCCGGTGCCGGTTTCGGTGCCGGTCGTGGCTGGCTTGTCGTAGTAAACCGTGACGGTCTTTTCAACCTGGTTGCCCGTGGAGTCGGAAGCCGTGACCGTGAAGACGTTCTTGCCCTCGTTCAGCTTCTCAACTTCGGAGAACGGCTGGCTGGTGCCAGGCGTCTTGGTGTTCCAGTTGGCGCCACCGTAAGTCTGAACCACTTGGTTGCCGTTGATGTAGACTTCGAGGTAATCGAAGTTGTCCGTCGCGGTCCCGCTGATGGTGAAGGTGTCCTTGTCGGTGTGGATGTCGGTATCGGTGGCCTGATCCAGCGTCAGTTCCGGCGCAATGGAATCAAGAACGATGGAGACACGCTCCTGAACGGTTTCACCGGTCAGGGTGTTGCCGAATACGACGCTGAAGTCGTGCTTGCCCAGGGTGCCAACCTTCAGGTCAACGCTGAAGGACAGGTCGGACTTGACGTCGACGTGCTTGCCCTCGATTTCGAGGCTGGTCGTCGGGTGCTTGACATGGCCGGTCAGGTGGTAGGTGCCGGTTGCGGCATCGTAGGCCTTATCGTTGGTATCCATGTAGTTGGTCCCGAACTTAATCCCGTTGTCGAAGGTGACCGCGTTGGTCAAAGGCGTCGCATCGTAACTGGAGTTGACCGTGTAATCGAAGGAGTCCGTGTTCCCGTCGGCATCGGTCAGCGTGATGGTGATCGCGTTGTCGCCGAAGGTTACCGGCAGCTCGGTGTCGATGTTGTGGCTGGCGTCGATTGGCAGGTCGATGGCGTCTCCGCCGTTGATCGAAGCCGTGGCAGAAACCGTGTCGTCGGAGACGGTCCCGGCAGCCTTGACGGTCGCCTCGGAGGTCTGATCCGCCCCACCGTTAACGGTGAAGCTGCCAAGCTCAGGCGTGGTCAGTGCGACGTGAGCGTTGTAGCGGCCGAGCAGCTGCGTGTGAGCGGCGTCGGCGTAGAAGTTGAAGCTCGTATCGTAGTCGGCCAGGGCCGTGATTGGCATTGCGGCCATGAAGTCACCGTTGTCGTTATTGACAATCAGGTCCTGGGTGTCGCCGTTCTTATCGGTGTAAGTCCCGTAAACATCGCCGTCGTAGGTCCCCTGCATGAGGTAGTAGACCCCACCGGAGATGATTTGCAGTGCCTTGTTGGAGATGTTGATGGTCGACGGAATTGGGTTGGTCAAAACCAGACCGCTCCCGATTGCACCAGGCTTTTGGACGTTCGCGTTAACGTCATCCACGTAGTTCGTGGCGTTATCGGTCACGTACAGCTCGACGTTGTTGCGACCGCCGGCCAGCAGCTTGGCCTGCGCATCGGTCAAAGGTACCTTGATCTGCGTGTAGCCATCGGCGGTGGTGCCGGTCACTTCGTAGGTGTCGAAGTTGATCTCGCCGTTGATGCCGACGCCGGCCTGCTTGCTGATGTCCAGACCGGAGAAGTCATCCTTGACCTCACCCGTTGCGTAGTACTGGGTCTTGCCGTCAACGTTCTCAGAGGTCAGACCGATGTTGCGCAATTCCGGTGCCACGGAGTCAATCTTGAACGGCAGATCAAGCGTCTGGCGGCTGTCTTCGGACGCGCCGTCGCCAATCGCAGTAACGCGGTAGGTGTACTGGCCGTCTGGCACTTGCTCGTACTTGCCGGTCGTCTGGTTGAAGACGGTCCCGTCCCACTTCGGCAGGCTAACCGTGAGGTAGTAACCGCCGGTCTGGTAGTAGTACGACTTGGTTTCGTTGGTCGACTTAGACAGCGTGGTGACCACGTTGCCATCGGCATCCAGAATCTGGAAGGTCACGTCGGACGCATTGCGGAACGTGTAGGCCTCACCCTGAACGGTGGTGTAGTCGGCATCCGGGCTGAGCGAAATCGCAACCGCGTCTTGATCGACGGTCTCGGAATCGCCGGTGGTCCCCAGAATCGAGTTGCCACTGTACAGGAAGGTCGAGGAACCAAGCCCCAGGGCCTGGGCAGACTGGCCGTTGACCGGATCAAAAATCGGCTGGGCATCCCAGTTGCCGCGGAAGCCCATGTAAGGCAGGTTCGAAGTCGTGCCGTCGGAGCCGGTGAAGCCCATGAAACCTTCGATGTAGCGGTTCTGGCTCAGGACTTCAGGCAGGCTCAGCGTCAGGGTCACGGTCTTGGTGCCGTTGGCCGGCACGACGATGTCGTCGTTGGCGCGGATCGTCGCCCCGTAAACCTGGGTGTCGTACATCGTGCCATCGGTCTGATCGATCGCATCGGTGTATACGGCGTGGGTGCCGGTGGTCGGATCCAGCGTGTAGGTCAGATCCGTGGCCGTGCGGTTGGTGAAGGTGACGTTGAACTGGCGCTTGTTGCCACTGATGCTCTTGAGCTCAACGGCCGGGTAGCCGTTGTCGGACGCAACCGTCGACGGGTTGGTCTCGAGGCGTTCGATCGCGGCCTCGACGTCGACCATCCCGGCGCCTTGGCGACGTGGGGACTGGATCGCGTTGTCGTAGTTGTCGTCGAGGATTGGCTTGGCCGTGTTCATCTCGATGGTCTTGAACAGGCTGGCCGTTTCGGCGCCGCTCATCGCCTCGTACTGGGCGAAGAACGGGTTGTCGGCGTTGGTGATCGATTCCTTCAACAGGGCCTGGGTGCCGGCGATGAACGGTGAGGACATCGAGGTCCCGGACATGTTGATGTAGCCGTTGTTGTTTTGGGTCGACCAGATGTTACCACCAGGGCCCGTGATATCCGGCTTGAAGGACAGGTCGGAGGTCGGGCCGTAAGACGTGAAGTAAGACATCTTGTCGGCGTCGTAAGCCGCGTTGTGCGACTGACGCAGACCAAGCGAAACGCTGAACGTGTCATCTGTGTGACCGTCCGTCACAAAGTCGGCCAGCTTGTTACCCTGGGTCTGGGACAAGGAAATCGTCGGGATGCTGTCGTCGATGGACATGGAGGTCAAAGGCACATCGCCATCGGTGTTGTTGACGATGATCAAGCCGCTGGCACCGGCCGCAAGCGCGTTGGCCTGCTTTTCGGTGAAGGCCAGGTCGCCACGGGCAACCACCGCCACCTTGCCGGCGGCGTCGGCGGTGAACTCGTCGGGTGTCCCGAGGCCAAGCTTGCCATCGGCGTCACGCGCGACGAAGAACTTCTTGGAATCGAAGTCTTTTTGGGTAGCGCTGGTCGACATCTGGGTCAGCTCAGGCGTCACCACGTCGGTGTCGCCGTCCGTGATGCTGACGGAGTAGCCAACGGCGTCGGTGTTCTCGGCCGCGGCAACGGTCGTCGCGTTGCGGGCAACACCAGGGCCGCCGACCATTTCGGTGTCTTCGGTGTCGAAGTAGCTGGCGTTGGAGCCGTCGGTGGCGGAAGTACTGGAGCCGTCGTTACCGGCGGAAATGACCGCGGCGGTACCGGCGTCGATCGCGTTTTGAACCGCGGCCTGTTCCGGATCGTCAGCCATTTGGGTGCCAGAACCGGAACCCAGTGACATGTTCAGGACGTCGGCACCAATCTTGGCGGAGTCGTCGATCGCGGCCACAACGGTGTCGGAACCGGTCGTCGCCTCGGCGTCGGAGTTCGAGAACACCTTCATCGCCAGCAATTGGGCTTCAGGGGCCACGCCGACAACCGAGGTCGTCGGGTCGCCGGTCGTGCCGTTGGCGCCGATGATGCCGGCCACGTGCATGCCGTGCTGCTCTTCCGGATCGTCGTCGGCGATGTACTCGTTGGAGTCATCAGCGTAGTTGTACCCGTAAGGCACCTTGTCGGTCAGGAAACGGCCGTAGCCGACGGAGCTGGCAAAGGCGTTGGCGTCGTCTTGGGAAATCTTGGCCTTGGACGGGTCGCTCAGGCGCATGTCCTTGTGCGATGCGTCGATCCCGGTGTCGATGACGGAGACCACGG